>DATNNZ010000172.1:0-6128 GCA_035601575.1 Chthoniobacterales bacterium
TTGCCCTTGATTAGCAGTTCCGCGTCGATGAACGAACCCTCCGCCTCCAACGCAACCTTATCCAAAACCTCTCGCTTGAACAATTTGAAGGAGAAATTGATGTCCTTCACCCGCAACGGAAAAAGGGAACGGATAAGTAAATTGTAACAAACTGAATACACGGTGCGAAGAGGTCCTTCCGCGGTTCGATCAAAGCGAAAAGCCGAAACGATGTCGGACCTCGTAAACTCCATGACATGCACCGCCCGGTTCAACTCCCTCAGGTCGACCGGCAAATCCGAGTCACAGTAAAAGACAAGCTCTTTCGTGGCGTTACTGAAACCTGTCCGGAGCGCGCCTCCCAGTTTCAAATTACGTTCGTGGTGGAACACCTTCACACGCGAGTTTGATCGCGCCAACGCTTCCGCGATTTCCGCTGAGCGGTCCGTGCTGGCGTCATTGACGATGAGGATTTCGTAATCAGACGTCATATCGGCCAAGGCTGCCTCGGCGAAATGGACCGCGCGCTCGATGTTCTCTTCTTCATTGAACATTGGATACACCACCGAGATGCTTGGCCTTCGTGTCGTCATGCGCGCTGTTTCGATTGCGGTGTCAAAGTCGACGATAAATTGTTTTGCCGTCGATCACCGTCTCCACGCGATATTCCCCGAGGAAGGCACGAAGCACGGAATATCGGGTCATTGGATGAATCGACCAGAACGGGTCCGCTGTTGACATGTCGATGATGAGCACGGGAGGGTGGGCTTCCCAGTCCGCCTGGAACATCTTCCAACTTTCCGGAATCACGCTCTGCCCTTTATCTCTCACCTCATGTGGCCGGCTGGCGTAGGCGCCGACCAGGTGTGTGCAGCTCACGAAACGCGTCGCCATCCGCCGGTCGGAGAAACTGTAGAGTTGCGGGCTACTTCCCCAGACAAAGATACGATCGTTCGGTCTCGTCTCATTGACGATCTTCTGAACAACCGGGAGAAAATCGAGTGTCTGCGTTCGCACTACAAAAGCCCCGACGAGAAAACCTATTGCCGGCAAAGCAGCCGCACCAACAATGCTTATTCGGATCCATCGCCAGCGTCGCGGACGAGAGCGTCGTTGCTCCGCGACAAAACGTGAGAACGCCTGGCCAGCGAGAATCGACAGCGGCGGAAGTACGGCCAAATGATAATGTCCCGGAAATCGCCATCCAATAAAGATCGTCAAATAACTGAGGACCAGCCAGAAAAAAAGGAGTACCTGCTCGGTTGGCACAGTCCTTCCGCGCCGAAAAGATCTAAGTGTCTCAACCAATTGCCGAAGACCAAAATACCATAACAGGCCCCAGGCGAGCATCACAACCAGATGAACGGTGACGAGACGTTTCACTACATAAAGGAAGGTTGTTTCAGACTCGACGTAGCGAATCGCAAACGCCCACGCCCACAGATACGCGTCATGTAGATTGCCCTGCCATCGGTAATACCACGCCAGTCCCGCGATTACGGCGACGAATCCAGTCACCACACCGGTGCCTGCTGCCAAAACACGTCCGAGTGTTTGGTACCGGGGAATGAGCCAGACGTAAACGAGATACACCAGCATTGCTCCCAAAGTCACGGCCGAAGGCTGCCGAAACAAAGTGGCCACCCCGACCAGCGCGCCGCTAAGGAACATCCAACCCCAGCCCACTTTTCTTCCGTTTTGCAGGAAGGCGAGGACACTCAGCGCGAGAAAAAAAGACGCGAAAATCTCGGTGTTCGCGGTGAGTGTGTCACCCGGCCGGTAGGCATGCATGAAAATGGCGAATCCAATGCCACTCCATGCCCCCGACCAATCGTCCCCCACCCGCGCGCCAATCCGCCGTACGACCAAGGCGGTGGCTGCGACGACAAGGATGGCGAGGACATGAACGGCAAGAAGATTGTTCTTCCCAGCCACCTTGAAAACCGCGACGTAAATGTAATAGATGCCTGGCGGCTTCGTATCCACGGCCGTGTGGTAAAGCGTCCCGCCGTCCAGGGTATCGTTCGCGATTATCCCGTAATAGCCCTCATCAGCGTTGTACAACGATGGCAGGAGCGTGGGCAAACGCAGGATGATAACAAGCCCGATGATGATCACGTTCACCCAGCGGCTTTGAGATCGAGTCATACATGAGGGGCCTGCTCAATGGCCGCTAGGTCTCTCTTGAAAAATTCGATTGTTGCGCGCATTCCTCCGACCAAATCGCAAACCGGCCTAAAGCCAGCCTTTTGGGTCTTATCCATGCCTGCGACTGAATGTTTCACGTCGCCTGATCGCTCCGGACCGTAGTTAATCCTGGAGCTAGACTTGGTAAGGTTGCGAATGGTTAGAGCCAGATCAGTTATTGTTATCTGCCTGCCGCAAGCGACGTTGAAGACCCCGGTGTCCTGTGATTTTAACGCGAAGAACGCATTGGCCGCGGCTACATCCTTTACATAAATGAAGTCTCGCGTTTGCCGGCCGTCTCCGAAAATCGTAATCGGCTCGTTTCTGATCGCTTTCTCAATAAAAGCCGGAACGACCGCGCTATATTCACTTCTCGGATGTTGGTAGGGACCAAAGACATTAAAATAACGAAGGGAAACAGTAGCGAGCTGTCCTCCATCTGTGAAGGAGCAGCAGTGCTGTTCGCCTTCATACTTGCTTGTCGCATACGGACTTTTCGGCTCGGCCGGCATGTCTTCAATTCTTGGTGTCGTTGGATTGTCGCCGTAAATTGCAGCCGAGCTGCTAAAGATCAGCCTTTTCGCCCGAGCTCGCGTCGCCTCTTCCAAGACAATCGCTGTACCTCCAGCATTGATCTCGTCGTACTCACTCGGCTGCTGGACGGATCCCGGTACGCTCACCATACCCGCGAGATGAAAGACGAAGTCCACGTCTTTCATGGCTTCTCTGACCAGATCGCGATCGAGAATTGAGCCGACGATGAGTTCGCATTCCAAGCCAGACAGATTGCTCTTAAAACCACAGCGCAGATTATCAAGGACACGCACCTCTGCTCGATCTTGGAAGTGTTCGACTATGTGCCGGCCGATGAAGCCGGCGCCTCCCGTAATCAAGACTCGCATAGGAGAATGCAAAGCGGCGGACCAACACAGCGATTGGTGGATTTTAAAGCAGAGATACCGGCACGAAAATCCATTTTCGGCCAGACCTAGCGGTCGCTTTTCGGGCTATGGTGCGCCACGGCGCGATAATCGTTTCGGTGATAGATTACACCTTCAGCGGTGTGCGCGACCGGCTGGTATCGTTCCGCCAAAAGCTTGGCCAGAATCGGAAAGTCTCGAACCGGATATTCTGCGCCGGGCTCAGAGGAAAGATCGACAATGTAGGCCGGGGGATGCTTCTTAAAATCTTGCTCGAGCGTTGCCCACGCACCCGGCAAGATCCGGCTGCGAGTGTCGAGACCGGGAACAGGTCCGCCGAAGACTAATCCGGTGAGTGGAAAGGTCAGGATGTAGCGACAGGCGGGACGTCGTCGCGCGTCGAGATAGATTCTCGCCTTATGGCCCCAGACGAAAATCCTGTCGTTTGGAGCAGAATGCTCGAGCAAATAGCGTCCCGTCTCCAACGGTTTGCGCCGCGGAGCCAGCGCTAGCCAGTGTGAGATTGAGAGGGCGACAATGGTGAGCGCCAACCAGGCGTAGGTGAGAGAAGGTCGTAATAACCAGCGAGACGGTTGCATCCTTCCGGTCCAAAGCTGCGCGTAGTATGGCGCGCCAAGCAAAGTAAGGGGCGGAATCAGTTGGATGTAATAGTGCCCGAAAAAGCGCGCGCCCGCCGCAGCGCCGATCGCTGAGGCAGCAAGCAGCCCAAGAATCGCTGTTCGTTCCGCCGTCCTCCCAGCCCAAATCTCACTCTTATCCCGGCACGCCATTATCGCCCCGATTACCAAAGGCAAACAGGTCCCGAGGAAGCCCAACGTAACCATGATTCCCTTCTGCCAAAAAACATGCGGAACGTCATGATCGGCAATGGTCCAGTAGAAAGCCTCACGGAGGATGCCTTGCTTCCAAAGTACAATCGTCACCAGGCCGACGGCTGCGAAGAACCCTGCCGTGAGTATAGTTGCCTGAATGATCGAATTCGTTCGCGTCAAGCTGCGGCTAGCTCGATAGCTCGGGAGGAGTAGATAGATGCCGAGGGGGACTGCTGCTATGGCGGCGGGCTGTTTGAGCAGGAAGCCCGCGCCCAGGAGCGCGCCTGCCCCCAACAGCTCTGGTCGCCATTTTGATGAACTCCGTCTCAATCCGATTGCCCACCCCCAGACGGTCGCCAGGTTCATAACCATCTCGCCGTTGAACGCCAGGCTATTAAAGCTCGCCCAAGGTTGAAACACGCTGTAGAAGAGCGCAGCGATCAGGCCCGTTTCGCGATCGAACAGTTGTTTTCCGATCACGTATAGCCCGGCCATTGTAGCGAGCGTCCAAATCAACGAAAGTATGTGCAGCGCCATCCAATTGTACTCTCCCGCGACTTTGAAGACCGCCGCATATGTCCAAAACAGCAGCGGCGGCTTGCGATCCACCGCGTCAATGTAGGGACGGCCTCCGTCGACGATCTCGTTCGCTATTACAGAATATCCTGCCTCATCACCAACCGGAAATGGATGCAAAAGAGACGGAAGGCGAATGGCAACCGTGAGAAGGATTATCCCAAGCGCCGCGAAGCAAAATTGGCGCGACCTATGAGTTGGCACACTGATCATTCCGCAGATAAATTTCCGGGTGTCCTCTTGTTAAGAGAATCGTAAATGCGTGTAACTTCTTTGAAAACGTCATCAACTGTGATTGCTTGCATGCAAAGATTGTTGCGGCAGACCGATTGCCGGTTGTTGTACGCATTCACGCACGGACTGCATGCGATGCCGGCCCAGAGAGCGGTCGCGTTTGCCGATCGCGCGGCAAATAGCGCCGGTGCTTCCGGCCCAAACAAGGTGACGACGCGAACCGGCGTCATCGAGGCAAAATGAGCTGGCCCACTGTCATTCGTCACCAAAATATCGCTGCGCGTGTAAAGCACGAGCAATTGCCGTAGAGTCGTTTTCCCGGCGAGCTGGATAACACGACTCGAACTGACCTCGGCTGCAAGTTGATTATTAGCAGCGGCTTCAGACCGTGCACCGGTAAATCCGATAAACAACTCCGGATAGCGTTCCAACAACCGTCGGGCAAGTTCGACATAGCGTCGCTCCGACCAACGTCTTAACGGCAATAAGTCGCTCGCGTTCGGATTAAGCAGGATGAGTGGCGCTGAACCGATGCGAGGATTTTCGCGCTCCAATAGGGCAGTAATTTCGGCAACTTCGCTTGGAGAGGGGCGAAATCTTGGCAGCGGCTGGTTCACAGGAGGGGTGAAGTCAAACGTCGGGAGCACGGCGGGGTCGCGAGTCAACGCTGCCACCATCGCTTCGAACATCTCGCTGGTGTGGAGATGAGAATTGTATAAAAGCCGATGCGTCATTAAGTCACCGCGATACGGTCCGTCGCCGAAAAAAGTATGAAACCCAACACGCGATTTAGCGCCGGTTGCAAACGTCAGAATGGCGGAAAAGCGTGTCAGGAATTCCAAATCAACGACGCCGTCGATGCGGATTTTCCGGGTCTGAAGTACCGCGTGCAGTGCCCCAGCTAGTAGTGCAAAAGGGTTCCGCGTCGCAATCGTTATCACATTCCTCTCAGGAATGATTTCCATCGCGTCGAGAATGAAGCGATTGTCTTCGAATACGACGAAGTAAACGTTTTCACGTCCAACCATTTCGATCGCACGACGAATTGCCGGATAAGCGAGTACGGTTGAGCCCTGCTCAGCGAACTTGACGAAGAGAATGCTCTCAATTTGCCGCGGTCGTAGCTGCCCCGCGGATTCAAAGATTCTCCTGAGAAGGGTTAAAAGGGCGCATAGTGGCGCGCCAACCCAGCGATCGGTGCGTTGCAAAGTTCGAATGCCTGCCGGGAGATCCATTTTCTGACCCTCCTAAGATGGTCAATCGTCGAGAAAACTTTTTGGCTCGGGCAAAAGATGGGCCGGTCGCAGTTTTATGCTAGAAAATAGTAGAATTGGTTTTGCCCGTTTCCCGTTCACACGTGATCGCTGGAATGGCCACGCAACTTGGGCGGAACGAACCC
>DATNNZ010000173.1:0-4527 GCA_035601575.1 Chthoniobacterales bacterium
AAACCCCGCTCGGCGAGCAACTCTTCGACGTCGCGGTACGACAGGGAAAAGCGCAAGTACCATCCCACCGCCAGCAGGATGACCTCCGGCTCAAATTGCCGCCACTTGAATAAACCACAAACCGAAGATGCCAGGAGGAGCCATCCTGCCAGCCTATCACCGGATGACTGCAAAGTTGCAACACTTCCCCTCGCGTGATCGTTCCAGATCCGCAAGCAGGGCCTTGATATCAATCTCTCCCACAAAACCGAAGCTAGTGTTCTCGCGAACATATTCAACGGAGAATCCCCACTCAAGTCACCGGGACCCATCGAGGCGAAAGAACCTCAGGTACGCGAGGCACGATAACCATCACATTACGGCACCGTCGCGAGCAGAGCGCGTGTCTCTGCGACGACGCGAGCTGTGAACTTCGGATCGCGTACGAGCTCTGAGCCGAGCATCGGGTTGCCTCCTTCGTCGTAGTAGATGCCGGTCTGACCGGATACGTCGATCACGACTTTGGTGGCCACGCGCGCGGCTTTCTTTGGGGTGCTCCAATACTTGATATGGGGAGCGAGCACCGGAAGAATGTAGTTCGCCAAGAAGCGCAGGAAGACGTTGGCCTCGCGCCCGAGGCCGGTATTCGGAGTAAAACCCGGTTCGAGTGCGTTGAAGCGTAACCGTGGAGTCTCACGGGCAAACACCATTACCGTAGCGAGGTTGCACAGCTTCGACGTGGCGTAGGCGTCCGCGCCCGGCATCGCGGAGCCGCCGGGTTTCCACTCGCCGCGCGCGCTCGCCTCTGCTGAGATGTAGCGACCGCCGCGAAAACCAGCGGCCTTGGCGGGCTTGCGCTCGGGATCTTCGACGCCGGAACAGACGAAGACGACATTCGCGCCATTGGGGAGATGCGGCACGAGCGCCTCGGTCAAAGCGAACGGTCCGAGATGGTTTGTTGAAAACGCCATGTCCCAGCCCAGCGCGTTCTTCGTGGCGCGCATCGGGAAGATGCCCGCGTTGTTGAGCAGGGCGACGATCGGGAGATTGAGCGCGACGATCTCCGCAGCCGTCCGCCGCACGCTTGCGAAGTCCGACAGATCGCATACGACCGAAACCCCGTGCTGCCCTCTTTGCGCGATGGTCTTCTGCACCTCGTCGAGCTTTCCGCGGTCGCGGCCGACAAGGACGACCGTGCCGTGCTTGGCCAGCTCGAGTGCCATGAGGCGACCTATTCCGGAGGTCGGGCCGGTGATGATGTATGCGTTACGATTTGTAGGAACGGTCTTCGACATGTTTCACTCCACTTAGTTGTTTGTCTAGTCAGTCATTTATCTGCTCAAAAATTCACGCTATTACACGCCAGAGGGCATCGAACCCCACTTTGCAGTGTTTCTTCGCGCTGGCCGGATCTTGAGCCATAAAATCCATCGTCGCCTCCGCGACCGAATTCATGATTCCAGCGACAAAATTCATAGGCACCTTACGCATGGGACCGTTGGCACGAATCTGCTCCAGCAGTTCTGCGATGCCCGCCATCATCTTGTGCCCGGCCGCGCGGGTCTCCGGCGTGATCTCGTCAGACACGCTGAGTTGTGCCAAGGCTCGCCGCTTATCGGGAAAGGTCACCGCCCAGGCCGTCCAGTTCTGCCAAATGTGGAAGAACTGGTTGCGCAGTTCGGAGCCTTGCGGAAGGTCCTTCATCGCCATAGACGCGATCTCGCTCTTCAGTTCAAGGTAGAGTTGGTTGAAGAGATCGGTTTTCGTCTCGAAGTAGGTAAAAAGCGAACCATTGGCCACGCCAGCTTCTTTGGCTACCCCTGCCGTCGGCGCGCCTAGACCTTGCACAACGATGATGCGAGTCGCAGCGTTTAGGATTGCGGTCCGCTTGTCGTCGCTCTTCGGTCTTGGCATGTGATCGATCTTATAGGTAAGCGTCTAGACAGTCAACTACAATGCGTCTTTCAGGAGGAACGCTCAACCTCCATCACAAAGCAGTTGGTCTTTCCACTACCCGTTTTCCCGTAAAACGAGCTGTAATCGAATTCTGGAGCGTTTTTTAAGGACGAATGATCCTCCGGAACGCCTAAGCGTACGATTTTTTCCGTTTCGTGAGGTCAGGCGTATTAGGTGAGAGTGAAACAAAATGTAGTTCCTGGGCCATTGTTGGGCTGCGCGATGAGCTGGCCTCCGTGGTTCTTGATAATCGAGCGGCTGATCGAAAGGCCCAAGCCCATGCCATTGGTTTTCGTCGTGTAAAACGGCTGAAAGATCGACTCCAGCTTCTCTTTCTCAATGCCAACTCCGTTATCTTTTACTTCGACTCGGACGCCTCCAGATTCGGGACGGGTCACGATGGTTAACTCTCTTGGTCGATCGATCACGTCGGCGAACGCATCGGCCGCGTTTAAGATAAGGTTGAGGAGAACCTGCTGGAGCTGAACAGAATCGCCTTGAACGATGGGGAGTCGCTCGGACAAGGCCGTTCTAAGCAGGACATGATTCCTATCTAGCTCGTGCCGTACTAACAACACAATTCCTTCAACGACTTGATTTATCTTAAGGGATGTCTTTTCCCCTCCGCTTGCCTTGAAGAAATTGCGCAGTCGCAAAATCACGTCACCGGCTCGTTGACCGTCCCTGATCATTCGCTCGACGGACTGACGTACCTCCTCAAGATTTGGGGAACTAGATTCGCCGCCAGCCAGCCACCGGAGACAGGCATTTCCATTGGTCAAGACGCCGGAAAGTGGTTGGTTTACCTCGTGCGCGATCGTCGCCGCCAGCTCACCCATAGTTGTGATTCTGCTAATTCGCGCGAGGTCGTCTTGGGCTTTCCGAAGAGATTCTTCAGTCTTCTTCCGCTGGCTCATCTCCAAAAGAACGCGATTGTTGGCTTCGATTTGTCGCACCACCGCCACCTGGAGTGAGGCCGTTCGCTCGTCAACCAAGCGTTCTAGCTCCTCTCGGCGTTTCGCTTCCGTATAGATAATCTCCAAATGAATTTCGATGATATCCCGGAACTGGGTCACTAAGCGTTTGTACTTCTCAGAATATGAATTCGTTTTGCAATCGAGAACGCAGATAGTCCCGAAAGGCTTTCCATCAGGCCAACGAATGGGATATCCCAAATAGGATATCATGTTGAGCTTCAGGTCCGGATTGTTTCTCCATGCCTCATCGAAGAGCGCGTTGGGAACCAACAGTTCGTGATTCTTGGTAACAACCGTTTCACAGTAGAGGCCAGAGCCCCAAAAGTGCTCGGAGTCTCCGGGATGATAAGGATTTCCCGCCGTGCTGCTCGAGACAAAAACATGTATCTCGTCACCCAGGATCCGCATGATCAGACGTGCGGGCACATCGAGCATCTCCGCCATGAGATTCACAATCTTTTGCCACTTTTCCAGAATTGGGTCTGGAATCGCTGGTTCCGGATGGTGGCCTTGCGAGAGCAAAACCTCGTGAGGAACAGTCACCTCATGCCCGGGCACGAAGGGAAATTTGGTCATACCCCAATCGTTATCGAGCATCGAGAGATCAGAACGGCAAATGCCGCAGTGCGTGACTTCGATTTCGAGTTCTTCGGGTCCGAGTGGACCGGGATCGAAACTGAAGGGTTCTAACGGCGCTTTGGCCGACGTCGCAGCGTAGGCGTGATAGGTATGCATACAGTTCTCTAGGTTTATAGATTTCCGGTTTTCTGAATTAGATCCGCCGTCACCGATCGAACTTTAGAGCAGGTTTATCTCAACAGAGATGTTGCCCCGTGTGGCTTTCGAATAGGGACAGGTCTGATGCGCCGCGTGCACCAGGGACTCGGCCACTTCGTGGTCCACGCCGGGCAAGCTGACGTTGAGACGAGCTTGCAGGGAGTAACCGTCGTCAGACATACATAGATCGACTTCAGCGTCGATCGCCACGTCGGCGGGCCTCACCTTCATTTTGGCGGCCTCAATCTTGATCGCACTGAGGAAACAGGCCGACCAACCGACGGCTAACAGCTGCTCGGGGTTGGTGCCCGTGCCCGGACCACCAGGCAACGATAGCTTAACGTCTAGCCGCCCGTCGCTGGTGCGAGAGGCGCCGCCGTCCCGGCCACCGGTGGTGTGGGTTTTGGCGGTGTACACTACTTTTTTTATTTCAGTCATAATAAGTTCCTTTTTTGATAGTCGATTCCTTTGAGATTCTTGTTTTCCTGAAAACTTGCGGGCCGGCCTCGATCGCGTGTTCTTGGTTGCGGTCCACGCAGGGTCGACATCGAAACACGATCAACCGGACATTAGCTAGCTGATGCTTACCCGGTTGTTTCAGCAAACCCCAACATATAGCACTCAATCTTTGTTGGACGGCGTTGAAAGGTCCGCGCCGCCCCATATCTCCTTATACGACGTGGGCCTGCGTCCGGTCCCGAGGCCGAGCAAGGTTTGGAACGCGGCCATGGGTTGCCTGCGCCGATTGTGGCGAAAGACGAATTCATCAAGGTAAACCTGGAGCTGGTCGCGGCTCACGCCGTGATAGGTTCCGATCAGCCATTGCTGGAGATTGCCG
>DATNNZ010000174.1:0-3931 GCA_035601575.1 Chthoniobacterales bacterium
TTGCGACGGGCAGATCGGTGAGGACGCCCATGATGTCGCTTTCCTTCATGATCAGCAGTTCCTGACCATCGAGTTTGACCTCGGTGCCGGACCACTTGCCGAATAGCACACGGTCGCCGACCTTAAGATCGATCGGGATCAGCTTGCCCACCTCGTCGCGGCCGCCCGGGCCGACCGCGGTGATTTCGCCCTGCGAGGGCTTTTCCTTGGCGGTGTCCGGAATGATGATGCCGCCCTTGGTTTTTTCTTCGGCGTCGATGCGCTTGACCACGACGCGGTCGTGGAGCGGACGGAATTTCATGCAATCCTCCTTGGGCTTTTGTGAATATTTCTGGATTGGCAGTCGCAGTGAGCGAGTGCTAGCCGCCTTTCACATAAGCCTGTGACACTGGGGCGCAAGAGCTTCGTGCAACGATGTTTGACTCCAACGTGAGTTTCTCGCGGACGAATGCTGGCGGCAATTGCTAGCAGGCGAAATAACATGCTGCTAGCGCGTTGATTACTATCACCTATTGAACGTTTTCCTTTTTGGCGAATTGAGAATCATGCAATTCTCTTTTTTTGGGGCGGAGGTTGGCATGGTCGAGAAAGATGCAGTTTCCAAGGATTTCAGGAAGCAGGTCCTAGGCTACGGACTGACAACGGCGGAAATCGTGTATCGCCGGCCGGATCGCCACTGGCTGCTGCAGACTTACATCTGGCAGGACTACGATATGTTTCCGAATTTCCCGGCGCTGAAGGATTTTCTAGCGTTCTGGGAAAAATCACTCGAAGGCCCGCTATTCGCGGTCACCGTCGCACATTCGAAACTCATTAAGCCTGCCGAACTGCACGCCGTCGATGGCGTCTTTCGATTGCATTGATAGCGGCCATAGTTCAGCTTTAAGACGCGGCCTAGCGATACCGTGGGTTCTTGCAATTGTTAGCGTCCGAAAATTCCGCTGTCTCGCGCTCCTGCCCCCAGATTTTCTTCCCGGCCCTCTTCGGATGTCGTCGAAATTGGCCATTCCGATCTTCAAAGTATCGGTCGATTGCCGCCTTTGCGTCATCTATCGATTTATAATCGCTGTTGTGGATGATAGCGCGCGCCATGCCGCTGAAGACCGACTCGATCACATTCAAGAATTGAGCACTGGCCGGCAACGGCGCGGTCTCGATCAGTGGACCGCCTTCCCTGGCTACTGTTGCGTTGTGAGCGTCGATGCGGGCGAAGAGTTGTTTCGAGATGTGCCACGACGCGGCATCCCAGGAGAGATACAACTTCCGGCGGTCAGGGTATTTATTGATCAGCGCCTCCATCATACGAATCATCTCGTCGGTGTTCTTTTTCGCGCTGTAAAAATGAGTGACCTGATTGCTAGATAACTCCAGTGCCGCCGTCATAATCAAACAGCCGCGCGATTTTTGCCACTGAGGCACAGTCGGCTGAAAACCGGGCGGGGCCAACGTGCGTCCGGGCTTCATCTTGATGGCAAAGGGGCCAAATTCGTCAATCGAAAAGAATGCTTCGTCAGGCTGCAGGTTTGAAAGGATCGACCGGATGCGAGTGAGCTTTTCCAAATAGGTCGGATCGTTCGAGGTCAGAACAATCTTCGCTTTGCGCCACTTGTAGCCGGCCCCTTTGATCATTTTAGCTAGAACCGCAATGCCGACCTGCCTACCATTCTCTTTCAAGATTTTAGAAAGTAGCGCCATCGTCCACGACGTTCGGTTGATTCCATGGTAGGCCGGCGGTTCGTGCAACAGTTTAAAAACCGCGCCCCGCAAGTCTTCGTTGTCAGCCTTGCGATTTGATTTGGTTTGAGGGGCGAACATTATGGTTGCGCCCATTCTATCGAACTTGTTCCGGTATTTGCGGACGAAGGCTTTGCCAACCCCCAGAAAAGCGCAAATCGTCTGACTGGGAATTTTTCGGTGGCTTGCTAGGGCTGCCATAGAGCGGTTGCGATCCGACAAGCGACCATTGTGGAGGTGTCGCAGCAAAGCGGAAAGCTCTGGAATGCCGTCAAGCTCGCGATGGAGGGTGTTCTCATCTACTTCATTTTGGAGCACCCGCCGCATCCATTCCATATCAATGAGGCGCTGCCCTTCGCGGCCGGGCTTATTGATCGGCTTATGGGGACATGCAGCTTTGCGCACGAATTGCTTGATTTGGGCAGACGCAAAATCTGGCGCATTGCCTCGCGAAAAGAGCCGGACGAATTCAATTGCACTGGGTTTAGGGAGCCGAATCATCAGATCGTATGCGCGCTCCCATGCGGTATTGTCCTCACGAGTAAGATGCCTGATGTAGTTTCTCACGGAATCGTAGCTGCCAGCAAAACCCTCCTCCCGGCGTAGGAGATGAACGACATCCTGGATAGTCATATCGGGCGAAAGCGAAAATGAACCGTTATCCAGTAGAAGTTGATTGATCCTATGAATGTAGGGCCCCAATTTTGGATAACGGCGTCGCCGAGGACCGTAGCTCGGAGGATGTTCATGCGTTAGCATTTTGTTGATCGTTCGTCGGCTGATGCTCGTCTCCCTAGAGATCCGCTTTTTCGGCACGCCGTTCTCTAGGATGTTCCGCCGGATTCGCTGCCACTGCTTCGCATCGCGATACATGCCCAGCTCCTGCGAGAATTTTCGTCTATCAAGCTGCCATTATTTCGGGGAACTTGGGTCGATCCCGCGAGAGTTCATGGCGATATGCTCCTTCGATGGTCGATCGAAAAAAACTCGTCACTGCCTTTGCGTTCGCCGAGAGAGTGCTTGTGACGCGCACCAGCTTGCATCTGCGTCCATACCGTCTGACGCGCCATCCACTGAAGGTAGTCAATTGGAGTCTGCCCCACCGCGTGGCCCTGTCGTGCCGGCATCGAAATTACAGCGGCAGGCAGCCAATAACCGAGCGGAATATCGCTGATTTTAAAGGGTATTGTAAAATTCGACCCGAAATACGGTCCAGCTTCGGAGGACAACACCAGCGTGAGCAATGCATTTGAATTCGCGAAAAGAGTGGAGCACTGGATCAGCTACAAAATCTCTGAAGGAGAATACCAGCTCTCGGACGCGAACGGGGGATCTGGTTCGTCTCCCTGCATCAACATAATCCTCACCATCCTTCCTATCACCAGCAATAGTTCAAAGTGTTCTCTCAAGCTTGGACTAACCATTTCTGCTCTTTTTTGTAGTCGCTCGGGCAATTCAGCTCGCCTGGCATGACAATATCTGAGCCTGAAGCAGTCGCGCAGAATTCGATCGAACGTCTCGATTACGATCGCTCTATGCCGGCGCTCAAACCTACCCGGTGCGGTGAAGCGCGATGTTCCAAAATCGACTAATTTCAGTTTCAATCGGCTCTCCTTAAGAGAGGCTATTTCTGTTGGTCGTTTTGAACCGGCGGAAACAATGATGTTCTTCGAATGCGGGTCGCCGTGTAACACCCCGGCCTGCTCCGTCACCTCAAGAGCTTCGAAGAAAAGCCGAGCTAAATAGTATCGAAGCCGTGGCTCCCTCGAACTAGGATGTTCCAATATTCTTTGAAGAGGTATTCCATCCACGAATTCCATCGTAGCGTAGAAGAGGCCAGCAGATAATTGGCCCGCACCATATATCGGCACCACAAAGCTACTCGCAGCTGCCGCTGCCTTCCGAACCTCTTCCATTCCCTGATGAAACTTGTTGCGCGGGTCCGCTGCCCGTAGCCTAAGCCATACCTTTAAAGCTTCCGGACGGTTCAATAATTCGTTGTGGCAAAGGTAGACAATTCCATTCGCACCTCGGCCAATCTCTTCCTTAAGCCGATGTGAAGGTAGTTCGTCTTCTGGAAAGACAAATTCGTCTGCACGCCTCATGCCTGGCTCCAGAAATAGTGGAAGTCCGGACCAACTAACTCCGGCACACTAGGCCAAACCCGCGCAACTCGGCATAGTCGCACACCGGATAA
>DATNNZ010000175.1:0-3327 GCA_035601575.1 Chthoniobacterales bacterium
TGGCCAAACCAAGCGATTACCGGAAGAGCTCTGTCAAAGTCTTCGACGCCGGCGACAACGCCAGCTTCGTGGAATTGCCGGTGGTGAAGAGCAGATAGGGCCCGAGGGTTTATGGGCGTATGGGCGTATCGGCGTATCGACGGGGTAGGGCGAAACCCGACTCCGCCAAGCCTACGTCGCGGCTCAGTTCTATGATCTTGCCCACGCTGATTGTCAGGGCGCGCCGTAGTCTGCGAAGGCGGCAGATCCAACGAAGGCGGGATCTGTGAGCCTGGAGAACGACCCATGGGGATGTCGGCGCATGGGCGTTTCGCCCTCTCCGGTAGCGGCGACTGTCCCGTTATGCCCCTGGTGTTACGCAACCTCGAAAATTCACGCAGAGCTGCGCGATTGGCGTTACCAGAAACCGCTGATTGCTTCAACACGCCCGCTACTCCATTCTTCATCATGTTCGTCACCAAACCGCGACTATTCCTTAACTTCATTCTCAAGAACAAGTTCGCAGTTCCTTCTTTCAACGTCAGCAATCTGGAAATGGCCCGTGCTGTTATCGAAGCGGCAGAGCTCGAAGATGCCCCAGTGATGGTGCAGACCGATTTCATTAATTTTGACTATGCCGGGATGACCGAGCTTGCCGGAATCATTCGGAGCCTCGCCGAGCGAGCGTCAGCGCCGGTGCTGATGCATCAGGATCATCCGGGGAAAGATGAAAATATCTATCACAGCCTTCGTCACGGTTACTTCTCGGTAATGTATGACGGCGGACATCATCCGTTGGCGGACAATATTCGTGACACTATTCGATTTGCGGAAGCCGCTCATGCTTGTGGAGCGATCCTTGAATCCGAAATCGGTCAATTCGGTGGCGAGTATCAGGGCGGTCGAGCCATTCGAGCGGCCGCCGAAGAGACCGCCGAAATGGCAGCAAAGAGCGGAGCTGATACGTTGGCGGTTTCGGTTGGTTCCGAGCACGGTCAGAAAACACGGCTCGATCTTGAACTGTTGCGCGAGATCGCCAAGAGCACGCGCATCCCTTTGGTCTTACATGGCGGGAGCGGTATCCATCCGGAAGATGCGAAGGCGGCCACCCAACTGAATGTCTACAAAATTAACATCGGAGCTGCCTTGATCAACGGCTTCGTTGATGCGTTAACCGAAGGAGCAGCACTGCCTCCGGCGCACGATCCAAAACACCAGGTTATTCTCCGACACGTGATCGAAAGGCTGCGGGAAATCGCTCGAACTCGACTGTCGTTGTTCGGTGCGTCCGGTCACGGAAAAAAGTTGCTGCAAGAGTTAGTTGTTGCCCAGAGTGACCTGCCACATCGGATCGAAATAACGAAGCAATGATCTCCCTAGCCGGCACGTTGGTAGCCGACATCATGGCACGTCCGATTGGCGATTGGCCAAAGCGTGGAAACGTCGTTTCGATTGAAGAGATCGAAGTTCAACCGGGTGGCGCAGTCGCAAATACGGGACAAATTCTGGAAAGACTGGGGGTGCCGGTGTCGGTCTATGCGACGGTGGGCGGCGACAATCTTGGCCAGATAACCAGGAGCTTGGTGGAATCTTGGGCCACACGATCCGGGATTCAAACTCTGGTTGGACATCGCACCACCGCAACAATTGTCGCGGTGGGAGAGGATGGCGATCGCAGCTTTATCAACGCGCCTGGCGCGTGTGATCAATTCCGGTTAAGCGAAGCGCAGGTAGACGAGGACGTGCGGCTTGGTGCACGTGCTCTTCACGTGGGTTACGCTCTTATTCTGCCGGCATTTGACGGTCACCCGATGAAGCAAGCCTTTCGTCGAGCGAAAGAGTTGGGCATCTTGACCTCTCTGGACGTGACCTATTCCGACTCGCCGCTATGGCCGACCCTCCTCGATCTAATGCCAGAAATGGATGTTTTTTGTCCAAGCCTTTCCGAGGCAGAAGCAATTACGGGAAAATCCGGAGCCACCGCCGCCGCCCAAGCTCTCGAGCGTGCCGGAGTGAAACAGTTTATCGCGGTCACCAACGGAGCAAACGGAGCGGTAATTCGGATTCCCGGTGAGTTCGAGGAAAGCTTGCCGGCATTGCCGGCCATGGCGATCGACACGACCGGGGCCGGCGACGCGTTTATCGCAGCGGTGCTCGCAGCTTGGTATCGCGGACTCGATTGGCGCACCGCGGCCCGAGCCGGAATCGCAGCAGGTTCGTTGGCGGTTACCAGTGGAAAACGATACGAAAATCTGCGGAGCTGGTCGCAGATCGAAGCGTTAATCGGGCAACGGTAGGGCGAAACCCGACTCCGCCAAGCCTACGTCGCGGCTCAGTTCTATGATCTTGCACACGCTGATTGTCAGGGCGCGCCGTAGTCTGCGAAGGCGGGATCTGTGAGCCGCGCCCTACCTGCACAACGATTGGTTTGCCACAATCACCGACCACAGGCGTCATTTCTCGCGTTCCAACCCAATGATTGATCTAGATTCCGCCAAATGGAAACTTTCTTTACCAATTTCCGCTCAAGCAAAGTGGTACCTACTGGATGCACTCGCACTTCGGTCTCCAGGAACAGTTGTTGGGCACCGCTCCGCTCATCCTTCAGACGGAAGAACAGCAGGACAAAGCGGACGAACAATACGTGATTCTGTTAGGCGACTTTTCATTCAAGCCGCCCGGCCAAATTCTAACGAAACTCAAAGCAGGCATGAAAAAGATGAAAGGCATGAGCGGCATGACTGCAATGCGAAACAATCGAAGACTAGTGGCCCAGAAATGGGACGATGTCGCGCATGCGTTCTTGGCGGCAATATGGCAAACTATAGCTGGACGATTAACGGCGCTGCTTATCCCAATAACAACAGTCTCAATGTGAAGGAGGGCGAACGCGTTGAAATTGTGATGCGCAACGACACGGGCATGTCTCACCCAATGCATCTGCATGGCCACGACGTCCAGGTAATCGAGATTGATGGCAAAAAGTTGAACGGCGCAGTGCGCGACACGTTGATTGTCCCACCAAAATCAACCATCAAAGTAATCTTCGATGCGAACAACCCTGGCGTCTGGGCGTTTCATTGCCATATCCTCTATCATTTGGCGGCAGGTATGTTTACGGTCCTGAAATACGATGGAGTTAATACCGAATTCTGGCAACCGGATAAGACGCTTGGTGAGCTTGCAACTGCGGGACCAACGCGCTGAACTTACGAAGTGCTGGGTGCGCGCTTCGGTAGACTTTCTATGGGTCTTCAAGGGAAAAATAGTTGGGGTTAGGATTTTTGAAGCTGAAAGATCCAGGAGCCGTGTTGGAGTTGATTGCGGTGATGGAGCTCGGCATTGTAA
>DATNNZ010000176.1:0-8310 GCA_035601575.1 Chthoniobacterales bacterium
GCCCCCGAGCCGGCCAATTCTCGCGAACAGCGCCAGGACCAAGGCAAAGATGGATCGTTGAAAAATCCCTGATCAAAAGTGCCCCGGAAACGCACCGGTTGCCCTATCTCTCCCCGTTCGATGATTTGTTTAGCCAGCAAAGCGGCCGGAGTCTTGATGTTGTTGAACGCTACCATCGTTTTTACTCCCGACTTCTTCGCCGCGGCAGCCATCCGCCGGGCCCCCTCCACCGTTACTGCCATCGGTTTTTCGCAATAGACATGTTTTCCTGCTTCGAGGGCCGCTAGAGCGACTTCCACATGGAGAAAATTTGGCGTGGTAATATCGACCAGATCGATCTTTGGATCTTCCACCAACTGTCGCCAATCGCCGTAAGCGTTCTCGAAACCGAAACGAGCTCGAGCCTCCTCTGCTAATGCAGCATTCTGATCAGCGATAGCGTACAATTCAGGTTTGGCAGCAAGGTCTCGATACAGGATTCGAGCACGGCGGTAAGCATCAGCGTGCGCTTGTCCCATAAACCCAGAACCAACCAGCCCAATACTTAACGACTTCGACATATCCAAATCCAATTTCCGAATTTGCCTGTTAAAGAGACGCGCAAGCGTCTCTTTAATGGCCTCCTAGCCCGTATTGACCGTGTAGTTTTCTCAAGAAGCATGATTTATGCGGGTTAGATCAACGACATATTGGAACGCCTGCTCCGCGTTTAGCTTTGGGGGAGCCTTAACCGGATCTTGTTCTGCCTCGACGATTAACCAGCCGTCGTAGCCGGAGCTCCGAACAAATTCGGCAACCGTAGAGAAATCAACATCGCCTTGGCCTGGAACAGTAAAGACCCCTTCCCTTACAGCAGTATTGAAGCTGACATCGTTTTCGCGTGCCCAACTCAAGACACTATCGCGCACATCCTTTAAATGAATGTGCACGATCCGGTTTCCGAAGCGCTGGATCACCTCGCCGTAATCGGCGCCCGCCGCGCGGCCGTGGCCCGTATCCAAAAGGACTCCGACCTCGTCACTTGTAACAGCAAAGAATGCAGCGATCTCATCCGCATTCTCAACTAACATTTTCAAATGATAGTGGTAGGCCAGTTTCATACCTCTGCTGCGAACTCGCTTGGCGAATTCGTCCATTTTTGCGGCATAACTTTCTAAATCAATTGATTCCAATTTAGTGGAAAGACCGAGACGCGTGTCCCAAGGGGAATCCGAAGGCATTAACCCGCACTCGCCATAGATGAAGACATTGCAGCGGCACTCTTCCAAGAGGCGAACATGATCCGCCGCTGCCTTCCATTCTTCCTCGAGCGACCTTTCCGCAAGAAATCCCGAGTACCAACCAGAGACCAATTGCAGGCCGTATTCAGAAAGCTTCGGTCGAAGTTCCTTCGACTTCCTCGGAAACTTTCGACCTAACTCCACACCTTCAAATCCAATCTCAGCAGCTTCTCTTAAGAATACTTCGAGCGGGATGTCTCCTCCTAACTCCGGCAGGACATCGTTTGTCCAGCTCAGCGGGCTAACTCCTAATCGGAATTGAGGTTTCGAAACCTGTAGTGTCATCTCTGATTGTTCCCAGATTGTGCAAGGAAGGAGAGGTGCTTCCCTCCCCATCTCTCAAGTCGACGAACTTTCATCGGAATCTATGATTGGGGTCGAACTTTTATCGGCATTCCGGTCTTCAGCGACTCGGTGGCTTTGTCTGCCAGCAACTGCGCCCTCAGCCCATCCTGAAGGGATGGGCTAGGCGCAAACCCCTGAGTCACTGCTCTGACAAAGGCGTCTAAGGCTTGGTAATAGCTCTCCTCGATTCGCTCGAACCAGCCGGGATGGAGTCCATCGGCAATCATCTTTCGCCCTTTGTAAAGGGACATGCCCCGGAAATTCTGGCGCCGCGACACCGCTAGCCCGTCCGATCCAAAGACTTCGATTCTCTCGTCGTAGCCGTAGGCCGCACGCCGTGAACAATCGATTTGACCAAGCGCACCCGAAGCCATTCGCAAGGAGACAACTGACGTATCGACGTCGCCGGCTTCGCCGATCGCGGCGCTCACCAGCGCGTCGCCAATCGCATAAACTTCGACCGCTTCATCGCCGGTCAACCAACAGAGCAAATCGAAAAAATGAATAGTTTGATCGCGCATTTGCCCGCCGGAAACCTTGACATAGTCGATTGGCGGAGGCTGCGGACCGCGGCTCGTGAGCTGAACGATCTCAATCTTGCCGACTTCGCCTCGGTCGATCGCCTGTTTCACCGCCGCATGATTGGCATCGAATCGGCGGTTGAAACCGAGCATCACTGGAATTCCGGCCGCCCGAACTTTTTTCACCGCTTGCTCCGCTTCCTGATAATCGAGACCGATTGGCTTTTCGCAGTAGACAGCTTTCCCTACCTGCGCGGCCTGCTGCAGGTAATCGACATGAGTATTCGTCGGCGAGGCGATCAGCACGGCTTCGATCTCCTTGCGATCAAAAATTTCTCTGACGTCGGCTACGACCTGGGCGCCGGTAGGCGCCGCGACCCGTTTGGCAGACTCCAAGTTTGCGTCGCTCACCGCCACCAGCTCCGCTCCCGGGTGGAGGGCAATGTTTCTCGCATGAACCGAACCGATGAAACCGGTCCCTACCACTGCTACTTTCAACATTCGTTCTATCCTCTTGGTTTTGATCTTTCAGCTTGTCTCGATCGTACTCCAGACTCCTCCGGACGCATAGGACCGCATTGCACCCTCGACGAAGGCTACGCCGCGAAACCCGTCCAACGCATCGGGGAAACCTAGCTCCGGCTTAGAGTATGATTGTCCTGCTGCTTTCGCCAGCAGCGCGTCTGCAACCTCAGTGTACAGATTCGCAAACGCCTCAAAAAAACCTTCCAGATGGCCCAACCCGACACGTGTCCACCGGTTCGCATCCGGCGAGAGCCAGCCGGCTCCTTGCGCCAGGATCTGAGGCGGACCGTCAACCGGGCAGTAGCGCAGGTGGTGTGGATCCTCATGGCGCCAGCCTAAACTTCCCCGCTCACCATACACCCGAATCCGCAAGCCATGTTCATTGCCGACGGCCGCCATCGAAGCCCAAAGCGTTCCGCGAGCCCCATTGGAAAACCTGAGCAACATATCCGCATTGTCTTTGATCGCTCGACCCGGAACGATCTGGCTTAATTCTGCAGCTACTTCGGTGACTTCGAGCCCGGTTACAAACCGCGCCAACTGGTGTGCATGAGTGCCTAAATCGTAAAGCACGCTCGCATCACCAAGTAGATCCGGATCGGTCCGCCAGATAGCTTGCGGATGCCCTTCTTTTTCCAAAAGCCTGGCCGCCCAACCGGAGGCATGTTCAACTTGGATCACTCGGATTTCGCCCAGATCCCCACTTCGAACCATCCGAGCAGAATGTCGTACCATCGCATACCCCGAGTAGTTATGGGTCAGGCACAGGATCAATTCTCGCTTCTCCGCCAGAGCCTTCAATTCTCTTGCTTCTCCCACCGAAAGACAAAGCGGCTTGTCGCAGATAACGTGCACACCGGCTTCCAGGAATCTCTTCGCAATCTGATGATGACTGTCGGTCGGTGTCACAATGCTGACGACCTCAATCCGATCCGCGCGCCTAGACTCGACCATTGCCATCGCTGCGTAGTCACCGTAGACCCGGTCCTCAGGTATCCGCAATCTCTGTGCCGCAGTCAGCGACTTCTCGCGGTCCCTTGAAAATACCCCGGCGACCAACACATAACGATCGTCCAGGCGCATCGCCGTCCGATGGGTTTCGGCGATACCCGCCCCTGGTCCACCTCCCACCATTCCCACCCTGATTTGTCTCTGTTGGTCAGCTGACATAGTTCCGCCTCTAGTAACTACGCGAGGTGCTGGCTCCCGGAAACTTTACGACTGATGCTTGAACAAAGGCGAAGCGAGGCGTCGCTACTCCGACGAGTCCGGTTGTCGGTGCCGCTTCAGCATTTCTGGCTTTCATCAGTTCGGGGGGACAATCTGGGCGAGTTGACCAAAACTGGTCGAAAGCTCTCCGCACAGAGATCCGACTCTCTGTGCGTCGAGCTATTCGACCGATTCGTGAGGCGGAGCCTAAAGAATCAGCAAAAGACGCGCAAACGAAAAACAACGGGTTGAAGTGTTTTATGTCATTTCTATCACAACCCAATTCCAGTTTCGTGATAAGATTCTTTCACGCAATCTTCCTTCGTTTTGCCTACCGCCTGATCGCGGAGTGCCAAATCAACGCGCGATCTTTGCGAGCGGCTGCGATTGTTCCTGTAAAGGATCCCAAGAAAACAGCGCAGCAATCCACCGACGTTTTTCTTTCATCTTTATTGTCATGGAGTAAAGGCGATATTTGTTGTGTTGATGATAAAATTCTTGCACAATTCCTTTCATGGCCGGCTCGCGCATCACCATGATCGACGTAGCCAAGAACGCGGGGGTGAGCGTCGCCACGGTCGATCGTGTTCTTAATCGGCGGGCACCGGTGAGACAGGCCACGGCTCAACGTATTCTCAAAGCCGCTCAAGAGTTGCAATATTATGCCTCACCCTTATTGAGATCGCACATCCAAACTCTGCGGATACCAGTTCGTTGTGCGATTCTACTGCAGCGCCGGACGACGGCATTTTACCAGGCGCTTGCATCAGCTTTGCGGCAAAAAGCTCATGCGCGACCTGAAATTGGCGCGGATCTGATTATCGAGTTTGTCGACGCCGTAAATTCGACGGCGGTGGCGGACCGAATTCGGAATGTGAGCCCACAGGTCGACGCGCTGGCAGTGGTAGCACTTGATCACCCCCACATTTCCCAAGCGATAGGAGAAGCGGCAGAACGCGGCGTACGAACCGTAGCTCTGGTTTCTGACCTATCTTCCGAAGAGAAGTACGATTACGTCGGAATCAATAACCGAAGCGCAGGCCGTACCGCCGCATGGTTTCTGACCCGGTTAGCCCGAAAAAACACGGGAACAATCGGCGTTATTACCGGTAGCCACCGGTATTTGTGTCAAGAAAGCCGCGAAAGCGGCTTCCGCAGCTTTTTCCGAGAACAAGCTCCTCGTTTCCACGTATCTGAAGCAATCGTCTGTCTCGATGATGCGGCAATCGCCTATGATGCGGCACGCGAGTTTCTGGAAACTCATTCCGATTGTGCCGGTATATACAACGCCGGTGGCGGTGAACAAGGAACTTTACAGGCATTGAAGGAGTTCGGCCAACACCGTCACATCCCTTTTGTCTGTCACGAGTTAACCAATGCCCGCGAAGCCCTAATTTCCGGCACCGCGGATATCGTTATCGACCAAAACCCGGAGATTTTGGCGGAACGATGTTTGATCGCCCTTCTCGCGGCTCGAGATAACAGTGCGTCCAGAACCCGTTCGGAAGCAGTTCCATTTGGGGTCTATACCAGCGAAAACCTTTGAAATTCTGGCCTCAGAATTCCGGCTTCTGAATACAATTCTCCGATCCGGCTAACCGACGTCCGACGAACTGCACCAGAAACGGTCCAATCACTAGGACGCTAATCAATCGAAGGGAATGAACGGCCAGTATGAGAGCTGCGTCCGCTTTCAGGTCGGCAGCCATTGCTGCCACGGAGTCCAATCCGCCTGGAGTCGCAGCCAGATAGGCGCTCAACAGATCAATTTTAAGCAATGGCATCAAACAGACCGCCAAGAGCGCCGAGATCCCCAAAAGGAAGATGTTGCTAAGCAGCACGAATAAGCCGAGCCGTCTAAGTTGGTCGACGACGGCAGCGTCAAAGTTCGAACCGATCTGCAGACCGAGAACTAAATAAGCAGTCCCAAGAATGGCCGGCGGCCAGGGAGCAGCCGGTACCCCAATGATTCCGGCCAAGGCGGCCAGGACCGCAGGAATGATCACCGTACCGGCTGGAATCCGAAAACGAGTACCGAGCGCTGCTCCGATCAGAGCAATGATTGCGGAGATCAAATAATGAAGAGGTTCGGCCAGATGAACGGCCGGAGGCCGTGTTATCGGATGACCTCCACCAGCCGAAGCACCGGCGAAGTGGCCCACCAATGAGATCGTCGCAAGAATGGCCAACAAACGGCCGTACTGCATCACGGTTACCAGGCGAACATCGGCCCCGAGCGAATCGCTCATGGCAATCATTTCACCCGCCCCGCCTGGCAAAGTGCCGAGAAGCGCGGTGCCTGGTTGAAGGTCAGTTAACCGCCGCAAGACAATTCCGATGACGGTGGTGAGCACCAACATTGCGAGCACTAATGCGATCACCGGCGCCCAGTTAGCAGCTATCGTGTGCAGTGATTTTGCGGTGATGGAGAAGCTGAGCATCACGCCGATCACGGACTGAGCCAGACGATAGAGAAAGAGGGGAAATCGGATCACTGGCCGGTTGGTAATTGAAAATGTGGCCGCAACCAGAAGCGGACCGGTTAAAAATGCGGCGGGCAAGCCGAGCGCCCCGATCGCGAACCCGGCTAGAACCGAAAGAGCCAATAAAACCAATTTCAATCGCTGTCCCTCAGTGCCCTTACAATCTCAACGGTGGTACGCACTCGTCCGAGACGCGGAAAGATATTTTGGGTCGCGAAGTCATGCTGCGTTTTGCTGAAACTCGCCATCGCATCTTCCACCAACAGTAATTGATACCCAAGCTCATAAGCGCTGCGAGCGGTCGACTCCACGCCGAAATTCGTCGCTATTCCGCCGATAACGATCGTATCGACGTGCCGGCGTCTCAGTTGCAGATCCAACTCGGTACCGTAAAAGGCGCCCCACTGCCGTTTTAAAATAAGGACGTCATTTTCCTGCGGTTTCACGGCCGGCTCGGACCAACCCTCCGGTTCGTTGGCAGGCAGAGGCGCCTTCGCGTCGGTGACGAGATTCAGCGCAAGTGGTCCGGACGGAAAAGCGGCTCGGATCAGAAAAACGGGAGCGTTGAGGCCGCGGAACTCGTTGGCGAGCAGGGATGCGTTTTCCAACACGACCTCGGTCGGATGTGGCTCAACCTGGAAACTGGTGATCCCCTTTTGTAAATCGATCAACACGAGCGCGGTCGATTTGGGAAAAAGCCTGAGTGATGGCATGATACTCTCCATATGCGGTTGTTTTGTGTCCTTGGCATGAGATTGAGAGTTCACCGACCGGAGCCAAACGGCCTCGCTCTAAAACATGATGATCTCCTCACATTCTGAATTAATATGACGGTACCGTCATATTTGTCAAACGCTCAACCCAAGCAACCCCGGCAGAAAAGGGGCGAACGCCGAGTAGCTGCATTGTTAGCCGCAGCCGCCGAAGTGTTTGCCGAGACCGGATATCGCGCGGCGACCATGAGTGCCATTGCCGAGAAAGCGGGTGCCCCGATCGGCTCGCTTTATCAATTCTTTCCGAGTAAGGAAGCGATCGCGGACGGTTTACTTTCTCGTTATCTCAGCGAAATGTCCGCGCGGTGGAAGGAACTCGATCAACGACTGCCGAGAATGAGTCTTAAAGAGTTCTCCCATGAACTCATCCGACATCAAATCGAATTCATTCGGGAGCGCCCGGCGTTTACCGAATTGATTGACGCTACTTCACTGTTGTCACGGCCCGGTCTTCGTTCGCAGGCAAGAGCTATCTTCACTCGCAACGTTCAACGCTTTTTGCAAAGCTTCGCGCCAGGTATACCGGTTGGGCAGCTACGGCAGATTGCGGATGTGACCGTACAACTGGTAAAAGCGGCAAATGCTCTGAACAAGCATGTGTCCCGCCGGGATGCCAAAGCCGTCATGCAGGAAATGGAATTTGTATTGAACAGCTACTTGGAAAACCGGCTGGCAGCATGGAAGAGGAAGGGAATGGGGAATAGCAGATAGCCAATAGCCAATAGCCGAAATTCAGGAAGTGCTGCATCAAGCCATTCGGTTATCGGGGATTAGCCTAACATCGACTTGCGCCGGGGGCGCACCCCGAAACGCAAAGCCTCTAAACCTATAAGAAAGTAGCCTTTTTCGACTTGAATTGCCTACTGAAACAGTAGAGATATTCCCAAACTCGGGTATGTGACGGAATTATCCCGAAAGTAAGCGCTCGAGCTAGCCGCGGCCCCATGAGCAATAATCACAAATCAAGGCCGGCGATGAAAGACCCAAACCCGGTAGATGCCACCCTGTTCCGATTTGCACCTTTCGCCAGGCCTCGCGCAGGGTGTGAGCCTCATGCGCGGTTTGGCTCACACGTCTTATCTCGCTGTCGCTCAAAGACGTGTTTTGCCCTACCATCACGCCTCATCTCGGTGTCGCTCAACGGCGTGTTTCGCCCTAGCAGTCTTTGGTTCGG
>DATNNZ010000177.1:0-4651 GCA_035601575.1 Chthoniobacterales bacterium
TGACGCGAAGAATACCGGCAGCCGTGGAGATTCAGAGAGACAGCCGCAGTTTCCTCCCGAAAAGATTCGCCGACGCGATCGGTACCGAGGACAATCAGCGAGACCGGATGATCAATGCGAGAGCTTCGCCGTAGATCGGCATCGCGAGGAGTTCGAGGAACCATGGCTGGAGTAGTCAAAGCAGCGGCTGCAAAATTCGCGTGTTGAGGTTCGCCCACTTCGCTCACGGTTCTCGATACCGCTTGGTCCAGATTAAGAGAACGAGGATCCGCGTCTGAACGTTTCGGATCCATAGGCGCCTCCAACACATCGTGGTCGCTGAGACGCGACCTCGGAACGAAGGGAACCTCGCCGCCCGCCTCAATCAGCTTCTGTAGATCAAGATCCTCCAGTACTTCCTGGATGATGTCGGCATCGATCGTTTGTTGCCTGTTTACATAGCCCAGCGAGAGAGCGTTGAAGCAAACATTATTAATGTTCCGTGGAACGCCCCGGGTGCTGCCGGTTATAAGATCCAAAGCGGATGGAGTGAACAGTGGCCTTGCGAAATCGTAGCCAGCCACTCGCAAGCGATGATCGATGTATAGGCGGGTTTCTTCGCCATCAAAGGGTTCCAATCGAGCGATGATGGAGACTCGCTGACGGAGCTGGATCAGCTGGGGAGACGCGAGCTTCTCGGCGAGCTGCGGATGACCGGACAACACGAAGTGCATTAGCTTCTCGCGAGGCGTCTCGACATTGGAAAGCGCTCGCAACAATTCAAGTGTGGGCTCCGCGAGATCTTGTGCTTCGTCAATAACGACAACAAAGCGCTTCATTGAATTGTATTCGTGCAGCAAAGTATCGTTTAACTTTGCGTGCATCGCCGAGAAACTCTCACCGCCGCCTTCAATACCCAGACTCACCAACAAGCTCGTCAGGAGTTCGCGCGAGGAACACCGCGACTGGGAGAGGAATGCGGTGCGCGTCGAGCCTTGGAGTTTTTGCACGATTAGCCGAAGAAGCGCGGTTTTGCCCATTCCCGCACCGGCAATCAGCGCAGTGAACCCGCGACCTGTATTTAGTCCGTGGAGTACGGAAGCCAACGCTTCCCGATGCGTGCTTCCGAGATAAAGAAATCGCGGATCGGGAGTGACTCCAAATGGTGGTTCTGCGAGCTGGTAGAAATTCAAAAACATTTCATTCTCTTGGTGCGTCTGATTCTGTAATGGCCAGTTAAGCAGACACTATAATCGTCGTATCGACGAAAGCAACAGAGACCGCCCCATGGAATGATCCCGCTGTAAAAAAATCATCTCTGTGGCAAACAGCACCTGCCAGCCTGAATATATGATCTTCGTGATGCTACTCGATTTCGGGTCCGTTGTACCACTTTTTCTCGCAATTCGAAGTGCATACAAAACGGCCGCCACCGGCGATGTCTCACTTATTAGCGAATCGGAATACTAAGTTGTGGTGGACCGCAAACAGCGCCAACTCCAGGCGGTTGAAAACGCCGAGCTCGTTGAAAATACTAGTCAGATGATGTTTAACCGTCTGGTTGCTGAGGCCGAGCTTTAGCGCGATTTCCTTATTGGTCTTCCCGGAAATGATTTCCGCCACAATCTGCAATTGGCGGGGCGTCAAACGCCAATTCCTTTGTGGTTTTGTTTCAACGACTGGCACGGAGTACTTTTTCAGCTCGCGTACTAAATCCCCCACGCTTCTTCGCCCGATCCAGTATTCGCCCTCCATTACACTTCGAATGCACTTACGCAAAAGCTGAATAGACGATTCCTTTAACAGGATGCCGGACGCGCCGCGGCGCAGCGCGTCTAGGACTTGAAACTTATCCATGGTCGTAGCCATTATCAGGGTATGTACCGGCAGCGATAACGATTGGATCAGGCTCAGAGCCTCCAATCCAGAACAGCTCGTCAGGCCCAAATCAAGCAAGAGTACGTCTGGTCTTGCTCCCTGTGTAAGTTGTACGGTCTCTCTTACGTCGCCGGCTTGGCCGATCACGCGAAAACTTGGCTCTTCCTCGAGCAGCAGCCGCAAGCCGTCACGGAACAATGGCTGTTCATCGGCGATTAATACGCGGATTGGATTGGCGGAATTACCCATAGGTCCCCCTTACAGAAACCAATTTCCAGGCACGCTCCAGAGGTTTTGTTTTCGACTGCCAGCTCCGCGAGCAAAAAGCAGGCCAAAGAGCAAAATCGAGGAACATCATCATCGATGGCAGACCTTGGAAACTTCGTGGGGCAGCAGCGGAAGGCCGGCCGGACCAGTTCTGCGCTGCGAAGTGCCAGGTGGTGGGTTTATCGGGATTCTCCGCAAATTTGGCGGGAAGGAGGACGGCGAACAGTCTATGCAGGCTATAGCTTAAGAGAGCAAACAGATAAAACAGGAGACGGCGCGGGGGATCGGTCCATCCGGGATCCCGGTTAGCCAGGACGAGCGTACACCCGACGATCCCAGCACTCAACCGAGTTACGGACCGCGAAATACATTCCTGCTTACGAGCCTTACTAGATAAAAAACTAGCAGTGGGTCTGAGGCGGGTCAGATCCATGTCGATCCCTTCATTATGTCAGCCAAGACTTAAAGTGAAATGGGCACTCTGTGCTCTCCTCACAGCACACCCACACCTGGTTTTGGCTAAACGAGAACCAACGCTCTACCTTGCTGGTAGAAACCCAACAGGCAAAGCGTCGTGTCTAGAAGGGAGCCCGGGGGCACGCTCCCCTTGACTATCGCGTTCGATACGCGGTCCTGCCGACATAGCTTGAAACAAATCGGGGCTTTTCCGTGGCCCTTGCCTTGGACCCGAACGTTTGTTTCTTGTTAGGCAGGCAAAATGAGACTTTACTCACATCCATATAGCGAATCAAGAGACTAAAATGAGCACTAGTACTGTGGAAAAAAGTGGGCTGTGGATTTCCCTCTCTTCCTTATTCCGCTCTGTAACTTCATCCACTCACAAACAAAATCTCAGCGACAAAGGTCGTCGGAAATTTATCGCACGGACTGTCGTTGACAACGAGGAACTTCCCGAACTGCCTGACGACCCGGAAGAAAAAGCTGTTCGCCCGGTAGTCTTTGTTGGACATCCCCGTCCTGGCATGTTGGGCGTTTTTAGAGGCTGCAGCAGTAACCAATTGCAAACTCTTACTCCTTTGTTCTGCTGGGATTGCCGCACAAACCGCTGCTGTCATGGTGTTGCGAGAAAAGCCGCACGGCATCGCGCGCGGTTGTTGGTATACATTGTGTTGACCTATTCAAATCGCAGATAAGCCCTCATGACAAAACAAAAAAACAAAACATTCAAATCAGAAATCCAATGGCCGCCTTCAATGAGTTCGTCGAGTTTTCGAAGCTATAGCTGGTGGGAGAGAGATTCGAGCGAGACTAGAACCGGGGCAAGTGATGGCTCCATGAGGCCAAGGAAAGGATGGCACCGCCCCGCACCTTCGGGCCATTGACGATTTTTCACACTCCATTCACATTGTAGGCAAATCAGCGCAGTTTCCGGTCAACTCTGAAAAAATTGACCGTCAGCGGCTGTCACTGATTCAGTTTTCCAATTTCTATGGCGTCACCGAATCGTGAATTGCGGATGATCGAGCCCAGCGAGAACCGGCAAGCCGAGCGCTTTCCTATCAAATTGCCGGTGCGTTATCGCGAATTCGGTGAAAGCGATTGGCACATGGGAACTACGGAGAACATCAGTGGGGCCGGCATTTTCTTCAGGTGTCATCAATCCGCTGAAGTTCACAAACACGTCGAGATCGACTTTGTGTTGCGGAGCGGCCAGAACGAGCCGTTCGGTAACCATGTCGTTTGTCTGGGCGAGATTGTGCGGAAAGAGTTTCGGACTGGAGCGAGGGGACTGTGCATATTGGCCGCGACGATCGAGGAATACCATCTGCTTCCTTGGACAGGGCCGGTTATGTAGTCCAGGCCTTCCAGGTTCGGGGAGCAACAGCCGCTTGGCACGACCGGAAGTAAGGCGGCGCGAAAAGATTACTGCGGGTTCTTCGGATCCGCAGGCTTTTGGATCAGCTCCCGCGTGTGAGCGCGTCTCGTTTGCGGAGAGTCGGCCCATGCTGCGGAGTGTTCCAAGGTAGTTGGTGACGGAGAAGAAAGTCGCAGTTCAGGTGACGCTACTGTAAGTCACACTGCGAAGCTGTGTCCTCATGACAAGTCCTCATGCAAATGGTTATAACAGCGGCGAACACGAATGGTGGGCTGTCTATACTCGCCACCAACACGAGAAAACGGTTGTCGAAAATCTTTCCGCGAACGGCCTCGAAACCTTTCTGCCGGTATACCAGGTTGTGAGGCAATGGAAAGACCGAAAGAAACACCTCTCGCTACCGCTATTTCCTTGCTATGTATTCGTGCGTGGCAATTCCGCGCGACGCGTGCAAGTTGTTTCCGCGCCCGGAGTTTTTTCCATCGTCTCTACCGCCGGACATCCCGCCCCTATTCCTACGGCACAAATTGACGCAATCCGGCTGGCGGTCGGGAGCTCACTTCACGTCGAGCCCCATCCATTTTTGCGTTGTGGAGATTGGGTTCGCATCAAGTCCGGCCCGCTCACTGATGTCGAGGGCATTCTGATTCGCAAGAAGGGTTCATATCGGTTGATCTTGTCGGCGGAATT
>DATNNZ010000178.1:0-2702 GCA_035601575.1 Chthoniobacterales bacterium
TAGGCCTCACTACACCAAACGGAAAAAATTGTACGTTCGGCGGTCCCTTTAAGTTTAACTACCCGGGGGAAGGAAGGGCAGCATCAGCCCCCCGCGCCAGGTTATTCTGTCCGTGATGAAGATGTGTGCCGCAGTCTTAATCGGGATGAATTCAGCGGGAAGCCATTGTGCGCGCCTTTATCGGCGAAGCACGTTCTTTACCTGAATCGATGCGTCGCGCACTCGAGGAGTTCATGCTGACCAGAAAGGCTTGCTTGGTTGTAGCGCTGCAGGAAGCCCAAAAACGCGGCCTTGTCCGAGAGGTTGCTGATCTGTCGGCAGCAGCCGATTTCATCCGCGATTCAATTCACGACGCCATGCTACGACACACTTTGTACCGTACCGATCCTGAAGCGGTCGATGCCCATCTGCGCGGGGTCACAGATATTTTTTACCGAGGCAGTAAAGCCAATGACTGAAGAAATTCCTAAGCGTGGGCGGAAGATTTATTGTCGCTGCCGGTGGGTAAGCCTTCTCCAACAGCTGATCGGTGGCTCTCAGCTTGATATAATTCAGGATTTGGGCGCGAACCGAGCTGCGAGCAAAAATCACTGCGCCTTGGTCACTCCGAAGCTTAGTCGCAGGGCCAAAGATGGTTATAGAAGATCTTACCGAAGGCCGCAATAACAACATTGTCGGTCGGTTTCACCAGATACCCAAGTTAACCTAACAATTCCTCTTCGATTTCCCCGTCTCGAACTTGAGTGATTTCTTGTTGCAAGCGACGACGCGCCCTGTTCAGACGGGACATCACGGTTCCCAACCGCAGGTTAAGCGTCGCTGCGATTTCTTTGTAAGACGATCTCTCGATTTCAAACAGGACCAAGACCTCACGAGACTTGGCCGGGAGCCGATTCAAGGCTTTTTCCAATAGCTGTCGTCGTCTTTCCTGAGACAGTTCAGAGGGTACGACTTCCACCGGCATAGCGTGGGTCCTTTCGTCAAATGGAATCAGCTTTTCATCGTTTAGCTGTTTCTTAATCCAGCTGTAGGCAGTGTTACGCACAATGGTCAGCAGCCAAGCCCGCGGGTTGTCTCCTCGGAATCCAGAAAATCCTTTCAGCGCGCGAGCATAGGCTTCCTGGACAACGTCCTGCGCGTCCTGATCCTTTTTGACGATCCAACGGGCGACGCTATAGGCCGCATCTAAGTGAGGCAGGAAAAGCTCTTCGAAACGCGACGCCTTTCGCATTTGGGCGAAACCCGGCGGTGTGAGTTTTATTCGCACGCGTCGCCCAAAAAAGTCTCAGGGAAATAGACATCGCCATTTGAAACACCTGTCCCTGCTGTTTCGGTTGCCATGCTTTTGGTAGAGCCTGGTATGAGGGCAGTTTTATTAATTAGTTCTAGATCGATAAGTCAGAGAGGGTGGTTTGGGTTGTATGGTTGACCGGTCGCGTTAATCGTGCTGCCGCCCTCCCGATGGCTGGTGAGCTACGGCCGACTGTTCAGGTAACGCCTGCCATACCTTCAATGAAGACAATTTTCTTCTCGATCTTCATAGGAAGGTTCCTCACTGGAAGTAAAGGAGCCAAAGACCAAGCCTGGGACTATTGCATGACCTCCGGTACTTTTCGCGAACCCGGTTACTAAATTCGGTGTGGAGCAGGGGACGTTTGGCTTCTAAAGGAAGGCGTGCTCGAATAAGTTCTCCTGCGGTCAAGCCTGTTTCTAATCGCGGAGATTCGCTCGTGCGAAGCTTGAAATGAAATAGCAAATGACAAATAGGAAGTAGCACATTCTCCGATTGACGTTGTGGGCATTGTCGAGGACTTCGGGCGGCGGGAAGATAGGAGTATAGCCGGACGGAGGGCCTCTCCGGACGTCAAGAGCTATCTCCTTTTCGCTGGCGCCCACGGCGATGTGCCGATTGTTGTTGGAATGGATGGCATCTTTGAGGCGCGCCAGCACCAGTTGCACATCTCTTGCATCGCTCATTAGGAAACGTCCTTTTGCGTTTTCGAGGCGCTTTTACGCGGATTCTTACGACCTGAGGCACTCTGCAAAAGTCGATTAATGCTTGTCTCGTATTGGCGCCTCCATCGAACGAGCCGGACCGTATCCAGAGCGATAGCAGCGTAAAAGAAGAATAGGCACCCAAAATCAAGAGGAACTCCAATCTTCGGAATGAAAAGTAGCAACACACCAATGAACACGACCCAAAGATAACCAGGCAGCCCTTCGCCGAGAATCAGGGTTGGCCTTCGCCGCCAAAACCACTTGGCGCGCTCGAATTCTGAAGGATCGACTCCCGGACAGTTGAGCTCTAACCGTTTCTTAAATTGAGAAGGTGGCAACTCTGGAAATTTCCAATTCTGATCCGCATGGAAGTCTTTCCAAAATTCAATGAAGCACTGAACGCATTTGAACATTTCTACGATCCACCTCCTTGCTTGATATTTGGCTGAATTGCTGATCGAAAACGAAATGCCGGTCTGATTCACTTCATTGGGTCCGATGGTATGTGCAAATCGCTAACAACGGCGCATAGACCGCCTAATCAATCTTACGACCTAAATGATAGGATAGTCGCCCAAATATGTCTGAGCAACCAGCTGATCCGGACCGGAACCGGTCGGGACGAATCCCGATGGAAAGACCGTCAACCTTCTCTCAAACGAATCTCGCACTCCAATTAACGCGGTGTCCGCATGCCAGTAACG
>DATNNZ010000179.1:0-25207 GCA_035601575.1 Chthoniobacterales bacterium
TATGGCCTGGCCGAAGCCTCACAAGATCATTACCTGGGCATTCTGGTTGACCGAGCGGCCAAGACCGGCAATGTCCTCGAAAGTTCTAACCAGATTTGGCACGGGTAAAGAGAAGCCACCGTTAGGCAGATTCGGAATTGCCCGTGCCCAACATCGCCGGTCACGCAAGATCGTGGTGCCATTTCGAATTAGAAACGAATAGGCAATCCGGGCGGAAGACCCGCCTGAGATCCGTTGATTGCCAATTGCTGGGCCCTCAGCCCTTCTCGATCATCGCATAGGCATTGTGGTTATGGATCGACTCGTAGTTCTCGGCTTCGACCCTATACCAGACAATGCGTGGGTCAGCATTCGCTTTGACCGCGATGTTACGCACCAAATCTTCCACGAAAACCGGGTGATCATAGGCGTGTTCGGTGACTGCTTTTTCGTCCGGACGTTTCAATAAGCTAAACAGCTCCGCACTGGCCGACGTCTCGACCATGCGCACCAAGTCCTCGATCCAAATTGGGCTGTTGAACCGCACCGCCAACGTCACCAGACTTCTTTGATTGTGCGCACCTTTCCTGCTGATCGCCTTAGAGCACGGGCAGAGCGTGGTGACCGGAACGAGAACCGTCACTTCAAATTCGGAATTGTTCGGGTACGCCGCAGCGCTAAATCGAACGTTATATTCGAGCAAACCCGATGCGCCCGTAACCGGTGCTTTCTTCTCGATGAAGTACGGGAATTCGAATTCGACGTGTGCCGCTTCCGCGTCCAATCGCGCCTGCAGTTCCCGCAAGATCACTTTAATATTATCGACATGAATGACGCTTCCATGGTGATTGAGCACTTCGATAAAGCGACTCATATGGGTTCCTTTGAAGTGATGCGGTAGATCGACGGTTAAACTCACGGTTGCGACCGTGTGTTGGGAGGTGTGCGCTTTGTCGCGAACCAGGATCGGAAAACGCAGGTTCTTCACCCCAACGCGGTCGATAGCGACTTCCCGGTGATCGGGTAGGTTCTGGGTATCGATCAAAGTGGTTTGCTGTTCCATAGATTTCGTGTTGTCATGAAGACGCGGGACGAAATTTTTCCCCTTCATTAAACCTTTACAGGCTGTGCAGGAATATCATCAATTGCTCCGTCTTGTCTTAGAAAATGGACGTTCCAAGAATGACCGTACCGGAACTGGGACTATATCATATTTTGGCGCGCAAGTGCGGTTCGACTTGCGGCAAGGATTTCCGCTGATCACCACGAAACGGGTTCATTTCAAATCGATCGTTTACGAGCTACTCTGGTTCTTACGCGGAGATACCAACATCCGATTTCTCACCGACAATGATGTGACCATCTGGAATGAGTGGGCGGACGAAAAGGGAGACCTGGGACGCGTCTACGGCGCTCAATGGCGAGACTGGCGGACTGCTGACGGGAAATCGGTCGACCAAATTGCCCAGGTCGTGGAAATGATTCGAACCAATCCGGACAGCCGTCGACTGATCGTTTCAGCCTGGAATCCGGGCGAACTGGGCAAGATGGCGTTGCCACCTTGCCATGCGCTCTTTCAATTTTACGTCTTGGAGGGACAGCTCAGCTGTCAGCTATACCAGCGCAGCGCCGACCTTTTTCTCGGTGTGCCCTTCAATATCGCTTCCTATGCACTGCTGACCCAAATGATAGCAGCGGTGTGTGGGCTGGAACCGGGCGACTTTGTGCACACGTTTGGGGATCTGCATATCTATAAAAACCATCTCGACCAGGTCCGTGAGCAGCTGAGCCGGACGCCCAGACCCCTTCCAAGAATACTCTTTCAACGGATTCCCGAGCGCCTCGAAGACTTCCGGTACGAGGATATCGAATTGGTAAAGTACGACCCTTATCCGGCCATCAAAGCGCCAATTGCGGTGTAATAGCGGATAAGAATCAAGAATTTAGAATCTAGGAGCCAGGGTCGTACAGGTCCAAACCCAATCGTTCGCGTGATACTGAGCAGTGCTAAACTTTGGCTATCGGCTATTGGCTATCGGCTATTCCATTCGAGCCCGGAGGCGAGAATGGAATGAAGGCCATTGCCGCAATGACCCCGAGCCGGGTGATTGGCCGTGGAAACACAATTCCTTGGAAGATTCCGGGTGAGCAGAAATGGTTCAAGGAAGTGACAATGGGTCAATGCGTTTTAATGGGCAGCAAGACGTATCTGTCCATCGGGAAGCCGCTACCAGGCAGGCGAAATCTGATCGTCAGCCGAACCCAGACCTGGCAGGGAGCAGAAATGATTCGTGATCTCTCTCAGTTTGATCCGGCCAACTACCAGAAGGAGGTATTTGTGATCGGGGGCGCAGAAATATATCGGCAGCTTCTCGACCGATGCGATGAGCTTTTGATTACGCGACTTAAAGCCGAGTATCCGGGCGACGTTTATTTTCCGGAATACCAATCAAAATTCTCGGCTGTGGAACAGATTCGAGAGACCCCGGATTACTCAATTTTCCGCTACGCTCGTCGGATTGGGTAAGGACTGGCTCTCAAGGTTCCGAATAGCACAGAGGCTGCCGCTGGACGAAGTTGGAAACGCACCGCTATCGGTTGCCTACCGCCGCGTCTCGATCAGCGTACGCTACCACCGTCCGCGTCGGGGCCTGCTTAGGCTCTTCGTTTTTTCCCAGTCTCAAGGAAAGACAGCTGCTCAAAAGAAACGATCCACATAACACCAGGACACATTTTGCCGCACCAGACCGCGAAACTGCAAAAGCCGAAACGGCGACAAGCGAAAATACAATTGGAAACAAATTATCCATAATATTTCTAGCGCTAAGCCAGAACGTTTACGCTTTATTGGACTCAAAATGTCTGGATAGTATTCGGATATAATGAGGAAGGCGCTCGAGCGTAGCGACGGCGGCCTCCGCATCTGCCACACTTGGGTGCACTATCGTATCGGCCCGCGAAACGGCAGAAACCGGTCTGATTCGAGCGCCGAATCGCTAAACGGCCGCCTCTCGAACCGCCAACCGCCAACCGCTAACGGTAAACCGCTAACCACAAATTCACCCTACCACGCGACCCCGCTATGATGCTCTTGGTTGCTCCAAGGATCAGCTGCTTCCCTCCAGGGTTGAACCTTATTACCAGATTTCAGGTCTTTGGCGATGGTCTCCCAACGACGCGCTTCCTGGGTGCGGTTATCGCAGCCGGTCAGCCCAAGCGAGATAAGGACCAGGCAAGAGCAAGCGAAACGAATCATTTGCGAAGACGGAATAGAAACTGCGCTAGATCTAACGCGGTGCAGCGGCGAAGTTCAAACCGAAACTTCAGCGGGGCCGTTCTATCCAAAAGGACTTCAAATAATCGCTGCCCGGAAAATCTTCCGGCATCGCGAAGTTGGCCGTAGTCGCGGACTTCGGCAACTTAGCTCGCAGAATCCTTTCAAAGCCAGCGCGCGGAAGCCGGTGGGAATTTGTGCAGCAGAGCAGTTGGCCGTCCTTGGTGCAAACAGACAGCGCCAATTCGAGTAGCTCGCCATAGTCCCTTTCTGCCCGAAAGATTCGTCCATTCCGATCCCGCGAAAACGTCGGTGGATCCAGGACGATCAGATCGAAGTGGCGTCCTTTCTTTGCGAATCGTTTGAGCCAGTCGAATACATCGCCGTAGACAAATTCGTGTCCTTCGCGGTCGATATCATTGGCCAAATAGTTTTCGCGACCCCAATTCAGATATGCTCGCGAAAGATCGACGTTGATGGTCGAAGCGTTGCCGATTGCCGCTGCCACGCCAAAAGTGCAGGTGTAGGCAAATGTATTTAGGACGCTCTTGCCCGCGCTGATCTTCGTGATACGCTGCCGATTCAAACGCTGATCAAGAAAGATCCCTTGCGAGTAACCGGCTCGGAAATCTACCCAAAAATTCAGACCACATTCCTGAACTAGGAATCTCGCTGCGACCGGCTCACCGGCCAAAAGGATTGGCGACCTTTTCTCGTCGTTAGTCAGCACTTTTCCATATAGAGAACGATAGCCTAGCATCGGGTCCAAATCCGGCAGCTCTCGGCGCGGTTTGGCACCGATCAGCCAGTTTCCATTGAAATCGTCGATAACCCAATCCGGGAGATCGTCACCGATGCCATCGACGATGCGATAGGCAGTCGTCCCGCTCTGGCGCAGCCGTGATCTTTTGGCGATTGCTCGGACGATTTTTTCGGTTGGGTACATCCTGATTTGCGTATCCTCGCAGCCGAGCATAATTGCAAAGAATATGAGCGACTTGCGGGAAACTCTGGAGCAAGCGGTGGAAGAAGGACACTTGTTGGTAACCAGTGCCGGTAATATCTCACTATTGCTAGCGGCTGGGCACAATCCGCTCTACCGATTGGCGATTTCGCAGCTAGTGGAAGCAAGAGCCTGGTCGGAATTGAACGACCGCTTCTTCAAGACACTAGCTTTCGGAACTGGCGGGCTGCGCGGCCGATCGATCGGGAAACGAGTGACCGACGCTGAGCGCGGATCGCGCCCTGACTCCGAGCCGCCGGAGCACCCTTGCGTTGGCACTAACGCGATGAATTTTTACAATGTCAGTCGCGCGACGCAAGGGCTGGTTAATTACCTGAAGGGTTACCTCAACTCTGTCCGGTCAGGCCACCGGCCCAGTCTGGCGCTTGCTCACGATACCCGAATCTTTTCCCGGCAATTTGCCGAGCTTACTGCTAAGGTCGCGACCGAGCTAGGTTGCGACGTTTTCCTTTTTGAGTCGGCGCGATCCACTCCGGAGCTCTCTTTTGCGGTTCGCCATACTAATGCGACCGCCGGAATCGTAATCACGGCGAGTCACAATCCTCCGCAGGATAATGGCTACAAGGTTTATTTTGAGGATGGCGCTCAGGTAGTCGAACCCCATGCCAGCGCCATTATTGGGCAGGTGAATGCGACCACGAGCGAAGATTATGAGCCGGTTGCACCCGAGCAAAGAGGAAAGCTAGTGATTCTCGGATCAGATTTCGACGACATTTACAAAGCGAGATTGCGCTCAGTGATCTTGCAACCGGTGGTAGTCGCGCAGCAGAAAGAACTCAAAGTAGTTTTCTCGCCCATCCATGGGACCGGCGGGGTAATTTCCGTGCCACTGTTGCGAGAGATTGGTTTTAATGTGCTGACGGTCCCGGAACAGGATCGGCAAGACGGGCTATTTCCGACCGTAAAATCACCGAACCCGGAGAACGCCGAAGCACTTTCGATGGCAACGGAACTCGCCGGCAAAGAAAACGCAGATCTGGTTATTGGCACTGATCCTGATTGCGACCGAATGGGCGTCGCGGTGCGGAACCGTGCCGGCCAGCTGATCCTTCTCACCGGGAATCAAATCGGCTCGCTGTTGAGCTACTACCGCTCTCGAACGTTCAAAGAGCTTGGAATTCTGAACGATCAGAATAAACAGCACGGAGTCGTGATCAAGACGTTAGTCACCACCGATCTGCAAAAGGCAATTGCGCAAAGCGAAGGGCTCCATTGCGTGGAGACACTCACGGGATTCAAATATATCGGCGCCAAGCTTCTGAAATACGAGAAGGCATTGCCAGAATCGATTCGCAAATCATATCGCACATTGCCGGAGGAAGAATCGCGTAAAGCCCGGTTGGAACATTCCTATTTCTTCGTATTTGGGGGGGAAGAAAGCTACGGCTACAGCGGTGCCGACTTTGTCCGCGACAAAGATGCCAATGCTGCGACTCTCATGTTTGCCGAGGTCGCCGCGTACGCGAAGTCACAAGATGTCACTTTGGACGAATTGTTGGACCAAATCTACCTGCAATATGGCTATTATCTCGAGCAGAGTGGTTCGCTGGTCTTCGAAGGCGCGGAAGGCGCCGATAAAATCCGGCGGCTGGCTGATTCGTACAACCGGATGCCACCCAAGGAAGTCAACGGGGTAGGGGTATCTCAAGTGCAGGATTTCACCTCGGGCGACATCCGCGATAGTGAGGGTGATGTACTACCGAACGAGAACATGACGATCTTCGCGCTGACCGATGGTTGTAGGATTGCGGTTCGTCCTTCCGGTACGGAGCCAAAGATTAAATTTTACCTGTTCGGAAAAAGAGAAGGTTTAAGTCAACAAAACCTTCCCGCGGCAAAAAACGAACTGCGCGAGTCGCTGAACCACTTGTGGGAATGGTTGCAGGCCGATGCGAAGAAACGGGTAGGGTAGGGGAAAGCTATTCGGCTTGATGATCGCTGGCGTCGGAGGACGCGCCGCTTCCGAGCTCGTCAAGGCATCCGCCAGGCGGCCCGAAGGACCAAGAAAGCCCAGCCCAGGCCGGGCTTTAGCCTGGGTCCGTTAGAACAAACGTGATCAGCCCTGAAGGGGCGGAGGACGTCCTAGTCGGCATTTCCGCGAGCGTGGTACTTGAGTTAACGGTTTTTCGAACGCCCTCACAGGGCTTTCGCTAAAAAATAAGACAACCCAGGCTAAAGAAGCCTGGGCTAAGCTTTCTTGGCCCTTCGGGCCGCCTGGCGGATGCATTGGCGAAGTCGGAAGCGGCGGCGCACCCTCTCACATCAGGGGGGCAGCTAGACGGATTGGTCGGTGGCCTGAACTCTCTTTTACTTGCGAGAGTCCGCAGGCTTGGCAGAGTGTCGATTCTTTCCTCTTAGAGTCGTTCACGAGATAAGGCATAACCAATAAAAGAATGACGGGCGCTAGTTGATGGAGACAGCAAGGAGTTGCCAACGCGCTACACCAAAGCGCTCCGGCTCTGTTCCCGGCGTTCTTCGCAGCCGGTGGAACATTTGCCGGAGGCCCTACCACCTGAACTCTACGCTCCTTCTTATCTGGATCCTATTCGTCTCCACCTCGAGCCTGGCCGCTGATCGCGTCGACCTTCCACGGTTGAGTGATCGGGCCACCATCTCACTGGTTACCTATTCTCCCGGCGACGAACTCTATACTGCGTTTGGTCACAGCTCGATCCGAGTGCGAGATGATGCCCAAGAGATTGATCGACTCTACAATTACGGAACTTTCGATTTCGAGACAGAGGCGTTTTATCTCAAGTTCGCTCGCGGAGATCTGCTTTACCAATTGTCGGTAGGATTATCTAACGCCGAGATCAGTGAGCGAGGCAGCCTGGGGCAAGGTATCACCGAATCGATCTTGAATTTCAACGCTGAGCAGCGGCAGGCAATGTTTTCCGAGCTGGAGGAAAACCTACTACCGGAAAACCGTTTCTATCGATACGATTTTCTCCTGGATAACTGCTCAACGCGAGTCCGAGACATTTTTGAGCGAGTTTGGGGCCATCCAGTGGCCGATCCTTTGATCGGAAAGATTACCTTTCGTCAAATGTTGGATCCATATTTTCTCCGAATCCCTTGGATACGTTTCGGCGTCTATCTCCTAATGGGGGCGCGCGTTGATCGTTTGGTCACGCCGCGCGAAGCCTGTTTCTTGCCATTCAATCTCGAGCGCGCGGTTCAGAGGAGTTCGACTGAAACGGGTACGCTCGGCCGTAAACCAACGGTCATTTATCAGCCGCAACCCCTGCCTTCCGTGCCATGGTATTTTCGGCCCGAATTCGTCTTATGGGTAGTACTCCTCTTTTGGATCGCTTGGTGGATGATCAGAGGGTATTCGGCGTCAGCTATCCTTTCCGGATTAGTCTTTCTCGTTTTCGGCGCTTTAGGGACGTTCCTGCTTATCTGGGCAGCGAACACGTTTCACTGGGAGGCTTATGATAACTGGAATCTTGGCTGGTTGGTGCCCACTCATTTCCTGGCCGGCGTCGGTGTAATTTTCCTCCGCCGATCATGGCGGCCCTGGCTACGTGTCTATTTGGCGATTGCTCTGGGGGAGATCGCTCTATTTCTAGTCGCGTCACCCTGGTTGCCCCAACAGTTTCATCGTGCCATCTATCCACTCTCGATTTTGATCGGCTGGCGTTGCGCCATTGAGCTCAACCGGCAGCCCTTTGGAGGACGGAATTGAGTGGCATGAGAGATAATGAATTCAGGCGCGAGATGAGCGGACTGTGTAGACGGGCCGCCTTCGCAAGCTACGGTGCGCCCGATGTTTTAGAGGGCTGCTAGATGAAAATGAACCTGATTTGGCAAATCGGCCTGAGCCTGCTGAGCGGTGTGCTCTTGGGGTTGGCGTTTCCGCCCTGGAACGTTTCTTGGCTCGTCTGGATTGCTTTCGTTCCCGTATTGAGTGGCTTGTTAATTCTCGGGGGATCCGCGCTGGTCTTGCTTGTACAGGGGACTCTATTTTCTGGGACGTTCGGGCTCATCGCATTCAATTGGCTGGGAGCAGAGACCCGGTGGAACGAGTTGGCGCAAAACGTCGGAACCTTAGTCGTCGCCGGAGCAGTTTGGGCCTGGCTGGTTGGCCGATTTGCTGTCCTCCCCGAATTTCCCCGAGCAAAAAGTGGCAAGAAGAAATCGCTCGAGCCGATCCTGGTTTCCCCCGGACGCTCGACCGAAGCGTGGATTGGCTCTGGAGCACATCTTCGCCTCGCAGCTTTGGTCGCCTCCGCTTGGACCGCGTTGGAATGGGCGCGAGGTTTTCTCTTGCCGGTTTGGAATCAAGCGGGCTTGCCAGTCGGCGGCAATCTCGCATTACTTCAACTCACCAAAGTAGTCGGTCCCACCGGGCTAACCTTTGTCGTGGTGTTCGCGAATACGATCATCCTGGCCAATATCAGGCGTTTCATTCTTCAGCCTGGACGGATGAATTGGGCGGGACGCTTCGATGTCACCGCTACATTGGCTGTGCTCCTGCTCGTCGCGGCCGCCGGTTTTTGGTCCATCCGATCCGCGCCGGAACCAAAAGGCCTAAAGGTGTGCACGGTTTCCTCTTCAGAGACCGATCTCAATCGACTCACTGACTTGTCACTGGTCGCGCCGGCCACCCACTGCGATTTGGTTGTGTGGCGCCGAACTCAATTGCACAGCGGTGATTACCAAGTTTTGACCAAAGCCTCCCTGGGACAGAGTATCACGTTAATTGCGGGAACGGCGGTCTCCCCGGAAGCGCCGGTCACCGGATACAATGTGTTTACACCTGGGTCGGTCAGGAGCGTATTTGCTTTTGCCTCGCATCCGCTTTTTCAGCTGATGGCCGATCGTCGCTTGCGCAACGATCAGCCAATCTCCTCTAAGGACGCCGCCATACTCCCTCTTTTGGAAAACGACGCAGCTTCGTTTGAGACGTTCCGAGCTGCGGTCCAGAAACAAATTCAATGCTTCGTCGTACTGGTTGATCAACCGGTGGCGGTCGGGACGGAAGAAGAACAACTAAAACAGAATGTTCGCGTGTGGGCGGTTGCGCTTGGTCGGCCGCTTGTGTTCAACTCGCGTCGAGGGGGAGCCATCCTGATGGCTAGGTCCGGACGAGTAACCGGATCAATAGACCCGGAGATAGAAGGAGCGACCGTAGGAGAAATTGATCCACCGGTTGGTGTTGACTCTTCCTCTTACGCTATCTATGGCGATTGGTTTCCGATCACCGTGGGTGTTTTAGCGCTGTTTTTAGCCCTGAGTGAAGGCTTGAAGAAGTTTTATGCGGAACCTCGTCGTTTCCATCCATGATGTCTCGCCACTGACGCAGGCGAGTTGTGCGCAGATCTTAGACGATTTGCGGGAGATCGGCGTTCCTATAGCGTCGCTTCTGATCATTCCCAACCACCATGAACGTGCACCGGTCACTGAATATGAGGAGTTTCAAGGTTGGTTGAAGGCAAAGGTGAACGAAGGTTATGAGCCGATTCTGCACGGCTACTTTCACGCCCGGAGCCCAAAGAACACCGATGCGGGGATCGTCAAATTCACCAACCAGATTTACACCGCCGGCGAAGGGGAATTCTACGATCTGGATCGGTCAGAGGCATCTCGACGATTGCGACAAGGCTTGAATGACCTGGAATTTCTGCAGAGGCCGATTTCTGGATTTGTGGCGCCGGCTTGGCTGCTCGGCTTTGAAGCGGAAGCAGCCGTACGACACGTCGGCTTTCGTTACATCACAACGGTGAGCTCCGTAGACGTATTCGATGGCCTTCATCGGTACGTCTCTCGCTCATTAGTTTGGAGTACCAGATCTTCGTGGCGTCGGGTCGTCAGTTTGGCCTGGAACCAAGGTCTAAGCACTCGCTTACGCGAGCGGCCTCTGTTGCGGATCGCCATCCATCCGACCGATCGGGAGATCCCGATGGTTTGGTCTCAAGTGAAAAGCGTACTTGATTCGGCGTTAGAGGACCGAAGGCCGTTGACCTACGAGAAGTTCATTGCCAACCATCTCGATTCAACCGAATCTTAGGCGCTGCTGGCAAAATCAGGCATGGCTGCGAAAGTTGATTTGCATCTACACTCACGGTTCAGCGATCGCTCTGTCGAGTGGCTGTTTCGACGTTTCGAATTTCCCGATAGCTATTCCGATCCGCGAAGCTTGTACCGGCGTGTGCGGGAAAAGGGGATGTCGTTGGTTACATTCACCGACCATAACCGCATCGATGGTTGCCTGGAGATAGCCGACCAGCCGGACACGTTCGTTAGCTGTGAGGTCACCGCAGAGTTTCCGGAGGACCAAGTCGCCGTTCATATTCTGGTCTGGAATATTACGGAATTAGAGCACCGGGAGATCCAACAAATACGGCGGAACCTTTACGAGCTGCAGGCCTATCTTGCCAATCAACGAATTGTTCACGCCATCGCTCACCCGTTCTACGATAAAGATCGACGGTTAACGTCTGATCATGTTCAGAAATTGGTTTTGCTTTTCAAACATTTTGAAGGGGTGAACGGACTGCGGGATTCTCTGTTGAGCGAAGTCGCTCGGTTCGTCTTCCGATCGCTCACTCCCGAACTGATCGAGAAATTCGCGGACCGACAGAAGTTAGTCCCCACTCACAAAGAACCGTGGCGCAAAATCCTGATTGCTGGCTCAGATGACCACGCCGGAATTTTTCCAGCGTCGGCTTACACCGAGGCTCCAACCAGTGAGAACGTGGAGCAATTCCTTCGACACATTGAGCATGGCGATTGCGTCGTCCGGGGGCCGGGCGGTACACCGCTCACGATAGCGCACGGTCTGTATAACACTACCTATCAGTTTGTGAAGGATAAGTTTTCCGCCACGGTTAGTCCCAACCTCGATTTCCTTGAAGCAGTCTTTTCCCGCTTTATGGAGGGAAAGAATCCGACGCAATTCAGCCTCGGTGAAAAGATCGGCCTCATGTTCAGCGGCATCCTCTCGGGCAAGATTTTTGAGCTAGCACGCCCTTCTAACCTTTCGGTTTGGCCAGAACTTGCGAATTATTTTGGGAACTCCAACGTCCAGGCGCAACTAGCTCGCGAGACCGAGGGGGTCAAGGAGCCCGAAAGACGAGCGTTTCTGCTCGTGGCCTTGATCTTCAATCAACTCGGCTTTCGTTTCTTCGACCGATTTATTCAACAAATTACCAGCGGCAATGTGATGGAGGCCATGCAAACGCTCAGCGCGATTATGCCGATGGGGATGTTGCTCGGTCCTTACTTTTACGGTTTTCATAGCCAGGCGCCATCTCGGCGCCGGTTGACCGATATCTGCGCCGGCACCGTGAATTTCGTGCCTGACGTCCTCCAAAATACGAGACGCGCCTGGTTCACGGATACCCTCGAAGATGTCAATGGAGTGACCACCACCATTCGCCGGATGACCGCAGCCGGTCTGGAATCCGGCGCTGATCTGATCGTCGTGACTTCGCGCCAGCAGGTCAGTCTAACCGATATTCCGATCAAGAATTTTGTCCCAATCGGCGAGTTCGAACTTCCGGAGTACGAACTGCAGAAACTCAGTTTTCCGCCAGTGCTGCATATGATTGAATATATCCAGCGAGAGCGTTTTACCGAGTTGATTATCAGCACCCCTGGACCCGTGGGTCTGACCGCGCTTCTTGCCGGGAAGATGCTCGATCTGAAAACCACCGGCATTTATCACACCGATTTTCCGCAATATGTTCGGATCCTGACCCAGGACAATTACATGGAGACTCTGGCTTGGAACTTCATGCATTGGTTCTATTCCCAGCTTGACCTTGTCTACGTAAACTCCGAGCACTATCGCCAACGTTGGATTGACCGCGGGATCGCTCCGGAGAAACTGAAAATTTTTCCTCGCGGTTTAGATCAACTCCAATTCAACCCCGAGCTCCGTGATCCGAAGTTCTGGACGCAATTCGGAAAGGAACCGGAAGATATCGGGCTGCTTTACGTGGGCCGGATCTCAAAAGAAAAGAATCTGGATATCGCGGTAGCTGCCATTCGTCGGCTTCGGAGCCAAGGATTGGCGGCGCGACTATTGATCGTTGGCGACGGTCCTTACCTGAAAGAGCTTATGGATATTGCGCCGGAGGCTTGTTATACCGGGTATCTGAAAGGGAGAGAGTTGGCGACCGCGTATGCCTCGAGCGACATCTTTGTCTTCCCGAGTACAACTGATACGTTTGGCAATGTGGTGATTGAGGCGCAGGCCGCTGGTTTGCCTTGCGTCGTTTCGGATCAGGGGGGACCGCATGAGCTGGTCGAGGATGGAGTGGACGGACTGGTGACCCGCTCGCTTGATATCGAAGATTTTGCCCAAGCGGTGCGGCGTCTAATCGTCGACAAAAATCTCCGGCGCACGATGGGACAACGGGCACGCGAACGCGTCCAGGATCGCAATTGGAGTCACGCTTTCCGCCTATTCTGGAATGCGACGCTGTGAGGTTGGCCGCGATGGGCTCTAAACGATCGACCTTGCGGTAGCTTTGGTATGGTTCGCTCCCTGGACCACCGAGGGGGCTGCGTCCGACTTCGCCAATGCATCCGCCAGCGTTCCATCGAGAAGACAAGCTACGTCGGACACGCACCGTTCCGGGAACCTACTCCGAAACCTTAAGTTAAACGCTTATGCCCAACTGGCGGACGTGCCCTCCGAACACCGGCTCCTCGGACAGCCCCGGAAATACATTGACAAAGTCAATACTCAAAATTTCTTTATCGATTTAGTATGGCTATAGGAACGCGGTTAGGATCAGGTCGTGAAAACAACCAAGATCCGAATAATCGCCTGTGTCACGTTTGGGGTGATCAACCTTATCGGTTTCGTTTACCTCGTAGGCGAGGACCGCTATCGCGTCTCAACTGCAGCGCCCGAGTATGATGGAGCTCCCGGCTATCCTCAGGATCTCTCCTCCTGGCTTTGCGGGCGGCCCTAAATTTTCCATTGCAACCGGCTGATTTCCCGTTACCTTGCCTGCTCTTTTATGGCGAAGAAAGCTTGGATTGAAAGGAATAAGCGGAAGCAAAAGACCGTACAGAAGTACGCCGCACTTCGGGCCGAATTGAAGGCCAAGGGCGACTACGAAGGCCTTGCCCAGCTTCCGCGCGACGCCAGCCCCACCCGTTTGGTCAATCGTTGTGAGCAGAGTGGCCGTCGTCGTAGTTTCATCCGGCGTTTTCGCCTCTCACGAATCGCCTTTCGAGAATGCGCGTCTCAGGGGCTGATTCCCGGGGTCACGAAGTCGAGTTGGTAATCCCCGCTATCCAGCCCGAAAAAGGACTATCCCGGTCGGAATTATCGCGTCCCTTAGCATTACGCTTCTATCGTTGGGTCGACAAACACGACGCTTGATGCATCGTCTTCTATTGACCAGATAACATACCGACTTGGCCAGCACAGGTTTTTGAAATATCGGATCCGGTCCGGATCTGCTATTTCAAGATCCTGCTGATTTGCTGGGATTTAAGTTGGAACGGCGGCTGCAGGATCGTGCTGAGGAGGGTGCAAGTAGATTTTGATGACAATTGGTTCGCTGGTCGGTACTGGATCAGAGTTGCTTGATGTCCAGGTGGAATTTGCGTCACCGAGCGTCGTGATTCTGAACGCCCTAGTCATCCTGGCGCTCGTCCTCTTGAATGGGTTTTTTGTCGCGTCCGAGTTTGCCTTGGTCAAGGTGCGTTCCAGCCAGCTTGACGCTCTGGAGGACGAGGGAAATAAACGCGCAGCTTTTGTGCGTCATGTTATCTCCAATCTCGACGCCTATCTCTCTGCTACGCAGCTGGGAATAACGTTGTCGAGTCTGGGACTAGGTTGGATTGGCGAACCGTACGTAGCTCAGCTTCTTCAACCTTTATTGCTCCGCGTTGGTGTGAGTTCGCCGGCGGCCATTAGCGGGATCTCTTTTGCGATCGGATTCTCGCTAATCACCTATCTCCATATTGTTTTGGGCGAATTGACGCCGAAAACTTTGGCGATCCGCAAGTCTCTAGGTGCCAGCTTGCTGTTGGTCTCGCCTTTGCACCTGTTTTATACGATTTTCCGGCCGGCGATTTGGTTTTTGCAAGTCTCGGCCCGGTTTGTCCTGAAAGTTATCTTTCGAGAGAACCCGGTGGCCCAGCATGAGCTCAGCCACAGCGAAGAGGAATTACGCGTCATCCTTACCGAAAGTGATTCCCAAGCCGCGGTTACGCCCCTGAGCAAGGAGTTGCTGATCAATGCACTCGATTTTCGCCGACGCGTTGTGCGCGACATCATGACGCCTCGTGGCGACGTGATTTACTTAGACATTCAAGATTCTTTCGAAACGAATCTGCAAGTCGCTTTCGAGTCGGGCCACACGCGTTTTCCGTTGGTGCAAGGACATTTGGACAACACGATCGGGTTAATTCACGTGAAGGATCTGATGCGAGAAATGAAGAAACCTGAGCCAGATCTGCTCAGCGTGAAACGTGATTTGATGCCGGTACCCGAATTCATGCCTCTGGAAAAATTGTTAAAGGCGTTCCTGGCGAAGCGGGCGCACTTTGCGGTGGTAGTGGATGAATATGGTGGCGCTGTCGGAATCGTGACCTTAGACGATGTCTTAGGTGAGCTGGTCGGTGAGATCAAAGATGAATTTGATCAGGAACAGGCACGCGAGTTCGTCCGAATCAGCGACGAGGAATTTGTGGTCCAAGGACAACTGAATCTCTATGAACTCCAGGAGTTAGCCGACCTCGAGGTGGAGACTTCGGATGTCAGCACGATCGGTGGCTACGTCGTTCAACTGCTCGGACATCTGCCGAGGCAGGGAGAGCAAGTCCAGATCGAAGGTTACCTGGTCACGATCACGCAGACTGACGGACGGCGAATTCTTCAGCTCCACTTCAAGAAGCAACAACAAGAGGAGCCAAAGGAAGCCGCGGCTGGTTGATGGTAGAAGCGGGAAGCCGGAAGTTTTTTTGGCCCTTCGGGCCAGGCCGCAGACAAGTAACTTGAACGCAAGCGAGCGAGTTCGCTCCCGCTCACAACAGCTGCTGGACAAATTCCTCCTTATTAAAATAAGCAAAGTCTTCAAGCTTCTCTCCGGTGCCGACGAATCGTGGCGGTATTGCGAGTTCGTTCTCGATCGCAATGACGATTCCTCCTTTGCCTGAGCCATCGAGCTTGGTTACCACCAGTCCGCTCAGGCCAATCGCCTCACGAAACTCTTTGGCCTGTACCAAAGCATTGCTTCCAGTAGTCGCATCAACCACCAGAAGACATTCATGTGGTGCGTCGGGATCATGTTTTTGCAATGTACGAACGATTTTGCCTAACTCCTGCATCAAATTGTGTTTCGTGTGCAGGCGGCCGGCAGTATCGCAGATGAGAAACTCAATGTTTCTCTTATGAGCAGCTGAGTACGCATCGAAACAAAGCGCTGATGGGTCGGCCTGGTATTCGCTGGCGATGACCTCGACATTGACTCGTTCGGCCCAAATCTTGAGTTGCTCAATGGCCGCTGCCCGAAAGGTGTCTGCGGCGGCCAACATCACAGTGTGTTTCTCGCGGCGGAGCAGATGAGCAAGCTTCGCGGTGGAAGTCGTTTTCCCAGTCCCATTCACGCCAACCATCAAAATGACTTTGGGACGGTCCGGAAGAGGACGGAGTCGGGGATTAGCATTGGGCAAAATCTGTTCGATGTAGCCCCGAGTGACCTCGACTATTTCTTTGGCGGATATTTGAGAACCCCGTTGCCGAAGCGATTCGATGATCCGCAATGTCATCGGGACGCCGATATCAGAACGAATCAAAGTCTCTTCCAGCTCATCCCAATCAACGGGCTTACCGGCAAAGCGATCGAACAAATCTTTAAAGAAACCAAAAGCCATAGATCATTCCGCGACTTGCTCAACCGCGCGGAGTTAAATTATCTGTTTCCGCTCAGAGCAGTGCGGAGCGGTCGATTGAGATCGAGTTTCACCCGATCCAACACTCCATTGACGAATTTCCCCGATTCTTCGGTGCCGAACTTCTTGGCGATATCAATTGCCTCGTTGATTGCGACGACCGGCGGTACGTCTTCTGAAAATAGCATTTCATAGACGGCGAGCCGAAGGATATTGCGGTCGACCGCGGAAATGCGTTTCAGCTCATAGTTTGCGGTGTAGCGGCTGATTTTCTCATCAACTACATCCTGATGTGCGATTACCCCACGGGCTAGTTGAGTAGCAAAGGTGCGGATCGATCCAGTAGCCGTTCGGAGCTCCCAAAATCGGGTCAGACCATCTTCGGTCAGCGACTCCTGGAGATTCAGGTCCCAATGGTACAGGAGCTGTAGCGCGACTTCTCGACTCTCTCTTCTTTTTCCCATCGTTAAGCTGCTCGAAGTGAGCGTAAGGCTGCTAACATGCGCACTGCCGCCCGCGCCGCTTCCGTTCCGCGATTGATCTCCGGCATCAAACAACGTTCTTTTGCTTGATCAGGAGTTTTGCAGACGAGCACTTCGTGTAACACCGGGACACGGTGGGTCAGACTGAGATCAAGCAGCGCTTTGGTTACGGCACCGGCGATCAATCCCGCGTGCATCGTTTCTCCGTCAAAAAGCAATCCGAAAGCCAAAACAGCATGAACATTGAGTGTCTCAATCACTATTTTGGTGCCAAGCGGAATCTCGAACGAGCCCGGTACCCTCAGGGTTGCGAAATTTGATTCTGGCAAAAGCAAGCTCAGTTCGTCGCTGGCAAATTTCACCAGGCCCTCGACGTAAGTCGAATTGTATTCACTCGCGACGATCGCCAGCCGCCAGGCATCATGATAAATTGGTGGCCGATCTGGAAACTCGTTGGACATACAGGTTACAGGTTACAAGTTGCGCCTAGGAAGTCGCCCGAATTACACTCGCGATCGTCGGCCTGCAACTTCTAACCTGTAACCTGTAACCTGCAACTTGTAACCCGTAACCCTTTAGAGCAGGTGGCCCAACTTCAAGCGTTTTGTCTCCAGGTACTTTTCGTTATGTTGATTCGCCGGAGCCTTTATCGGAAGCTGATCCACGATGTTGAGGCCGTAGCCTTCCAACCCAATCACTTTTTTCGGATTATTCGTTAGCAGCCGGATTTCCTTCACACCGACATCGACCAGAATCTGCGCGCCGATTCCGTATTCCCGAAGGTCCCCGGGGAATCCGAGTCGTTCATTTGCTTCGACGGTGTCAAGGCCCTCTTCTTGCAATTTATAGGCCTGGATCTTTGCGGCCAGTCCGATGCCGCGTCCCTCCTGTCGCATGTAGACGAGCACGCCAACCCCTGCTTCATCGATCTGTTCGAGCGCCGCATGGAGCTGGTTTCCGCAGTCGCAGCGCCTGGAACTGAAGACGTCTCCCGTCAGGCACTCGCTATGTACACGCACGAGCGTCGGAGTTGTTGCAGAAATCGTACCGCGGACAAGCGCTAAATGATGTACGTCATCCACCAGGGACCGATACAAATGTAGGCGAAAATTGCCGTAGTCGGTCGGGAGATTCACCTCCTGTTCTTTTACGATGAGTTTCTCGCGGGCTCGCCGATAAGCGATCAGCTGCTCGATCGAGCAAAGCTTGAGACGATGTTGTTCGGCGAACGCAAACAGTTCCGGAAGCCGAGCCATGCTGCCATCATCGTTTACGACCTCAGCCAGAACACCGGCCGGTCTGAGCCCGGCTAACCGAGCAAGATCGACGGCGGCCTCCGTGTGTCCGGCCCGGCGCAAGACACCTCCCTCGCGGTAGCGCAACGGGAATACATGTCCCGGGCGAACCAGATCGTCGGCTCGAGTGGCAGCGTCGGAAAGGAGGCGGATCGTTCTGGTTCGGTCGGCAGCGGAAATACCGGTAGTAACACCCGACTTCGCGTCGACTGAGATGGTGTAGGCGGTGCGCATCGCCTCGTTGTTACGTAGAGTCATTAGCGGCAATTCCAGCCGATCAAGGTCACTGCCTTCCATTGGTACACAGATCACCCCGGACGTATAGCGGATCATGAAACTGACTGTTTCCGCCGTAGCTTTTTCGGCCGCCAGGATTAGGTCCCCTTCATTTTCGCGATTCGCGTCATCGGTAACGATAATCGGGCGTCCCTGGCGCAACGACTCCAGGACTTCTTCAATCGGATCGAACTCTAGACTCATAAAAGAATACCCGTCAGAGCTTACCATTGCGAATTTCGGATTGCGAATTTCGGATTTCCTGCTCCGTAATTGGCCATCGCATTCTGCAATTGAGTGCACGTTGACCACCGGAGAGATTAGCATTAGCTAAGCAACCTGATGCAATTTGGGAATATTTTCCTGGCCGGTCATCGCGGTCTTGCCGGGGGTGCGGTACTTCGCGCTCTGAACCGGCGAGGCTGCCCAAATGTTTTGACCCGGACCCGCGAGGAACTTGATTTGGAAAATTCTGCCGCTGTGCGGGACTTTCTGCAGAAAACCAAGCCCGAAGCAGTTATTATCGCTGCGGCCAAGGTAGGTGGGATCCAAGCCAATGACCGCTATCCGGTAGAGTTTCTCCTGCAAAACGTACTCATCCAGAACAACCTGATTTCTGGATCATATGAGGCCGGCGTCAAAAAGGTATTATTTTTAGGTAGTTCCTGCATCTATCCAAAATTCGCACCCCAGCCCATTCCGGAAGAATCCCTTTTGACCGGCCCGCTTGAGCCCACGAACGAAGCATATGCGATTGCCAAGATTACTGGTATTAAGCTTTGCCAGGCTTACGCTCGTGAATACGGTGCCAACTTTATCTCGGTGATGCCGACCAATCTGTACGGGCCGGGAGACAATTTTAATTTGGAAAGCTCCCATGTTTTGCCGGCATTACTTCGGAAGGCGCACGAAGCGAAACTAAATGGTGCTTCGGAACTGGTAGTTTGGGGAACCGGTACGCCGCGCCGAGAGTTCCTGTATTGCGACGATTTGGCGGAGGCCCTGCTTTTTCTTTTGAACCGCTACGATCAACCTGAGATCATCAATGTAGGTTGGGAGAAGGATGTGAGCATCCGCGAATTGTCGGAAATCATTTGTGAAATAACCGGCTTCGCGGGCAAACTTCGCTTTGACCAGACCAAGCCGGACGGAACACCGCAAAAAATGTTGAGCACGGCAAAGCTGCGGAAGCTCGGCTGGGAGCCGAAGATCGGCTTACGGGAGGGTATTCGGCGGACTTACCAGTGGTTCTTGGAAAATCGCCAAGTGGCTAGCCGCTGACTTGCTGATGATCAATCGGATGGTTCCTCGAAAAAAATACGATCACTTGAATCCGTGAAATCCGATCCCAAAGAGCTACGCATTGCTATCTCAAGTCAAAGCGGTTGTGGCAACACCACCGCGACACAGAACGTTGGAGCAACTTTAGGGTTGCAGGTCGTCAATTATACCTTTCGCGATCTCGGTGGCGATCTCGGTATTACTTTTGACGAAATTCACACCCGGGCCAATGGAACCAAAATATTCGATTATCTTACCGATCTGGTTCAAATCCGCGCATCGCTTCGACCAAAAGTCGTGGTTGGTTCTCGTCTAGCCGCATGGTTGGTTGCCGCCGATCTCCGGGTTTGGTTGCACGCCTCACTGGAGGAAAGAGCGAAGCGTATCTTTCGGCGAGAGCCCAGCAAGTACACTGGCTATGAAGCGGTGCTTTATTCGACTCTGAAACGAGACGAGCAGAATCGGAAGCGCTACCTTCAACTCTACGGAATCGATATCAACGATCGAAACGACTTTGACATAATCATTAATACCGAAAAACTTACCGCCGAGCAGGTCTCAAGCCTGATCGTAGCGGCAGCCCAGTGGGCCAGCGAAAATCAGCTCGACCGGGAAAACTTACATCTGCAAAGAATCCGAAAGATTATTACGGACAGTTTCGATCTCGATCCAGCCGTGCTCGTGGATCCCTCGACTAAGCTCGACTTGCGCGAGCTGTACCAGAAAACCGATACTCAGGAATCGGGAGCCGGTAGGGCGAAAGCCTGATCCCTACAACGCAATCCGCGCAGCCAAACACGAATCAGGAATTCCGAAAGCGTCGACCAGTGCGACTGCATCCGAACAGACCTCGGCACAAAGCCCGGTGACTAGTCGACTAATTGCCTTTGCCTTGAAGCCCGACATCACGCTGTTCTCCAAGTACCAGCCTTTGTGCAGCTCGAGATGGTAGAGTGCAAAAAGATCGCGTAGTCGCCGGAGCGGAGTATGCAAAATCCGATCTGGAGCGTTCTTCACTACCGCAATAAACCGTTCGAGAATCTCTCGTTCGACATAAGCATCTGCTAGCTCCAGCAACTCCGGCTGCAGCCTGGTAAATGCGGTGTAAGCATCCATCTCCCGGTCTTTGGTCAGCCGTCGAAACGCACCGCCGACCTGCAATAGTAAACCGGATTCACGATACTTGAAATAGCCGAGTTGGACATTGGCATCGAGCAAGTGATAACGGCTCGTGTTCAACGTAAAGAGCGGCATCGTCCTGGTGAAACCGGTCATCTTTTGATTCAACATAAAACCCGTCAATTGGACCGGATGCATATCCTTCAGGTGGTCCTTCAAATCGGTGAGAAGGTTCTTCGCTACGAGCTGCATGAGCACCGTATTGTCGCCTTCGAAGGTGGCGAAAACATCAGTATCCGCTTTGAGCGCGGCGAACCGATTCGCGGCGATGTATCCCTCACCGCCGCAACTTTCCCGACCCACCTGAATTGTGCGGGTCGTGTTCCAGGAAGACCAAGCTTTGAGGCCGGCCGCCAATGTGTCGACGGTGCGCGAGGCGCCGCCTGATGTCTCAGTACTGAGTGAGACCAGGTGTTTTAGGGCAAAATCAAGCGCATAAGCATTGGCGAGTAGCGGCATCAAGCGCCGTTGGATCGCCGGATAATCCAGCAGCAGCGTTTCCTTCCCAGGCGGTTTTCCAGGGCCAAACTGACGTCGCCGAGCGGCGTAGCGGATCGCAATCGTAAGGGCGGATTTGGTCGCACTATTCCCGCTTGCCGCGATCGCGATGCGGCCACCCACCAGAGTGCTGATCATGGTAAAAAAGCGCGCGCCCGCACTTCTGATCTGGCTCTGGTATTTCCCGGCGCTATTGACGTCGGCAAACCGATTCAGCAGCGCAGTTCTAGGAATCCGCACGTGATCAAACCAGATCCGGCCGTTGTCGACACCGTTCAGGCCCATTTTATAGCCGTCGTCCTCAATTGCTATTCCTGGAAGCGTACGACCGCTTTCATCTCGGATTGGGACCAAAAACGCGTGAACCCCTTGCTTTTCTCCGCTCATCTCCAGTTGAGCAAATACGACTGCCAGCCGGGCGTCGTTCGCAGCATTCCCAATGTAAGCTTTTCCGGCCGAAAACGTAGGACTGTGGATAATGAACTGCTCGTGGGCGGGATCGTAGGCCGCGGTCGTTTCCAGCGCCTGAACATTGGACCCGTGACCAATCTCGGTCATTGCGAAACAGCCCATCAATTGGCACGAGGCTGCATCGGCCAGGTATTTGCGGTGATGCGGTTCCGTGCCCAAGCGTTGAATGCTTCCAGCGAACAAACCAAACTGTACCCCAAACTTAATCATCAGGCTGAGGTCGTGAAATCCGAGCGTCTCGCCGGCAGCCAGGAACTTGGCCGGATCCTCTTCACCGCCAACATATTTCGGCATGAAGACTCGTCCGATGCCAGCATCGGCGAGGCGCTTTGTCCAAGCCAGCACTTGCTTCCGAAAGGCATGGTGGTCTGGGCTCTCAAAATACCTAAATTCAGGTTGGGTGATGATCTCCTTAACCAGTTCCCTCACCGCCCGATGTTCGCCGTCCAAAAATCGTTGCATCGCGGCCGGTTCGAAACTGGCGCTCGTTCGCTCAATTGGCGGATAACTAAAATCGCTGCTGACTGCCGACTGGCCGGCGTTGCCGACCCTCGTGCCATCAGCCGCTCTGGCTAGGGTATCCTTCATGGCGAGGCCGGTTGATATTCTGGCGGAGGTGGTGACGGAGATTGGTTCGGGCTGCCGGAATAAAACGACGAACCCTGGTTCGCCATATCGGTTAACAGCGCGCAGGGAGCGAAATAGTCTCGGCGGTTTTCGCCGAGATCGCGCAACCGGGCGATCAAATTCGAAATACCCGCGGAGTCGGCGTAGCGAAGTGGACCGCCGCGAAATGGAGCCCAACCGGTACCCATAATCATGGCAAAGTCTACGTCCGCCGGATCGGACACCACCTTTTCCGCCAGGCAGCGTGCGGCCTCATTGACCATCACCAAGACTAAGCGGTCGCGTAATAGCGTGTCGTCTGCGCCGGTTGGCTCAGTTTCCGGCTGATACGCATGAATTTCGAGATTCGGACGTTCCGCACCCGAACTGTAATCGTAGAAACCTTTTCCAGATTTTCGGCCGAGCCAGCCTTGGGCAATCATCCGTTCAATAGTGTTGTTGAGCGGAGGCAGATTCTGAATCCGCTGTGCGAGATCGCTACCGACGTGCAAAGAGACCTCCAAGCCTACTTCATCCGTGAGCCGGAGCGGGCCCATCGGCATACCGAAATCGAGCATAATCCGGTCGATCCTTTCCACGCGATAGCCTTCGGCGAAAAGATTGAAGGCCTCCATCATGTAGGGCAGCAGGATTCGGTTGACCAGAAAACCGGGACTATCCGTGACCAGAACCGGCAGCTTTCCAATCGATTTCACGAATTGGATAGCGGTAGCCAATGTCGGCGCTGATGTTTTGGTTCCTTGTACCACTTCCACTAATTGCATCCGATGCACCGGATTGAAGAAGTGGATTCCAACTACTTTGGCAGGATCTGGCAATCCGTCCGCAATCGCATCAATCGAAAGCGCCGAGGTATTTGAGGCGATCGCCTGACAGTTCGGAACCTGTTCTGCGATCCTGCGAAAAATCTGCCGTTTCAGCTCCAACTTCTCGACTGCGGCTTCGATCACCAAATCGACATCCCGCAAGGGAATATCTTCGTAGGTCGGCAGAATTCGATCGAACCCCGCCTGTGCTTCGGTTTCCGAGAAAATTCGGCGTTTGACCGTATCGCGATAAATTTTGTGGATCGATTGCAGGCCCTTGCCCAGCGGCTCCGGTCCGATATCTTTCAAGACCACGCGCAGGCCGCGAGCGCTCAACCACTGGGCGATACCTGAGCCCATCAACCCGGCACCCACCACCAACACCTTACCGATCTTTCGAATAGGTTGATCTGATTTGGTTGAAAGCTTCTTTGATCGTTCCTGCAGAAAAAAGACCCGGATCAGATTTTGCGCGATCTCACCGGAGGCTAATTCGATAAACGCCTGCCGCTCGTTCTCTAGAGATTGAGCGTGGGGTACGGTCAGACCGGCCACCACCACCTCGAGCGCTTTCAAAGGGGCGGGATAATGCCCTTGGGTTTTTGTTAAAACCTTTTTTTTGGCCTGCGCCGCAATGAAAGTCGAGACCGGGGGTCGATTGGTGAGATGTAACTTCGGTTTGGGTTTCTTCCCCTGGTTCGCGGCTATCAGATGACTAGCGAATCCAATCAAACGTTCCGGATAGGCTACTTCGTCGACCATCCCCAATTTTTTAGCCGCTTTCGCTGTATACTGCTTACCGGAAAGAATGGCGTCGAGTGCGGTTGGCAAGCCGACTAATCGTGGCAACCGAGTGGATCCGCCCCAAGCCGGAAGAATGCCGAGGGAGGTTTCCGGCAGACCGACCTTGGTTGCCGAGTCCAATGACGCGATTCGGTAATCGCAAGCAAGCGCTATTTCGAAACCGCCTCCGACTGCCACACCATGAATCGCGGCGATTGTCGGGAACGGAAGCGCCGCAATCCGGTCGAAGGTTTTCTGGCCCTGCTCTATCAGGAAGGAGAGTTTCTGAGCGGTAAGGTCTTTCGTAAACCCGTGTAGATCCGCCCCGGCAATAAAGATTTTCGGTTTCGCAGAACGAATGATTAATCCTCGAACGGTTGAATCTCCGCTCAGGGCATTGAGGTGTTCATTCAGCTGTTCGAATGTTGCTTGATCAAAAATGTTGGCCGAAGATTCCGGGCGATCAAACGTCAGCATCGCAATCCCAGATTCGATCGTCACACGCTGGATATTTTGGCCCACGTCTTATCTCCAGTTTCCTTTAGTTTCGACTCAACCAAAGCGCGCCACCCTGCCCGCCTCCAACGCAAAGAGAGACGAGTGCCTTATCGGCTTGGCGCCGGTGAAGTTCCTTCAGTGCCGTAAGAACTAGTCGCGATCCAGTAACACCAATCGGGTGGCCGAGCGCGATCCCGCCCCCGTTCACATTCAAGATTTCATCTGGGACCTCGCCTAACGCGGTTTCTCGACCTAGATTCTGGCGAGCGTATTCAGTCGATGTTGCGGCACGCTGGCAGGCCATTACCTGCGCAGCAAACGCTTCGTTGATTTCGATGATCGCGGCGTCTTTTAATCCCAATCCAGTTCTCTGTTCAGCGCGGTTAATGGCAAACACCGGTCCTAAGCCCATGCGCGACGGATCGACTCCAGCATAAGCGTATCCCAGTAGGCGCCCGAGCGGTGTTAGGCCCGACTCTCGAAGGCCTTTTTCGGTCATCAGCAGCAAAGCCACAGCGCCATCCGTAATCTGCGAAGAGTTACCCGCAGTCACCGTTCCCGTTTTTGGCTCAAACACTGGTTTCAGCTTCGCCAGGGCTTCCATGCTCTGGTTCTCGCGCGGACCGTTATCCTGATCCATATGAGCCTTCCCGTTCTTCGATTTGGTCAGATAAAACGGTGTAATCTCTTCTCTCAGCCGGTCCCGAGCGACGGTTGCTCGGTGGTGAGAACGCATTGCAAACGCGTCTTGCTCTTCTCGGGTCACATTAAAGTCCCGGCTTAAATTTTCGGCGGTTTGCCCCATGTTGAATCCACTCACGGGATCACCCAACCCAAGTTGTAATGCGACCTGAGGTTTGAAATCCGAA
>DATNNZ010000180.1:0-2926 GCA_035601575.1 Chthoniobacterales bacterium
TAACCGCTGCCGTAATACATCGCTGGACTTAAACCCAGTGATGGCCCTGCCGCCGGGTCACGGCTGCTTGATTGTTGACGCGAGAATTTGCCTAAAGCCTGAGAAAGACGGAATGGGCGGATGAACACGTTATCGAAAAAATGCCAAGGTCAGCTTGGTCCATTACGTTCCGGCTTGTTGAAAAAAAAATGATAGCGAATTCCAGAGTGATCGATTCCCTCATTCTGCGATGCTCCAAAAGCTCCGCCGCCCGACATGTGATCAACGAAAATCGAGAGTGCGTGATTTTTCCAGAAAGTGGCTCCTATTTCTAATTGGAGCCGTGGCAGAACTCGATAACCAAATCCACAATCGCTGTCTAACCTGCAGCCGGTCTCGTCCTTTTTTAGCGGGCCGGTGTGAACCGCCGCGCTCAAACCTCCTGAAACCCAAAGTCTCTTGCTAAAATCATTGGTTAGGTTGTCCAGGAAATTGCTGGACAAACCAAGCTGCCACGCGAGTCCGAGATAAAATTCGCTCGTGTCCCCGACGAAGTTCGGCGTGGCGCCGGTCATAGGGGAGGGAGAGCCGACCCAATGCCACCATCTCCACTCAGGAGGATTGAACTGCACCTCCCAATTGGGGTCAACTCCGTTCTCCTTATTGTCGCTTATCGGCCCTCTATCATGCGCGAGTATGCCGAACGCAACCTTGCGGACCCAGGGTTTTGGCTCGCTCTTATCGCCGTTACTAGCTGCGCTTTCCGCTCCGAACGCTGTTCCTGAGAGTAGAAAAGTTAAAAAAAACAACGCGCGAACGATTCGAAAATTCATTAAATGTGAAGAATAGCATCAGTAAATACCCTGCTGCAAGAACTTGGCACTTTTTTTGTTCAGCGTGAGGCCGGTCAGTGAATTATGATCTAACTTTCTCAAAGCTGAGAACAGACTCCATCTGCAATCCCAAGATTGACAAGGAAAAAACGCAATGGTCGGCCACGGGGTAGTCGGGAAATCACTGGCTGAGGGAGCTCTGACTCACGGGAACGCTAAATGCACAAAAGCGTTTCGACAGCGAAGACGCTGAACCGGGGCGGAAAACGGTAAAGGCAAACACTTATTGCGGAAGCACGACTACGATTAAACAAGATTGCGGTGCCTATTAACCGTTAGCTCTTCTGGCATCATCTCTACTCCCGCGCCGCGTAAGCAGCGGTAATAAGTCGAGTAACTCATGCTTGAGCCAGAAATCGCTAACCTAGTCACACTTGAGCTAATCCTTTGGTGCCGTACCGCCCGCCTTGATTTCTTGGCCTTCGGGACCGAAGCGAGAATTGGAATACGTCTCCGCCCTGCTGCCTAAGAAAACATAACCAGTGTGGCTTGGCGCTTCTTGCTGGTAATATTGACCCTTGGGGATTACGACCAATACGCCTGGGGTAATTGATTGCCTCGTCCCATCCGGAAAATTTATGAAACATTCCCCCTGGAGACCATAGAAGGCCTGATCCGCCGTATGTCTGTGCATCGGGCCCTTATCGCCCGGTACACTATGGTGAATCCAGACATGATAGTTGTCGGAATTGAAAAGCAGTCTTTCATGCTTGCCTGCTCCCGCTCCTTTTAATGCCGGGTGCTCGTTAACATCAATACGCTTAGCGGGCATAAACACCTCCATTCATTGTTGCAGTGCTGATTCTGTCACTCACGCTCAGCCTGATCATAAAGAGAGTCTGTTTTCACCGTCAGCGTTCGACTCCTGTGCCTCACCGATACTCTAAAGTCAAAACTCGTGTCAACAAGCGGGAATGAAGGGGTGCGAGGGTTAGCAGTGTCGTTTAGGTGATGCGGATGGCGAAACAGCTTGGCCTTCCACAATAGTAAGGTACCAGACCCGACCATTAAGATGACCCCGGATCTTGTTTAGTGTAGAATCCGAGACGACAACGCTATTAGATAGCAGGAAGATGAACTCGCCAGTGAATTATGGAAGGAGACTCGTATGTGGAGGTACCCTTTCCTCAATTTGTGTTTTGTCGTTCTCGCGATAACTCTTTTTGCCATCCAGCGTTCGGTCACTGTATTTGGACCCACTGCGCACAGTAGGGCAGTGACCAGTAGCGACCAGTCGCAGAGATATGCTTTTACGTTGGACGGCGAGTCTCCGATGAGTTTGCGGGCTCCGGCAGACTTCAGCCGAGCGGCAGCGTTCCTTGATGACATCTGGCATCGTGGAAAGGTTTTTAATGAATGGTTGATGGAGTACAACACGTCCCAGTGGGAACTCTTTCGCGCATCGAGCCCTGCCGAGACGGATCTCATCGAAGCCAGATTTCATGTGGCCAACGCTGAGGTGCTCACGGAGGGCGTGAGTGAGATGGACCGAGCCATTAAGGAACTTGACCGTGCCGCTACGTCTCTTCAGGCAGTGCAGACACTTCTTAAGGATAACTTAGCCCCCGAAGTGACCACCATCAGGGCGGAGATAACGGCTGCAGAATTGAACGAGCAAACGGAAACCGCTTCCTCCACTGTACCGTTCGAAACCATTAAAGCGAATCTGGATCATTTGATTGAGATCGTGCGCGTGTCAAAAACGTGAGTGGAATGGGAGAAAGCAGACATGAAAGGCAGGCACAGCTTAGTGGGCAGCTGGAGCGCCGACGACTAAGACGACCTCCTTGCTACGGTGCCACCCGACGGCGGCCGTAGGCAACGAACGCCGCGAGAAGCCCCACCATTAGCGGGATCAGCGCCACCGCGATACTACCGGTCATCAGCGCGGTCGCCGTCGCACCGATCATGATGATCGCCAGTCCGGCGGCGGCGAGCGGTGTCAGGCCCGGCCGAATATGCAGGAGCCAGGGAAGTATCAAGCCGATCGCGCCGAGCACCTCGCATACGGCGATGAACCGCAGGAACAAACCCGGCAGCGGTATCTGCTTCGT
>DATNNZ010000181.1:0-14548 GCA_035601575.1 Chthoniobacterales bacterium
CACGATAATGGTTAGTACCGCAACCTTGCCGCTGGCCGGATACCATCGCCAGCCTCTCTGCGGACTCGAGACCACGATGGCGCAAGTCCAGGAGTTCGAGACGCTGGTTCGAAACTACCAGAATATGGTATTTTCGGTCGCGGCGAGAATAGTCGGCAGCGTGGCAGACGCGGAAGATATCACCCAGGAAGTCTTTATTAAGGCATATGACCGGTTTGCCGATCTGCAACAGAGCCAATCCATCGGCGGCTGGCTAAAAACAGTGGCGACCAATCTGTCGATTAATCACCTGAACCGCTATCGTGCACGCTGGCGTTTTTTCTCCGAACAGGAAAACGAACCGGAATTGGCCGCGCCAGTCGAGAAAAGCGACGATCGACGCGAACTTCTTGAATTATCGATTCACAAATTGCCGGACGCCCAAAGAGTGCCACTTGTTCTTTTCCATTTTCAGGATCTGAGTTACGACGAAATCGCCGCCAAATTAGGTATCTCGCTGGCCAAAGTGAAAACGGACATTCATCGGGGCCGAGAAACGCTACGCAAATTGATTGGAAACCGACATGAATGATCACGAGTGGTTAGACGAAGAGCTACGGAATCTTCCGGATTTGACGCCTCCGGCCAACCTGCTCCCGGACATAATGAAGCGGGTCGAGGAACGTGCGAGTCAGCCGATCTGGATCCGATTTTGGCGAGAACACTGGACATTGATCCGCAATTCCAGCTTGGGGCTGTCGATGGCGCTGCTGATCTTGCTGTTTTGGTTGAGTCCAGTCCGGCTGTTCTCTTCGGTGGTGGCGCTTTCCCCTCTCTTTCGAGTTACGGCAGAGATTTTGGATATCGCTGTAACGATCCTCATCTCGGGTCGAGTGTTTCAGACACCGCTTTGGCTGGTTGTTCTGGCGGTTACCGCCGCGAGTTATGGCACCTGTATCGTAGCCGCCTCTACCGTCCAACGATTGGCTGCGACCAAATCATGAAAATGATTTTTGCGGCCGGGGTCTTGGGCTTGACGCTGCTCCAGGCATCCGCCAGCGAACGTTTCAATCAATGTCCGGAGCTCAAACCGATCGGTCGTTGGAAGCGAGCGGTAGAATGGTTTTCTAGCCGATCGATCCCGATCCAAATTTCCGCCAACCGAGCCGAAAAGACCTGGGAGATCGGAGGAAGCAAACATGAAGGCAATCTCATTACTGGCCATAATTTTGTGCTGGAAAGAGGGGAGTCGACTTCCGGTGACCTGGTGTTGGTCCGCGGCCATGCGAAGATTGACGGAACAGTAAATGGGGATTGCGTCCTGGTCGGAAGCGAAGCCGATATCTCCGGAACGATTAATGGCGATACAGTCAGCGTCGCTTCGAAAACGCGGTTTTCGCCAGGAACGGTTATCAATGGTGATTTTGTTTCCGTCGTTTCCACCGTCTCCGGCGCTTCCGATGTCCACGTGAACGGCGAGCGAATCAATCTGGACGTTTTCCCACCGGATACCCTGCTCGGATTCGATAAATGGTTCTCCGGGACAGTGCTTCTCCTGCGTCCGATGTCGCCAGATTCCTTCACCTCATGGTTTGGCGCGCTGTTCGTCCTCGCATTTTGCTTGGGCGTCGGCGCGTTGTTTCCAAGGCTGCTGGCCGACACCGGAAAAGTTCTGCAGGAACGCGCGCCTGCTTCGCTGTTGTCCGGTTTTGCGATTGTGCCCGGAGCGGCCTTGTTTTGCTTCCTCCTGCTGATCACGGTTTTGGGGATTTTCGTGATTCCTTTTGTGGTCGCGACCTTAGTCGTCTTTTCGCTGATTGGAAATGCCGCCGTTTTCCAAGCGATTGGGCAACGTCTCGCCCCGAAACTCAAGGATCAGAAAAATGGCTCACTTGCCTGGATTGCTCTCGGCGCGGTCGTTTGCTGGATCATTTACTGCATCCCGGTGATCGGTTTCTTGGCAGGAAGTCTGGTTTTCCTGGCAGGATTGGGCGCTTTCAGTTTGTACGTTGTCGATCGAGCTCGCGCAACTCCGACTGCCCGTCTGAATGCTCCCGCTAAAGCTTTGGCTAGTGAGCCAAGTCGTGAATCGGCTCCGGTTAACACCCGGTCAACGGTTACTGCAGTGAATATGGCCGATTTTTGGCGACGCCTCGGAGCAAATCTAATCGACTTGATCGTGCTGTACTCGCTGCTTCAATTTACCGGGATAACCCGCATTCTAGTGCCGGCTTGGGTACTATACCGTTTCGGTATGTATGTTTGGAGGAGCGCGACCCTGGGCGAAATCGTCCTGAATCTTCGCGTCGAAAAACTAGATGGCGGCAGCCTCGTCAACGACTATGGCACCGCGGTAGTGCGAGCGCTCGCCAGTCTGCTCTCTCTGTTGCCATTGGGATTGGGCTTTCTTTGGATCCTCTTTGATCCGCAGCGACAAACGTGGCACGACAAGATCAGCGGATCGATCGTGGTGCCGGTTGCTCCTCGAAGCGAACCGCGAAATCTGTCTGCTCCCCCCGATCACCCGCCGACGGGACCTTCTGCACCTGGTCAGCCACCGCCAAGTGAACCGCCAGCGGTCTAGTGCGAAAGTTCGCCACCCGTCAATTTTAACCGCGAATGGACACAAACTTTTCTAACCACGAATGAACACTAATGGACACGAATGAAGAGTCCTCCTTCGTATCCATTCGTGTCGATTCGAGTTCGGGAATCCAAAATCGCTTTCTAGGTCGAGGTTCTCCGGCAATTTTAACCGCGAATGGACACAAACTTTTCTAACCACGAATGAACACTAATGGACGCGAATGAAAATCACCCTTATTCGTGTGCATTCGTGTCCATTCGTGGTTAGGAATGCAGACCGCCCTGTTATCGTGTCCATTCAGTGGTTTCTACCATAAAAACCAATGTTTAGTCTCAGCCGAACGATTCTCTTCTTCACGCTAGGTATGCAGGTCTCACTCTCCATTTCCGCTCCAACTCCGCCGCAGGCGCCTCAACATCCCCACCTCATCAATCAACAAGGAGAAAGCCGGACGGATCCATTTTTCTGGTTACGTGACAACAAGGACCCGGAGACGATCAAATATTTAGAAGCAGAAAATCGGTACGCCGATCTTATGCTCAAGCCGGTGCAAGCACTTCGGGAAAAACTATATCGCGAGATGCGCGGACGCATTCAGGAAACGGATCTTTCGGTCCCGTACCGGATTGACGATTATTATTACTACGCGCGCAGCGAATCAGGAAAACAGTATGAGATCTTTTGCCGGAAGAAAGGCGATCTGAATGCCCCGGAAGAAGTGCTTCTGGACGAAAATGTGCTGGCCCAAGGACTGAAGTATTTCAGCGTTGGCGTTCTCTCGGTCAGTCCTGATCATCGTTTACTGGCTTATTCCGTGGATACCGACGGCGCCGAAGTCTTCACGCTTCGAGTGAAGAACCTGGAAACCGGAGAGATGCTGCCCGACACCATTACCGGCACCTCGTATTCGTTTGCCTGGGCCGCTGATAGCCGTTCGTTTTTTTACGACGTACTCGATCCCGCCAAGCGCCCTTTCAAAGCAATGCGCCACGTGCTCGGCAGTAACGTCAACTCCGACCCGACCGTCGTGCAGGAATCAGATGAACGTTTTGAGCTTTCGATCGAGAAGTCGCGCAGCCGCCAGTTCATTTTTTTTGAGGTTGAGAGTAAACTGGCTACCGAGGTCCGATTCATTCATGCCGATCGCCCGGAGGAGACTCCCATCATGATCCAGCCCCGGGAAAAAGAGTTGATCTATCACGTGGATCATCATGGTGACCGCTTCTTTCTGGTGACCAACCTGAACGCGAAGAATTTCAAGATTGTTTCCACTCCGGTCGATCAACCAGCAAAAGAGCATTGGTCCGACTTCGCCCCTTACGACCCGAACATCGCCATCACGGAAATTGAAGCATTTAAGGACCATTTGGTTGTGCTGGAACGCCGACGAGGGCTACCGGTCGTTCGCATCTACGATCTTAAAACCGGTCAAACGCACGCGATCGATTTTGCCGAGCCGACCTACAATGTTGACCTTGGGGAGAACCCGGAGTTCGCATCCAACGTCGTTCGACTCGAGTTCAGTTCCCTCATTACGCCAAAATCGGTGATCGACTACGATATGGTCGCCCAAACCAAGACGGTCCGAAAACAAACGCCGGTGCTCGGAGGTTTCAAACGAGACGACTATTCCGAAGAGCAAGTCTATGCCAAGGCGGATGATGGCGTCGAGATTCCGATTTCGTTGTTTTATCGGAAAGGCTTTCAGCAAAACGGATCAGCACCGATCTTTCTCACCGGCTACGGAGCCTATGGCCTTAGCGAAGAGGCGGAATTTAGCTCTACTCGGCTCAGCTTGGTGGATCGGGGCTTTGTTTTTGCAATCGCCCACATTCGTGGTGGGGGCGAGTTCGGCAGAACCTGGTATGAAGACGGCAAATTATTGAAGAAGAAAAATACATTTACTGATTTCATCCGCTGCGCGGAATACCTTCTCGAACAAAAGTATGGCTCTCCACACGCGCTGGCCATTGAAGGCGGCAGCGCCGGCGGCCTCTTGATGGGCAGTGTGATGAATATGCGGCCGGATCTTTTCACCACCGTGATCGCCGATGTGCCTTTTGTTGATATCCTAAACACTATGTCTGACCCATCCCTCCCCCTCACGGTGACAGAGTATGAGGAATGGGGTAATCCAGCCGACCGCCAGTACTACGATTATATTCGGTCCTATTCTCCCTACGATAATGTCAAGGATCGAGCTTATCCAAATCTTCTCGTGACAGCCGGACTAAACGACCCGCGGGTAAGCTATTGGGAACCGGCCAAATGGGTCGCTAAACAGCGGACATTAAAGAACCAGAATCGCTGGTTATTACTCCATACCAATATGGGCGCCGGACACCAGGGTGAAAGCGGGCGTTTCGACCGCTTGAAAGAACGCGCGCTGGAAACTGCGTTCGTGCTGCAAACATTTGGCATGGCAGAATCGGGACCGGCCGCAATTCGCGTGACCCAGTAATCTCAGCCGGGCGAAATTGGTACGTGATCGTTGCAGTCTTCGGCCACAATCCGGCGTCACATGAACGCCAAGAGCGTTGGCCAACTCCAGCGGAAAGAAAGTAGCCTGGGCCCGCATTGCGGATTGACCGTGTGCCGCTTGGCGAGTTAGGAAATGGGTTCTTTTTCCACTGAGCTGTGAATCCGGACGCTTCTAAACCCAAGCCCATCAATTGGCCATCCATCGAGGGATCGCCCAACCCGCTCGGCGTTACTTATGTCGCGGAAGAAGACGCATACAATTTTGCGCTTTACTCTCAGAACGCACGCGAAGTCACTCTGCTTTTCTACAGCGCCGAGGATTCAGCGCGGGCGATACTTGAGGTGCGTCTCGATCCGCTCAGTCACAAAACCAAACGCGTGTGGCACTGCCGTCTCCCCCGACAACAGCTTGCGCTCGCCCAAGCCCGTTACTATGCTTATCGGGTCAATGGGCCGACGCCGCGCGGGCCTAACCAGTGGCATGCTTTCGATCCCGAAAAAATCCTGCTAGACCCCTACGCGAAAGCGCTGTTCTTCCCACCTGAGTTCAGTCGCGAGCGCGCCCAAAAGCCAGGTAGCAATGCAGGGCAGTCACCTCTCGGCGTCCTAGCTCCGAGGGCAACCAGCAATAAGCTGGCTTCTGTTCCTCCGCCCCGTCATTATTCGGATGCGATCATTTACGAAATGCATGTGCGGGGATTTACCGCTAGTCCCGGCAGTGGGGTCGCCGCCGAACGTCGAGGAACTTTCGCCGGAATTATCGAGAAGATCCCGTACCTCGTTGATCTCGGGGTGACTATTGTCGAGCTGATGCCAGTTCACCAGTTTGATCCACAGGAAAGCAATTACTGGGGATACATGACCCTCAATTTCTTCTGTCCACACCTTGGCTATGCCTCTCAGCCTGAGGCGCCGGTTGAAGAATTCAGAGAACTGGTTTCTGCTCTGCACTCCCACGGAATTGAAGTCATCCTCGATGTCGTCTACAACCATACTACTGAGGCAGACCATCTAGGTCCCACCTACTCGTTCAAAGGGATTGATAATGCCGGTTTTTACTTGATGACGTCAGATCCGACTCATCCGTACGCAAATTTCTCCGGCACCGGCAACACACTCAACCCGACCAATCCTTTCATCCGCAGTCTGATCCTCGACAGCCTGCGTTACTGGGTAACGGAGATGGGTGTGGACGGATTTCGATTTGATCTCGCTACCATTCTGACCCGCCGGGAAGATGGTGGTATCGACTCCGAAGATCCTCCGTTACTTTCAGCGATGCGCACCGACCCGGTGCTGCGGCAGGTGCGCCTCATCGCCGAGCCCTGGGACGCGGGAGGTGCGTACCAACTGGGAACCGGCTTTCCCGGAATGTTTTGGCACCAATGGAACGGGCAGTTTCGGGACGACGTACGCCGATTCGCACGTGGCGATCCAGGAATGGTGCCCAAAGTAATGCAGCGCCTATACGGAAGCGACGATCTATTTCCAGACCGGATCGAAGAAGCTCGGCGTCCGTTTTACAGCATCAATTACGTCATCTCACATGACGGCCCTACTTTGTATGACCTGGTTTCGTTTGAAAAGCGCCACAACGAGGCAAACGGGCACGAGAATACAGATGGACCGGCTGACAGCTATAGTTTCAACTGCGGGACCGAAGGGGACGAACTGCTTACCGACGAGACACTCTCGTTGCGCAAACGGCAAGCAAAGAATCTCTTCTGCCTGCTCATGCTCGCTAACGGCATCCCGATGTTTTTTGCGGGAGACGAGTTTTTGCATACGCAACGTGGAAACAGCAATCCCTATAATCAGGATAACCCGATTACCTGGCTGGATTGGAGCCGGCTAGAGCGAAACGCCGAATTCTTTCGCTTCTGTAAGCGAATGATCGCTTTCCGTAAGGCGCATCCGAGCATCTGCCGGAGCAATTTTTGGCGAGACGATATCCGCTGGCGTGGGGTCGGCGCCACGACTGATCTTAGTTTTCACTCCCATAGTTTTGCCTATTACTTAAAAGGCACCAGTCTAAGTGACCAGGATCTCTATGTTATGGTCAATGCCTGTCCCGCACCGCTGAACTTCATGATCTTCGATGGGTTATCCAAGCCGTGGTATCGCGTACTCGATACGAGTTTGGGTTCGCCTGAGGATTTTTGTGAACCTGGCGAGGAAGAAAGAATCATCGGTTCGCATTACCAAGTCGATGCCAAGTCGATCGTGGTGTTGATACATTAGCGGTTGGCGGTTGGCCTAGCAGCCCAGGCTAAAATCCGTGCTGCGCTTCGCGCCGATATTCCCCGACTCCTTGCGACCACACCGACTGCTCCCTTCTCACCAATCACCAATCAATTCTCACCAATCACCGTTCGGCGTTCGCATCAGCGCTCTGCGCCGCCAGCCGCTCCCATTCCGGCAACAATTGAGCGAGCTCATCAGCCACTTGCTTCAATTCCAGACTGGCGTTTGCTCCGGAATCTCCGTCGTTCTGGCTTTCGAGAGTGCTCACCAATTCGTTCTGTCTGCGCTCAAGCGCTACGATCCGTTTCTCGATTTCGGACAAACGACTTTGCCACTCCTGCCGAAGCTGATATTTGGCCTGGCGTTCTTCGGCTTCACGCCGTTTACGTTCCTTACCGTTCTTGCTACCAACCGAACGCGATTCCGAATTCGTATTACCAGAATCCACGGTTCCAGCCAGCACCGCCGCATCTCGCGCGGACTTATCCAAATAATAGTCGTAATCGCCCGGAAATAGAGTGACCTCTCCGTCCTGAACCCGAAGTACCGAGGTTGCAATCTGACGAATAAAATAAACGTCGTGACTGATAAACAGCAACGACCCTTCATATTGACGCAGGGCGCCGACCAGCGCTTCAATGCTGCGCATATCCAAATGGGTCGTCGGCTCGTCCATCAACAGCAGGTTCGGCGGAGCAAGCAGAAGTTTGGCTAGCGCCAATCGACTCTTCTCGCCGCCGCTCAATACGGATACTGGTTTAAACACATCGTCTCCCCGGAAGAGAAAGGCGCCGAGGATAGAGCGAACGATTTGTTCACCTGGCGGATTCGCCATAGCCAAAGCTTCAACCAGCACTGTCCGGCGCAGATCAAACATCTCGGCTCGATGTTGAGAGAAATAGCCCAGCTCTACGTTTATTCCCAATCTCCTCTCGCCTCTTTGAACCGGCAACACTCCGGCCAGCAACTTGAGGAGCGTGGATTTTCCGGCTCCATTCGGCCCGACCAGCACAGTCCTCTGTCCGCGTTCAACCGTTAGATTCAGATCGCGATAGACCAATATCTCGCCATAAGCGTGTTGGAGCTGCTTCACCTGAAGCACTCGAGCGCCGCTACGAGCAGGTTGCGGAAAACGAAAATGGACGGAAGCCATCTCCGGTTCCGGCGCCTCAATTTTTTCCATTCGCTCGATCTGTTTGCGCTTACTTTGAGCTTGAGCTGCTTTGGTGTTCTTCGCGCCGAACCGATCAATAAATGTCTGCAGCTTCGCTATCTCGCGTTGTTGATTTTTGAATGCGGCCAGTTGTTGATCACGACGCGCGGCTCTCTGTGTCAAGTACGCCTCGTAGTCGCCCTGGTAGTGGACCAGTTTTCCCCGGTCGAACTCCACGATTTTTTCTACAAGCGCATTAAGGAAGGCGCGATCGTGCGAAACCAAGACGATGGCACCGGTGTATTCTCGAAGATAACTTTGCAGCCAACCAACCGACTGGAGATCAAGATGGTTGGTTGGCTCGTCCAACAACAGAAGATCCGGCTCCGCCACAAGCAACCGAGCGAGATGCGCTCTGCTAATCCAGCCACCGCTAAATTCCGAAGCGGGTCGGGCAAAGTCGCGCTCGCGAAAGGCCAGTCCGCTTAGGATTCTTTTGGCCTTCGCCTCCCGTTGATGATCAACATCAAGGTCATCCACGATTTCCGCTGCACTCGAGTTTAGCGAACCTCCCAACAATGCGAGCTCCAGAATTGTCTCTTTGCCCGCGGGCACGCTTTCTTGCGGTAGATACCCGGCGCGCGCACCTTTCTGGAGCACAATGGCGCCCTCATCCGGCGAATCGTGGCCAAGGATAAGTGAAAATAGCGTCGATTTACCTGCTCCGTTCGGCCCAATCAGACCGATCCGGTTTCCACGGTTCACCTGAAGCGAGACATCCGAAAACAGTGTTCTCGCGCCAAACGACTTGGTGAGTTGCGAGATCGTGAGCATGGAGCGCGTACGTTACACGAGATTGAAGGCATTAAAAGTTAGCGATGGATGCGCCCCAGGGACGGTAGGGCGAAACACGCCGGAAAGGTAGGGCGATACACATCGGCGAGCGACAGCGAGAGGATGTGTGAGCCAAATCATACCGCTATGCAACGGCTTACCGTCCGGCGTTTACCCTATAGACCAATCACGAATCTTCCTGCCGAACTGTTTCGCCCTACCCATTGTTGGGCCGATTGTTCCTGAGATTTTTCCCTGATCGCTCGGCCGGATACTCGGCGTCCCCTTTCAACCCCGCCCAAATGATACGGTTAAATGCCTCGGGATCGCTTAGGTTATCTTCCTTCGTGAAATCAAACTGTTTGGTCTTTTCCGCCCAATAAGCAGCATCGTGAGTGGAATGAAGAATGGCGCCCTGCTTCTTCGCAACCGGAAGCTTCGTGTCGGCCAGGTAACTCGATGGTTCCGCCTGGAAATTCCAATCCTTTTGGTTCAGATCAAAAACTTCCGCCATCGGTCGCGCCGTCGCGGTGTGCAGATTCAGGTGCTCTAATGCAAGCAGGTCTTCGATCGTTCGAAGCATGCTGACTGTAGTATAAAACTCCGATACCACTTTACCTTGCTTCACATATGGACCAACCACATAGGCCGTGGACCGATGAGCATCGACGTGATCTTCACCGGACTGGGCGTCATCCTCCAGAATGAAAATAAGCGTGTCGGATTTGTAACGACTGTTCGCAATCTTCTCTACTAATTTTCCGACGGCGTAATCGTTGTCAGCCTGTTGCCGCTCCGGTGTGTTCACTTCATCGATCGCGGTCTCAAATCGGCCTGTATGATCGCTGCCCAATCGCACCAGGCTTAGCGAAGGCAGGTAGTTGTTCTTTACGAATTCATCGAACTCACGCTCCCATTCCGTTTCGCGCCAGTAATCAGGAAACGCCTGATCGAATCCGCGATAGTAAACGTCGGTCGCATCGAACAGTTCTCCCTTAGTCGGATAAGCGACCACCAGCTTCTTTGCAAAAGGATGACGTTCCAGTGGAATGTTATCGGGCGGCGGAAGAAAATAGCGACTGAGGTCGAGGAAGCAACCGTAGTTGCGCACCGTTTTACCTCCGCGTAGAACCGCATTCCAAATATACCCTCGCCCAGGTTCGCTCCCTCCCGGTCCATCTGGAGCAGCCACATCGGCGGTTCCGGGCAACAGGTTGGGATCCTCTGGCGTGACCGGGTTAGCGGCGACTCGAGCAGCCAGCGAGCTAAGCCCTACATTGATGTTTCGGTTGGTCCCCTCGTAGTCATAGGTCGTTCCGCGATCGGAATATTCTAGTCCGACTGATTTGACGCCAATATCGCTTTCCCGTCCGGAGGTACTCCAGGGCCAGCCGTTCGCGCTGACATCACCGGAATCATAAAAGTTGTCGAGGCACACAAATTGACTGGCCAGGTGGTGAAAATTCGGAGTCACCTGGCTTCCGAATTCGGCCAGAGTGGCATCGCCGTTCCCCCGGTCGAGATCTCCTAAAATTTGATCGTAGGTCCGGTTTTCCTTAATAATATAGACGACGTGCTTAATCTTTCGCCGGAGCTGGACGATGAGTTGTTGATCCGCCGGACGCGGTTTAACCGTAAGCAAATCATTTTCCGCCACCCGTCGAGTTAGATCGGTCAGTGCTCGAGCATCGGGCACTGGAATGGTCAGCAACGAAGATTTCAACATTTCTTCGACGTAGTGGCGTTGGGCCACTTGTTTCCCGCCATTCGGACCGGTGCGACTCTTTCCGTGAAGAATGTACAAACGCTGACCGTCTCCACTCATCGAAATGGAATGCGGATAAAAACCAGTCGGGATCAATCCCATCACCCTTGGCTGCAGCGGAACGCCCTGAATCACGGCGACCGAGTTCAACCCTCCATTCGTGACATACAAAACGTGTTCATCAGGAGATAGAGCCAAGCTATTTGGGCTGTCCCCATGCAGATCCCAGAGACCCTCGGTAAGCACGTCGTTAGTAGCTACCGTCTTAATCGATTTGATGATCGCGTTCCGGCCAGTGTCTATGATGTCAACACTGTCACTGTTATCCGCCGATGCGTACAAATATTTACCGGCGCGGTCGAGCAACAAATGGTTTGGATTACCCGCCGTCTTGATCCGAGCCACAACATTAGGCTTATCACCCAAATGAATCACAACGATCTCGCGATCTCGAATGCTGGAAACGTAGGCAGTGTCATTCCCTCTCAGCGCCACCCAAAACGGATACTCACCGCCCGGCGTGCCTGCTCTGTTTGTGTCCAATTTACCGGGGCGCAAATCTAACTCCTTCGTCACGCTTTCGGATAACAGATCGATGATCGAAATGGAATCGTTGCAGAAATTCGCAACCACCAGAGTTTTTCCGTCTTCCGTCACTGCGATTCCAGCTGTAACCGGGATCGGTTCAGATCTTTTCAATCCAAGACCGTTACCGGCATTGTGACCCAGGGCGATTGGGGAACCGGTTTCGCTCCAGGAACCGTCAGCTTGCAAGGTAAACGTGTGGATGTTGTCATCCTTTCCACCTCCAACATAAAACCTCTTCCCGTCTGGATCGAAAGCAATGCCGGCAAAGGTGTTCGGGACCGGCAATACCTGCTTCTGCACCGGTGTGGCTCCGGCGATGTTAAAAACAAAAACGTACTGGCCGACATCTCTTCGTTTCTTGCCCTTTTCTCCCAAAAGATTGTATCCATTGGTTAAGGCCAACAACGTCTGTTGATCCGGGCTAACCGCCGTGGTTATTCCGCCGCCCGCGACGAAAGTTGGGAAATCCGCGAGTCCTGGATTCAGCCAATCGAGATGCGCGCCCGGTGCGGCCAACGGCGAGATAGTCTGCCCAGTCGGCAAAACCTCTGATTCCGCTCCCGGTTCCCGATCGTCGCCCAACATAGGAAACGTCGAGAAGTAAAAAATAAAACAGGCAGCAGTCGCAAAGGAACAGCCTCGCACTTTGGTCTTCATAGTCCGTTAGAGCATCGAAAACGAGGAACCGAAAGCAACGGCTTTCGGTTCGCGCCCCAATGTTATCGTTTCGCCGGTCGAGAGCGACGAAAGATTTGTAAAGAATTGGAGTCGGCAGGCCGAAAGCAGCCTAGGAGGGAGTGCTCAGTGAGCATTCAGAAAAGCAATACGTCCCGAACGGGACATATCGGAAAACTGTGCTTCCCTGGGCTCGACTCCTCGGTGCGCGCTCTGCCATTCCACGGGCGCCGCACCTGTCCGACGAAGCCTTTTGTCTAAATTGAAGAATGCACTTGAAGTCGGAAGCGGCGCACCATCCGAGCCACACGCACTGTCTTCTGGATCCTAGATTCTAAATCTCTAATTCTTTGACTGCGCTTTTTCTTTCTCCAGCAGTTTTTCGAACTTCTCAACTTTCGGTGCTACCACCAATCGGCAATAGCCCTGAGTCGGATTCTTCGAGAAATAATCCTGATGGTAATCTTCCGCCGCATAAAAGTGCGTCAGCGGAACGATCTCCGTAACGATGGGATGCGGCCACTCTGACTGCACCTCTGCCTTCACCTTCTCAGCAGCCGCCTTCTGGGCAGCGTTGGTATAGAGAATAATCGATCGATACTGAGTACCAACATCTGGGCCTTGACGATTCAGTGTCGTCGGATCATGCGCTTTGAAGAATTTCCTGAGCAAATCTTCGTAACTGACCTTTGCAGGATCGAATTCGACCTGGATCACTTCGGCATGGCCAGTCTGGTCGGTACACACTTGTTCGTAGGTCGGATTCGATGTCTTTCCTCCAGCATATCCGGAAGTCACCTTCTCCACTCCAGGGATCAGCCGGAACTGTGCGTCCAGGCACCAGAAGCAACCTCCGCCAAAAACCGCCGTTTCCGTTTGACCTTGAGCTCGGTTCATATCTGCCAACGATGTAACCGCCCGGCCTCCAAGGCAAGCGACCAGAAGAAATGTCCACCAACCACGCATAGTCGTAAATAGGATCTGATTTACTTGAAGAGCTTCAGGTATTCGCCATAGCCCTCCGCCTGCAACTTATCGACCGGGATGAACCGGAGTGCGGCGGAATTCATGCAATAGCGCAGACCGGTCGGTTGCGGACCATCATCGAAGACGTGACCCAAATGTGCGTTGCTCGCCGCCGAAACCACCTCATCACGGACCATGCCGTGAGAAGTATCTTCCTTTTTTTGCACTGCGCCCTCCTTGATCGGCTTGGTGAAGCTGGGCCAACCACTACCGGATTCAAACTTGTCTTTAGAGCTGAACAGCGGCACACCGGTAATGACATCGACGTAGATTCCGTCGGCGTGATTGTTCCAGTAGGCATTGTGAAAAGCGGGTTCCGTCCCGCATTGCTGCGTCACATAATACTGTTCAGGAGTCAGCTTTTTCTTGAGTTCTTCTTGAGAGGGTTTTGACATATCCGTTGAACTTTGGCCCCAGACGATCCCGGGAGCAATCAATGCGATTGCAAAGAATAAAACCGATATTCTCATATTTCGATCTACTCAATAAAGAGTACTGGTTTGGACTTTTATTCCAGGAGCATTTGGAAAACGCCGGAACGCCGACAGCGCCGATAGCGCCGGGATCGGAATCTGAATGGCTTGGCGCAGCCAACCGTAGCGGTCCGGCATAGTCTGCGGCTTCGAGATGGCCGGTCTGTGAGACCGAGACGACGTCGGATCCCTTGAGGTTCCGGTTGTGCCACTGACATCAGATGCCAAGCGAAGGAATTTACCCGCCCAACCACAGACCGCAGTCGCCATCGTGATTCAGGGTGATGGAATTTGCCGGCATTCCTCTTGTCGTTTACTCACAAAACCACCTCTGGTTACTATTTCGGTTTGCGGAACCGATCTCCCGCCCCTACAGGGCTATAACCGTTGGGGCGAGCTACCCAGGCTAAAGATGACATGAGCCGACAACTAGCAACACCCGCTGCTAAATTGTCGGCTCTATGAAAAATAACTACCTATCAGTATCGGGCATTGGCGAGAGCCAAGCAAGTATCGAGCAGAACAACAGTCGGCTGCTGAAGTTAGGGCTGGATATGCATTATCGGCAGGTGACCGTTGGGATGCAGGAAGAGGCTGGGCGGATCAAAGCCGTCGGAAAAATGGGCCACGAGGCTTTTGGGAGCTGGGTGGAGAAAAAGCTCAAAGAGGGCTGGGAGATCCACAGCTGTTACGAAGCCGGAGCCAGCGGCTATTGGTTACATCGAGAATTGGTGGCAATGGGA
>DATNNZ010000182.1:0-5299 GCA_035601575.1 Chthoniobacterales bacterium
ACCCCTGCTTTCCCGGTCAAGCGACCGATACCGCCGGCGATAAATGCGGCGTTCTGTTCGTGCCGGCAGACGACTGTCTTGATCTTCGAGTCCGACAAGATATCAAACACTTTGTCAATCTTCGCACCCGGAATGCCGAAGACATATTCGACTCCTTGGCTTTCCAAACTCTTCACAAGCAATTCTGCGCCGGTTTGCGAGTCTTTTTTCATTGCGACCGTTGCCATTACTTTGTTCCTTCTATTTCTACATTTGCTGCATTCATTTCTTCGCTCCTTCTGCTTTCGCGAGATCCGCGCCCGGATCCCGCCGCAAGTCCGCCTTCACGAAGTCCTCTGTCTCCGGCAACGCGACGCGATAGTCGCCCTCACGTTGAATTTGAAGCCGTAAGTTTAATCCGCTGCATTCAAGCAAATGGCCCCCACTCTTATGATCCGCGGACAGGAAATGCAGATGATAGCCTGGCACGTTCAGGGTCTTCGCGTACTCCGGGGTCCAAAACCCAACCAGTGTTCCCAAGACATCGTGGAACTCAAACTCCGGTTGCACTGCCGCCGCTTGGATTAGCGGCACTCCTTCCTCGGTCCTGCACATCGCGCGCGTTCGTACGTAGCTGAAATGTCCTTCCACGCGCAGGGCAAAGAAGAAGTTATCGGAATGCCGGAGTTGATCGAATTGGGCGAGCAAATGGCTGAGGTCAGGACACTGCTGCATGACGATCGCTGGATCCGGTGCGAAGCGCGTGATCACCGCGAACGGGGCGAGAACATTATCGTCCACCTCTGTCACTGAACCGTCGCTGCGTGCTTGGAAGAAACGCCCATCTACGATCACCATCTCGCCGTCCAGATTCTCGAATGTGCCTAATCCGAGGTCGCCGTGTTCCCGCAATGTTCGGACTCGTACCGCACCCTGGTAGATGCCCTCGACCAGGGCAGTAGCGGTCGAGACCTGATACAGCGTGCTGTGCGACACCTGAAGGTATTCAGCGAGAGCTCGACTAACAATGTGGGATACAGGCTCGTTGGTCTTCCGAGAATGCTCCTGCAGAATCGCCCAGAGACCGGCCGACAACGTGCAGTTAAGTTGCGGATTTGTCCGCTCATTTCTGTCACTCATTTTTTCAGTGAAGTTTTTTCTTGTCGGAAACTAAATTTTCGCTCGTCCGGCAGAAGGCTTACGGCTGAGCATACGCTACTTGGCATTTGCGATGTAGGGCTTGACTATTTTGACTGCGTCGATGTCTAATAACAAAATCCGCACCGCAGCCTCTTCCGCTGACTGGCCTTGCTGCTCCATCACCGAGGCGAGCAGATCTTGCGTGCCAAAGAATATGGTTAGCGGATTTTAATTCTATGCTCAAAGAGAGACGTTTTTTGTCCGACTGAACTGAGTAATCCAGAATAGCTCTTTGGAGATAACCCGCGCTCGAGCACGCGACCAGACATTAAAGTGCGCTATTCGCCAATTGCTAAAGACCGTAATCCCCCCGATAGCGCTGCAGCTGTAGGGTGCGGAGCAGTCGGCCGCACTCATCCAGAGCATCTGCAGTTGCGTGATAACGTTCGACTAGATCGAGCACCCGCAAAGGCGCTTCGAACGTCAGGCCGGCCAACATGTTACGATCGCGAATCTGTTGGATCGCGTTATCCATTTCGGTCAAGGCGCCGCGGACCGTCGGCAACTGGAAACGGCAATCGTTCTGGCGAAAACACTCCGCGAAAGCATCCAGCATTTGCTTAAACTCGATTTCTAAACGTTCGAATTGCGGCTTCAGTGTTTGTTCCGTGATTTCCGGCAACCTGTCTCGGCGAGAAAGTAACTGGCTGATCTGAGTAATTAACGTTTGTAGCGCGCGGACCAGGGCGACAAGCTTCGCCCTTTCTTCCTCCCCACATCCGGCTATTCGAATTTGACGAGCAGCCTGTAAAGCCTCTACTGGTAAAATCGCCAGTTGGGTCTGAATTTTCTCCCGATGCGAATCTCCGCTCAGCAACGCTCCGATCTGGGCGAAGAGCGTGAGCAAATTATCTTGCAGCAGTCTTTGCGGCAAGACTGGCCAAATCAGTCTGCCCACCACCGTGCCGATCCCGATTCCGATCCCCAAACCTAGAAAAGTATCGATGATAGTCTGCGACGGTACCGGCACTTGCGGATTGAGCCCGACGAAGACGCTTATAGTTAAGAACCCAACTAGCATCCACGAGTTAATGCCGGGGCTTCGAGCGGTGAGGAATCCAAATATGAACAGAATGAGGAACAACACCAAGTTCATGACGGCATAACCCGCTAAAAATGGCGTGGTGAGAATAAGCAAGAGCACGCAGCCGACAAGAGTAAGAGCCTTGAGGAATCCATTTTGAAAAGCTCGCAAATCACCGGTCCCACCAGCTTGCAGAAATGACCGTCCAAAAATGGTGAGGATCCACGCCATAGGCGGAATTGAAGCCGACCCGGGCGGATTGATCCACTTCAGGAGAAGGACTGCGATCACGGCAGCTAAGCCGCCTTTCACCCCAACCTTTACCCAAAACCAGTCGATAGTGGGTAGAAAATCCCAGTGCGGCTTAGCGTCAGGCAGTGGCTGGCCGAAACGCGGTAAACCCTCCATCGCGCTGCGGATATTATTCAGTTCATCGCACACCGAACGTATGGCGGCGAAATGTCCGGCAAAGGCAATTGCGGTTTGGAGCGGCGCTGTGATCAAAACACCCTCGTCTCGGGTTTTATTCACCTTCTCCTGAAAAGCAGCAAACGCTTCATTTAGACGACTGGAGTGCAATTTTTCGTTTGGAGAACGGGCGGTGGTCAAGATGTTGAACTCGTCGGAGATTGCAGTCAGCAGCGATTCCGTTTCCTGGCGCATGTGATCGAGGAACCACGGCTCTACTCGATGCCGGCTTAAATAGAGTCCCGCGTGAAACAGGTTGATCAGGGACACCAGGAAAGCGTTGTAGTTGGAAAGACGAGCGGAAAAGAACGTGCTCTCGCGCGCTCCTGCCTGCTGCAAATTTCTTAAAACGGATAATTGCTGATCGAAAGTATCGTGAATTTCTGCGCGCGAGTACGCGCGCCCTCCGGTCGCTGTCTCGCTGTGAGCATTTGCAGGCTCGATTGAGGCTTGCCCATGCGCCGATACGAGTTGGTTAACCGTTTTCAGTGCGGCACGCCCTGCTTCGATAAACTCTTCCCGTGCGTAACGGGGCCAAAGGATGCTCATTACCAGAAGCGAGCTCATAATTCCGACTAAAATCTCCTCGGTTCGGTCGAGGCCGATCTGCCACGCCTGTGCCGGATCCGTGACCCCATCGGTAGCGATGGTAAGCGCGGTGAAACCGAGCAAATAATAAGCATATGGAACCTGGCGTGCTCCGAGTTGGCCGAACTTGTAACTGGTAAAAGCCATGACCAGGAAAAGGACCGGCAAAAAGATCGCTGGCGTAGAAGTATAGTCGCCGACCAACCAGACTCCCACGAACGCTCCTGCGATCGTTCCGATCACTCGCATGATTGCTTTAAACGCAATCGAACCCACGAACTGTGCGCTCATCAATACGACAACGGTAAGTATCGCCCAGTTGTCATGCGGCAATCGCAAGACCTGAGTGCAAAACAAGGCGAGCAAACCCGCGAGACCCATCTTGATCCCATATCGTACTCTTAAGTCAGCAAACAGATCTTGCTGCGCCCGCTGCCGCAGCGTTGCCATCGAAATAGCCCGGGAAGACATAATCAGAAAGCAATCGCAATTGAAACCATCCGGTGCAACGCTATCTGTCCGAGAGCTTAGTTGCTCCGGGAAGCTCAACTTCGGGTGTTATTGCAACCGAAACGGTTTGACCAATCCGCAATGGCACCGCGCTGTTGTCCAGAACCTGGATGCGGACTGGGAAGCGCTGTGGAAGGCGAACCCAATCGATTGTTTGACTGACTGAGGGCAATAAAGCGGTGCTAGTGCTGCCCGATCCGTCCTGCACAAAGACACCCCATCCAACGCTGCGAACCACCCCCTGAAATGGCTGGTTTTCGTGGCCCATCACGGCAACAATCGCTTTTTGGCCGACCTGGATGTGTGGCAATTGGGTTTCTTTGAAATAGCCTGCAATCCAAAACGAGCTTGTGTCTACCAGGGCCATCAGCTGTACGCCAGCAGTGACATAGGTTCCGTCGCTCGTATTCATGTTGGTGACATAGCCGTCGACCGGGGCAAAGACTTTGGTGTAGCCAAGGTTTAATCTCGCCAATTCGAGATTTGCTTTGGCCGAGGCAAGCTGCGCCAGAGCGGCGGCCGAGCTGTCCTGGGCGTTTTGAAAATCCTGGCGGGCGGTGACGTGATTTCTATAAAGGTCGGTCTGCCGCTGTAGATTTTGCTGCTGCTGTTTCAGAGTCGCTTCATCATTCTGAACCTGGCCGGCGGCAATGTCGACCTGGGCTTGAAAATCGGACGGGTCGATCTCGAAAAGCAGATCTCCCTTGCGCAGTTGTTGGTTATCATGGACCGCAACGTGAATGATCGGCCCAGAAACCCGAGGAGCGATACCGACGATATTCGCCCGGACCTGGCCATCTCGGGTCCAGGGATGCTCGATGTATCGAATATAGAGAGAGACAGCTGCCCAGAGCGCCAGGCCAACAATGATCACCGTGATTAGATAACTGAACAGCCTTGCCTTCATGGAAAGCACACCATTCCAAGCAGCGAGCTAAATAGAACGACCAGCCCGACGAAGAAAAGTGGAAGATGCCAGACATAGCGAGACAGACCGGTGTGTTCCATAATCGCCACAACCAGCCACGCCGTTAGGAAGCCCAGCGCACCAACTATCATGATCCAAGGCACTAACACTTCGGAGAACCGGAGTTCCGGTCGATTTAGTGCTCCTGCGAAAAGACTTACAAGTTGCGATCCCCCTACCATAAATATATTGTCCGTTTTTCTCCCCCGAACTTGGATATGTTCTCGTCCTCTCCCGCCGCTGTCCTGCCTATGCCATTTCAGCCCACGTAGCGGACTATCGCGGGCAAACTGTGCTCGAATCGAGAACCCCAGAACGCAGATCGGTTGTTAGCGATCACCAAGGATGGTTCGACTGAGCTTGCTAAAGTCATGAGCTCAGCCGAACGATTACCATTTCACGCTACAAACCGCCAACCGCTAACTGATAACTGACCCTTAGTTGCTGCTCGCCACATACGGCTTCACCATTTTGGCAGGATCGACGACGCGGTCGAACTCCTCTTCTGTTACGAAGCCGAGTTTCAGTGCAGCGTCCTTCAACGTCAGATCGTTGTCCATCGC
>DATNNZ010000183.1:0-2798 GCA_035601575.1 Chthoniobacterales bacterium
GGGACAATGACAGTCAGCGATAAACCACCACTTTTTGTCAGAGTTCTTCCAACACCCTATTTCACTTTTCCAGCCCGTTCAGTCGGGCGATTATTCTTTCCCGTTTTCCACAATGTCAAATCCGCTAAATCCGCTCGATTGGCTCAAAGTGACACAAGATTGGTTTTCGAAGACTGAGCGAAGCAGCGGTTTCCGACCACTTCTTGTCTGTTTGATCATATCCTTCGGCTTTGCCCTGATACTATTATTCGGTTTCCCCGGTAATCTGCTAATTGAGATATTCGCTATTTGTGTGGTGGGATTCCTGTTGGCAATTTTCGGGATCCTGTTTGTTGTTAAGGCTTTCACCCAACCAGATTTTTGTCGATCTGAGCGACACGTACAAAGGATGCGTCAAATTGAGAGAGAGCCGATGGGATCCGAACAAAGGCAGATTGAGGCAAGGGAATTGGAATCCGAACCTCGCACCCTAAAGAAGCCAATTAAGGAACTGCCACGCAGGCCTCTTTTATGAAGTTTTATTTACTGCTCTTCGAAAGAGATCCGAGGAAATCCTACAAGGCCTTCCATGACGATCTCACAACTGATCCAAGGGTATCGACATGGCTCCATTACGTCACCAATGCTTATATACTCGGCACCGACCTGGACGAAGGGCCGCTGGCAGAGCTAGTTCAGAAGTTGCTAGTTAAGCACTCACTCCCATCCCTTTTTCTGGGGATTGCCGTCGATCTCGATCATTTCGCCGGTTTCTTACCAAATGCCGCCTGGAATTGGCTTCACGAAAGCAGCATTAGGGCGGATCTAGGAAACGTAGAACAAGCGATCTCCAAAGAGGCGAAGGAGGGAGGAGAACAAGTTGTCCGCATCCCGATGCAGATTACCTCCAAGACTTCGGCGCGAATAGGATTCAGTTTGACCGATCCAGCAAGGGTAAGAGAGCTCCGGGACGATATGCGTGAGGATCTCGAGACTCTTGCCCAGCTAGCAAAGGACGTAAGCGAAGGCGGTCTGCATAGGGCTGAGAAAAGTTGGATCATCGTCCAAGAAAATCTTGTAGAGACGGCCGAAGTTCTGGGTTTTAGGCCGGTCGAGAGCACTGACAGCGAACTGAAGCAGGCGGTTAACTTCCTAACATTCCAGCTGAACTCGCAGAATATTATGATTGCAGCGTACGGGTTGGCCGCAGCGCTCCAAAAAGCTAAGAACAACCCAGACGGCAAGATGAAGGCCGCGGACACAGAACGTTTTGTGACCAATTGCAAGGCGACCATCGAAGAACTGAGGTCGATATTAGGGTACTAGGCAGATTCGTGTAATTTTATACGCTAAGGGAACCCTTCATGGAGCGCCGGCGCCTGCGGACGAGCTTCCGATCGAGGATGTACTGGCCTTAGAGCGCGACGTTATCCCACTCCATGGGGTTGAGTACGCGTAGGTGTCTTGGAGGACGCATCTGAATGACCGGATGTGGCCCAGATCGCGAATACAGTCATCCCCCGGAGGAACATCGGAGAGCTGCTCGAATTGGGCGCGCGTAAGATTGCTTTTTTTGAGCGGAACAAGGTCCATTTTTCACCCCTACTTAAACATGAGAATGCGTTTTATCGTGTTAAGAAAGGGGATCTTTTTGGGGTCCGCACACGAAACGGAATATAAAGTACGGTAAGGCGTTCCAAGGATCAGCCGCGAGACGCTCGGTGAGCGCCTTGTGAATTGTCGTTTTCAATTAATTCGTAGACTGAGCGGCCCTTGTCTCTACTCGGAATCTACGACTTAATTGAAAAACAAAATTTCAGTTAAATCGTGGACTTTTCAGTTAATTCGTAGACCATTTGTGGCCCCAATTTGGTCGCAGATTTAAATGAAAAAATCCCCGTTCTTAACACCGCGCTGCCCAGGCCGAGTTGGGAAGGGGATTGTCTGCCGAACGGTGTCATCAGGCCGCTGGTCGGCGATTGTCCGGTTTTAAGACTGTCCGTGATTCATTGCTTATGGAAGAGACCAAACAGTGCACGATTTAATCGAAAACACCGCGTTCAGTCTCGATTTAATTGAAGAATGATGTGGCTGAAAATCATTTGGTCTACGAATTAACTGAAATCGACACTAGAGGTTCCTTATGAGCCTATGAGTGCATCCGGGTCGACCAACTCTCCCGTTTACGTGGCTGCGCCTATTGGACGAAGGTCCAATAGCGATGGTGGACGACCCTATGGCTGATTCTTGGCGGTTTTGACTGCGCCCCAGAGCGAGCCCGGATTGACGCGGTCTGGATAGAGTTCGAGCATTGCGTCATAGAGCTCGCGCGCGTTCGCAGTTGCTTCGTTCAGGCGGTCGAAATCGCGAAGGTATTGCCGGGTCTCGCCAATGATGCGGGGATCATCGTCGTTTTCCGGCACTTTGTGCCCGGCGACCACCGCTTTCGGTTTCAGGGCCTCAAGCTTGTCGAGCGTGGAGATCCACTCAAGCCGGCTCGGTGGGTCGGTCTCGCCGAGGTAGGGATGAATTCCGTTGTAGACGGCGTCCCCGCCAACGATCAGTCCGATCGACGGGACGTGCAAACAAGTGGAGTGAGCCGTATCGGTCCGCCCCGCGTTCACCGCGACGAGCTTGTGCCCCTCCAGCTCTAGCTCTTCGTCTTCCAGCGTTTCGGCAACCAACAAGCGATCCGGAATCTCGCCCGGGAAAAGCCGTCGCCAGAAGTTCTCGATCCTGTCGGGTGACAGATGCTCATGCATGGCCTTGACGACCTGGGGTGTCGCGACCGCCCTTGCGCGCGGGAAACGCTCCAGAAG
>DATNNZ010000184.1:0-4195 GCA_035601575.1 Chthoniobacterales bacterium
GACTGGCAGATCAGCCCATCATGGGTGTTCGGCATATTTGGAGACGGTCAATTCGGCGAAATCCGCGGTTCGCAATCGGACCCATTTAATTTCGTTGAGGGCCGCGAAAAGCTTCGCACTAGCTACGCAGCGGGTGTGAGACTAGGTTACCTCGTCGCGCCGAATGTCAATTCCTACGTCAACGCCGGTTATAGCGGTTCCCAGTGGTCGGGTACCACTTTGACAGACCTCGGTGGCGGCCCCTTTATAGCTACCACGGGTTCATTCACTCGTAATGGCTGGTTCGTTGGCGGCGGTTTTGAAAACAGCCTGAACTACTTTGGCATTGCGTCGCCTGGGTGGTTTATGAAGACGGAGTACCGCTCGGCCTTCTATGACCGCATTACGCTTCCGGAGATCGGGACCGCATTGCCAGCTACCGCAGTTACCTTCAAGCCTTGGGTGCAGACCATCAGCACGTCGCTGGTCTATCGCTTCAACTGGAGTGGCGCTCCCGTGAGGTACTGATCTCCGTCTAAGGTTAGCAGTACGAAAAGCCCCGGCATCGTCCGGGGCTTTTTTATTCGGCGCTCGGGCTCGTCAGGCTGTGGGGGTTTCTCTGGTCGCTCAGCCTGGTCGCGCTTTCTCGCTTCGAGCGAGAACGACTGCGAATAGATTTAGACACATTCGTCTAGGGCTCGAATTTTCCCCGTCGCTGCTCGCCCGCGCCGACAAGGTGATTGAATAAGGAAGCCTTTTGCTGCGGTGCATGAGTCCAGTTGTGGCACTTTTCGGACATGGCGCGATGTCCGACTTGAGTCCGCTTTCGGGGGCAAAGCGGAAAACATCTGCTCTTAGCGAGTATTTCGCCTTTTGACCCAAATGCGACATCAAGCTCGTAGCGACTTTCCACTACGCCCAACAGGTTGATGAGAAAAACCGGAAAATCTTCCAGGACTTCGTGCTCCCAGGCAGTCGGCCGAAAAGGAATACTCTGAAGAGTCTGGCAGGGCCTGGTGCTCCCATGGAAGGTCGAGCCGATTTCGGAGGAAGTTGTTCCATGGACGAAGATATCTTGCGCAAATTGGAGGGGCGTCTCGGACCGCTCCATGCGAGACAGCGATTGGGCATCGAGACGGACCACGAGGCACAAATCTTCGGCCAGGGCCTCCTCTCCTTTCACATAGAGAACTGGTATCCTGTCCATTCTGTCATTCGAAATGCACTTAAGCTGACCGGTCTCTACTGGCGCGGACGCCGAAATACAGGAAGCATTCTCGTCAAGCGCAATGATGTTATGTTCAAGGAGTTGCCACCGCTTTTCGACGGCTTCACCATACTCCACCTTAGCGACATGCATGTGGACATGAATGAAGCTGCCATGCAGCGCCTGATCGAACTCGTCGGCGACATGCGCTACGATCTATGTGTTCTAACCGGCGACTATCGGGGGAAGAATTTTGGACCGTTCGAGGCAACCTTGAACGGCGTCGCACGAGTGCGAGCTCATCTAAAGGAGCCCGTTTATGGGGTTCTGGGCGACCACGATACCATCCAAATGGTTCCGGGGCTGGAAGCCATGGGAATACGTATGCTGCTCAACGAGAGCGAGGTGATCGTGCGCGGCGATCAGCAAATCTATCTAGCCGGAATCGATGACGCCCGCGGCTTCAAGGCCGACGATATCGAAAAGGCCGCGTTGCAGATACCGTATGGCGAGTTCTCCATCTTATTGTCACACACACCGGAGATCTATCGTCAGGCGGCTCATGCCGATTTTAATTTGTTGCTGAGCGGGCATACGCACGGTGGGCAGATCTGTCTGCCAGGATCTATTCCGATCATACTTGATGCAGTATTGCCTCGACGGATGGGGGTGGGAGCTTGGCAGTATCACGACATGGCTGGCTACACCTCTGTGGGTGCTGGATCGAGCGTCGTTCCTGTTCGTCTCAACTGTCCACCAGAAATCACCCTGCACTGCCTTCGTTCGGGCTAACGGCGGGCTAATATGGTTCGTCGCGCAGGTGGGCCCGGAATAGAAAACGAGACAGAATTAGCGCGCCAATAAAAAAGATCCCGACGCCAAGCGCTATGTCTGCGATCGTCAATGAAAGTGCGTCGCGGCATGCCAGCATCGGAAATAGGGATTCGGGAACCTGATCGAGCCCGAGTGCCTGGCTGCTCGGCGGAGAGTTTAGGCGGCGCTTCACGAAACTGGAGAACAAATCGCCCGCCATAGCCGCGCCCGCTACGATTGCACCGATCGTCAGATCCAGACCGATAAGCGGCGCGCTTGCTGTCGTGATGAGGACTGAAATCAAAATACCGCGGATGGTTTTCGATGGCCCAAACAACGGCCGCCCATCAAAAAATATGGTGCCGGCATCCAGCGGAAAGGAAAAACGTGGGCCAAAAATCTTCTTCGCAACGATCGGTGTGCCGTTCGCCAACGTCATTAAAACCAATAATTGCAGAATATGCAGAAGTTGCATTTCTTCAGCTTAGCTTATAGTTGCATCCGACGTTAGTTCGATCTCCTATTGACTATTGTGAGCGCCTTTCAGTGGAACGTCTTGCGCCGGTCATCCAAGGCACCACGGTCGAGCTGATCCATCAACCTGAAGACGGCGAAGGCGCTCGGATTATCGCCGCCGCTGTCGCTGCTCGGCTGCGCCGACGTGATCGAATAGCGATGCAGTTTGTTGCGGTGCACGAGTCAAATGACCCAACGCGACATTCAGTGGAAGCGTGGGAATTAGCCACTGTCGGGTTGACCTTGGCCTCATGAGAATACGCTATATCTACCCGAAGGCCGTTCAAGAGGGCTAGCTGGTGGACGAAGACATTCTGCGCAAACTCGAGATCCGTCTCGGGCCGTTCCATGCCCGGCAGCGATTGGGGATTGAGCGAGATCACGAAGCTCAGGTATTTGGTCAGGGCCTCACATTCTTTCACCTTGAAAACTCATCTTGGGCCGAGTGGATCATTCGAAATGTTCTGAAGGCAACGGGGCTCTATTGGCGTGCACGACAGAATGCAGAACGCATTCTCGTCAAACGAAACGACATGAGGTTCAAGACATTACCGCCCCTCTTTGAGGGCTTCACCATCCTCCACATTAGCGACCTTCACGTGGATATGAATGAAGTTGCCATGAACAGACTCATCGAGCTGGTTGGCACCATGCAGTACGATGTGTGTGTCCTAACTGGCGATTATCGGGGTCGGACTTTTGGGCCGTTCCAGCCCGCGCTGGATGGTGTCGCGCGAGTGGGAACTCATCTGAAACAGCCAATCTATGCCGTGCTCGGCAACCACGATACGATTCAGATGGTTCCCGGGCTCGAAGCCATGGGCATTCGCGTGCTGCTCAATGAATGCGAAACAATCGTTCGCAAGGACCAACGGATTTATCTGGCGGGAATCGACGATGCACATTTCTTCAGAGTGGACAGCATCGAAAAAGCCGCTCTCTCGATACCCCGCGGTGAGTTCTCGATCTTGTTGTCTCACACACCGGAGGTCTATCGTCAGGCTGCCCATGCCAACTTTGATCTGATGCTGAGCGGACACACCCACGGCGGTCAGATTTGTCTCCCCGGATCCATTCCCATCAAGCTCGAGGCGGTGCTGCCAAGACGGATGGGGGCTGGGCCTTGGCAGTACAGCGATATGACCGGCTATACTTCCGTTGGTGCGGGCTCGAGCGTCGTTCCCGTGCGCCTCAATTGCCCGCCGGAAATTACCTTGCACCATTTACGCCGCGGCTGACGCTGACCTAATACGGTTCATCACGTACATGAGCCTGAAACAAGAGTCGGGAGAGAAGTAGCTCGCCGACGAAAAAGCAGTTCCACGAGCGGTTGGGTGCTGCCTGTTTTAACCTTTTAACCATCAGTGGCCTAATTTGAATTTCGCAGCGGCCTTGTTTCAATTTGGCCGATTGAAATCGTGTCCTAGATTACACTTTTACGTCGGCTCTTGGACATATTTGCCGGTGTAGGATATCTGATCACCGCCCCGCCCTCGGCAATCGTCGGTGACTGAGAGTGTTGCGCTCCCGCCTGAAGCAAAGGGAGTGCACCACTTGCCGGAATCTCATTCCCCTCGCATGATCGAGCGGTCTCGCTGCCCCAAGTGCGAGATTCTCATGATGCTGGTCGGTGTCGAGCCCAGCTTTGCTGGTCCCGATTTGCGCACGCTTGAATGTCCT
>DATNNZ010000185.1:0-3777 GCA_035601575.1 Chthoniobacterales bacterium
TGCCGGAATGCCGATGGATATTGGCGAGGCTTTCCTGCACCACCCGAAACAGAGCGGTTTCGATCGCGTCGGGCAGCCGGCCAAGGTCTGGCGCCGCGTCGAGCGTCGTCACAATCGCGCTGCGTCCGGCGAATCCTTCGATATAATTTTGGAGCGCGCGCCTGAGTCCCAACTCGTCCAGCAACGGCGGATGGAGGAGGTGAGAAATCGTGCGAATCTCGCGGTTGGATTGTTCAACCAGGGCCATGCTGTCGGAAAGAAGATTATCGGTGATTCGATCGCGTCCTTCGATCCGCTTTTGTAATAAGCCTAGGGCCATAGAGATTGCTGCGAGCTCCTGTGCCACCGAGTCATGCAGTTCCCGCGCGATGCGGCGATGTTCCTCGTCCTGCATCTGGAACAGACGCCCTGAAAGCTCTCGCAGCGTCTTGTTGGCCTGCTCCCGGTCGCGAATATTGGCCAGCAGCCGCTTAACCTCCATCGCCGCGTGATTCGAGGCCAGAAATTCCTCTGGCGGAACATAATACGGATTGCTGCAGACGAAGTTCCCGTAGATGACAATGGGATGAGTGCGAATCACGTTCAGGATGACCTCCGGTGAGAACCGGTTGTAGTCGTACTGACACGTCACGACGACGGGGCGATCGCGGACGAGGTAATTCAGCTTCGCCTCGTACTCGATAAATGGGCCTGCGCCGGGATCGCCGCAAAGCGCCCAATTCGCCTCGCCCACCACCCTTAAGCCGGAAAAGCCGGAGGTTATCGCCGGTTCAAGAGCGTCAGCCCAAAAGCGGATCATTTTGTCAGGTTCAAAATTGCCGTTCCTGAGATAGGTGTCCTCCTGGCTGGCAACCGTTAATCCCCCCGAATTCACAGCCTCATCAACATCAATACCCATTGCACGCAACGTTTCCATGACATCGCTGACGGTTTTTTCATCGGCAGCGTAAAAACATTTTTCGCCACGCTCAAGGCCCATCCGGATAGAAGGAACGGGTAGAGCTAAATGCTCTTCCTGGCTCTCGTAGATAGCGCAGACATGGTCATGCAGACCGATCTGTCCGAGCACATCGAGAAGCCGGGGACCGTCTGGTCCAGCCTCAATCGTATCCGGGCCCTCGTGCCAGTCGTCTTGGCTCGCCATTTATATTCCCAAACTAGCTCCATTTCACGTCGGCTCAAAGACTTCATTGCGCCGACTAAAAGAGAGAAAAGAGAGAGGGCGGAGTCCCTGCGTTACACGGATTTCAGGCCTCGATGATCCTATTGCGAATCGCGTAGCGAACAAGATCTGCGACGGAGTGTACGTTGAGTCGGCGCATAATATTCGTGCGATGCGCGTCCACGGTTTTAACGCTCACGCCCAACTCCGTGGCGATCTCTTTGTTCGTCCGCCCTTCGGCGACGAGTTGAACCACCTCACGTTCGCGAGAAGAGAGACGATGCTGTAGCGGGACGGTGTCTTGCCCATCGACTTCGATTTTCAATGAGCGACCCATGACTACCTCGGCAACCTTCCCAACCAAAAACGGCTTGTGTTGTGCGACGGCATCGACGGCAGCTAAAAGTAATCGGCCGCTCTCACTTTTCAGAACACAGCCGCGGGCGCCGGCTTCGAGCGCACCCGCGATCAGCGCATCCGAATCGTGCATAGTGAGAATCAGAACTTCCACCGAGGGCATTTCGCGACGAATCTGGCGCGCAGCTTCGAGCCCATTCAGCTCCGGCATAGTGATATCGATCACGGCTACGTCAGGTGAAAGCCGCTTCGCCATCGCAACGGCCTCACGGCCATTGCTGGCGTCGCCGCAAACCGTCCAGCCAGGCTGGCCTTCGAGCACAGACCGGATCCCTTGCCGCATCAGCGGATGGTCGTCCGCGAGTAGGATTTTCAATGCTCTCATGACCGCGGTGATAAGCTTTCAATTCATTGTTTCGACCTGCGGCATTATTTCATCATATGTGAATTTTACTCTTTCGTTCGGCAAATTGAAATCCCCGTAGACACTCGAGTAAATGCCCTAAGGTGCTTTCACCGAATAATTAGGGGATTAAAGAATTTCCATGACCGCCGCACCAAGGGCAAGAATTGAGTTCCTATGCAATCCCTCATGTTATCCCAAAAGATCCTCTTTGGCGAAAGGAGTCCGCCTACCCCATTCAACGTCGTGATCATGTATGAGGATTTTGGGAGTGGGAAGCGGGCAAAGAAAGGTCTGGACTACGTCGCCGAGGAACTCGGGAATGATTTGGAGTTCAGGCACTCGATGTGGCGCTTGGACACCCTGCAGGATCCAAAATTCAACGTTCTGGCGGCTCCCGCGCTCTCCGAGGCTGATATGCTCATAATCTCTCTCCGTGGCGAGGGGCAACTTCCAGCTAAAATCCGCGCGCTAATTGATGAGCAGCTGGCGCAAACAGTAAATCACCAATGCGCTCTGATGGCGGTGTTCGAAAGCGCGGCCTCTGCGACTCGGAGTTCCGTGTACACTTGCCTAGCGAATCTTGCGTGGCGGCACGGCCTCGACTTTTTTGAGCAGGCACTCAGCGATGCAGAAGATCACGAGGAGTCTTCGTTGAAGCTCATCTGGGTGTTTTGACTAGTCTCACGGCTGGCGTGGATTTATTGACCGAGATGCGCCCAGTGATGAAACCAATCAACAGGAGAAAACCCTATGAGCTTTCAGGAAAAATCCGCCTCAAGAAAAAAAACACAGGGCGATGCTCCCGAGATACTCCACAAAGTGAGTTTAATCGGTCTTGCAGCGAATCTGGACGATCCACTCTATCACCGAGCGATTGGGAAATTGTCTATTATTTTGGAGGAACTCAAGTCGATAAACGCCACACGTACAAAGCAACTTCGAGGCAGCCGCGCCTTGCGTCGTTACATTGAGTGAACCTTGCCTTTGAAACTTGCGAGTAGAGCCTTGCTATGAATCGGTCTGCTGAGATTACGGTAATCGTCAGACTCAGGCAGTTTGTTGAAGACTCCGATCTTAGTTTTTATCAAATCGCATCGCTTATTGGAACCTCTGGCACAATACTGAGTATGTGGCTTGCCGGAACAGCTAGGCCACACATGACCAAACTGGACGAGATTGAAAAATTTCTTAGGCCCTGACTATTCTTCGAACGCCGCAATATTTGCCAGCACACCAGCCTTCCACCGTCTCTATCGAGCGCCGGGCGTACTCTGCTGCCCCCTTTGACTCGACCGAGCGTAAAACCTAGTCCACGAGACCGGATCAGCTGCCACGTGATCTCCATGTCGGCGGTCGAATCAAAACCAGCCAGTGATGGTCGAATGCGGTAAAGCCGGGTGTAGATAGTGTTGCCGGTCGCCGCCAGCCAAAAGATGCTCGCGGGCGACGTCCGTTAAGCGTGGGCGTCGCGGCGAGCTGTGCGACGGTCACCCCCCCCGAGCCGGTTGGCCAGTTCCCGGGCGAGCCACGGATAAAGCGGTTCGTTGCCTTCGCCGAAGCTCACGGCGTGTTCGCCGATTACCGGATGAGTTTTTCCCTGCTCGATAAAATCAAGCAGGTCTTCCCAGAAATCGTCACTCGGGCTCATCGGCGCTCGCGGTTAGAGATCAGCATCCGGTCTGCACCCTTTTTGATCGGGACGTTCGGATGCGCTGAACTGGAATCATTGAAATTGCTCATTACAATGGAAACTCGGTCTCTTGGCCACTGTTTTTTCCTTAGAAAGGAAGCCGTTCTGGAACGTCACAATTGCTCAAAAGAGTTATTTCGAGCAGAAGCGGTTGAGTTTAGG
>DATNNZ010000186.1:0-6535 GCA_035601575.1 Chthoniobacterales bacterium
AGGCTAGTCCGCCTTCCATTTTATAATGAATTGAGCGAAACAGAACAATCCCGCGTTATCGATGCAATCCACGAGATTAGAGTGTAACAACTCGAAGCGTCATGTCTGTTGTAGAAGCGCCTCGCGGACGGGGAAGCCGAATCTGCCATCAGCATCTAGCCTGGTAACTCCGAAGTGGAGAAGTCGGTTCGGAGGTACTACACCTGAACCGCAGTAAGCCGTCTGTCGATTCGTGGCTCGACTACATGAAGCTTGGTTCTTTGACTCAGTTTGAGGAACGTTTCCAAGTCGGTGGATACTTCTCTTTGTATCTCATAACGGTTGCGCTGTTCTTGTCGATCTGGCACTCGCGAGTAACCCATCGATTCTCTCTATGGGCCTTTGCAGTTTTTGCCGCTCTCTGCGGGCTTTCCCTGATCTACGGGCGCTTCTTCATCAAGCTTACTTCATTCTCCTTCAAGGCCACCCACGGCTTCTCGATCCAGTTTCTTTGTGGATATCTGGTACTAAACACGCTTCTATTTCTACTTTCTCTCTTCACACCATTCGCGGTTGCCACCAATGTTTTGATATTGACCGGGTGTGGCCTGTTAATTCTCCGTTTTTGTCCCGGAACTACTAAAGATATTCGCAAGCCCGTTGACTATCTTCCAGATTTCTTTTGTCTCCTCCTAAGCGGAATGGCCGCCACATTATGGTGTACGGATTCGTTGAGCGCGGTTGTGAGCGACGGGCAGAACACGGTTTACCCGATCTTTGCCGACAGTTTTTTTCATGTCCGGGCAATCAGCGGCTTCGCGCAAGCGCATGGCCTGAACACCACATCCGATATGCGGATGTCGGGACATCCGACCCCAATATATCACTACGCAATGTATGTCACGCCAGCTGCTCTTTCGTTTTTTGCGAAATCCAGTGCTTACGCGACGTTTGTCAGTTTCGTCCTGCCGTTCGGCATCGTTCTTACCGGACTTGCTGCATTCTCGTTGGCAGGCTCGATCTGGGGAACATGGCCCGGAATCGCGGCAACGTTGGCTGTCACTTTATTGCCCGATGCGTATCAACAAGGATTCGGAAACAAGTTCCTGAGTTATCACTTTTTTCAACAGGCAGCCCCGGGCGGGTTATATGGTGTCGCTTGTGTCGCGATTGCCTGGATCTTCATCCTGGATGGTTGTAAGACTGGAACCTTCGTGTCGATACTGTGTGGGTATGCAGTCCTTATAATCAGTTTAGCTTACAAAGCGCAGTTCTTTGTAGCCAACGCCTTTCTGCTCATGATTTATCCGTGCGTGTTCTTTCCCAGGCTGAGAATAAAATGGCGAATTATTAGTGCCATATTGTTAGCGAGTTTATTTGTCTTCGTTGTGGGTTTATCCCAGCATGTGGATGGAATTCCCACTCTACGGTTGGACGGGAGTGGCATAAAATCCTATGCTCTTAGGATATTGTCCATCTCCGAGCCGGGCTTCTTCAAATCTTTGTTTTACGGGGCACTTGTCCTAGGGCAGCAATCAAACGCGATTTTCGGTCTCTCCGCGGGCGCTATGCTTCTACTGTGCACATTCGGGCTGTGGACAGCGGTTTACCTTCTGGCTTCTTTTTCGCTGAAAGGGAGAATCGAAGCAGCGACTTTTTTCTTCCCACTCCTTGTGACCACTAACTACCTCGTCATGTCTTTGGGATTGGCGCTAGACGCAGGGAGAATCGCCCGGCCCGAGGAACTCCTGCATCGCCCGTTTGTCTGGGCATATTTTGTTGTTGCCGCTTGGACTGGCGCGTCGCTTTACACTTTCTGGTTTGGCAATGCTCCGCCGCGAACTGGATCTGCGCGCATTTTTGCAGGCATAGTTGCGCTTTTAAGCTTTTCGGCACCTCTGGTGTACGCACGTAACATCCAAACGCTTCCCACTGTGAAAGGTTTCGAGAGTCATAGAACGTTCAATTCCGTCCCGTCTGCCCTGGTCGAAGCATCTGTGTATATCCGCAAACACAGCGATATTAGGGACATTATTCAGGACTCCGACAATGATCCCAGATTCGTAGTAACAGCCTTGGCTGAACGTCAATGCTTCGCAGCAGGTCGCCAATTACAAAAAAAAGGTGACCTGATAACAGCTCAATTATGGTCGCCTCGCCTTCCGGAAGGATTGCGCGAGCGGCTTGACGAATTAGTCGCTTTCAAGAAGATGGGAGATGAGGCAAGTTTGGCCGACTTCATCCGCCGGCACAAAATTTCTTGGTATATCCTTCGACCTGCATCAGAAGTTGCCTGGCCGACTTCGTTTTTGGAAAGCTCGGTATTCAATTCGGGAGGGTACCGGGTCTATCACTTCACTCCGTAAACCGCCTTTGAGCCTTCGGCGATCGTAGACCCTTGCCTACCGCGCTCGGGTGGGAGCTTCGTCGCTCGTATTCTAGTTCACCAGATTATTTTCGACCCCCGGACCACTTTCCCCACGGTTTCAAGAAATGGTCTGGATATGTCGATGGCGCTGCGATATTCCGCGTGAGGAACTCCTTATCAGCCGTGTAGCCGATCCACACGATGCACATTTCGTCAAACGTGCCGAAGCCAAACGTTACGAGCTTCGACGGTTTATTAGGATTGAGCGGGTTGCCCGAGGAGTTGTCGTAGCGCGCTTCAAGCCTCATGCGACTGCCCGCTGGGAGGTCGAGTGGGTTTTTCAAATTATAAATATTCTGCCATCGGAAATCCCAGTCGCTGATTCGTACAATCGGAACCAAGCTCCCGTTCGGTAAAGTCGCGGTGACTTCAATTGTCCGACCGATCAGGTGCATATGGGGAAATACCTGCAGCACGGTGATGTCGGGAGGCATCCATTGTTCCGCCCAGAATACGCAATTGCTCTCGCCCGGTGGAATGCGCAGCATTTTGGGTGGAACCGTAACTTCTAAAACGCGGAGCTTTTTGTCGACAGGTTGTTTGCAGAAATAGAGACCAACCTGAGAGCGGTCCGTTTCCTCTTTACCGGTTGGATGATAGTGAACCTGCATGATAATGTCGGCTCCTTTTGGCAGAAAGTAGCCAACCCCATCAGGAAGGGCATGCGGAATCGTTCCAACTACAAAACCGCCAAGCTGGCCTGCGATTTCGAATCCAAGTGCACCGAACGCCGTAAACCCTGGACCTGGCTCAGCCGCATCGCGCGCGCGCCCTTTTCCCGACGTGTCGACAAACAGCAGCGCATGATGAACGACCTTTGGGTTCCCTGGCTCAAAATCAGCCGCGCGTACCCAGCGATCTTCAGCATAGTTAGTTGGAATAACAAAACAGCGATAAATGTCTTCACCGTCGGCCGGGATCTTAAAGGGTTCGGCAGTTTGCAAAATGTCATCGGGCGGCCCCAGCGGCCATTGTGGTGGAAGCTTGGGTGGCGCGGGTCGCTTGGAAGGATTCCCTTCACGGCAGCCCTCGGTCAGCCATTGTTTGATCATGCCTTTTTCCTGATCCGTAAGGGATCTGTCTCCGAAAAACTTGCCGAAGCCGCGGTCCGGCTTCCACGGCGGCATTAATCCGCGATCAAGAGCGCGCCGAATAGCCGGCGCATGGTTTCTTACCTCACGGTAGCTTGTCAGGGCGAAGGGAGCGGCGCTTCCGGGATAATGGCATTTCGCACAATTCGAATAAACGATCGGTGCGATCTGCTTGTTAAATTCCAGCTTGCGCTTTTTCCAAGGACGATAGGCTGTCGTCTGGCCTTCACGCGTAGTTGACGAGCGTGCCTTGTGTTTGAGCAGCGCAATCCCGAGCGCGGCTGTGAACAGAATCGCCAGAGCCGCGGCTATCCACCCGCGGCTTGTCATGAACCGGGCTGATCGTAGCTAATTGGGCAGCCTACGGCTGGCACCCACGCACGGTGCGGTTTAATTCCAACCGCGATATCATCGAGGGTCTCCCGCAAATCGTGGTGAATCGCTGCGGGTCGCTGTTTATCAACGTCCGCATAGAGATCATCAATCCTTCCACGGTAAAGGAGCTGGCGCTTCGGATTTAGCACTGCGACCTCAGGCACGACTTTGATCCCAAATCGCGCCGCAAACCGATGATCGGAATCAATCACAACCGGGAAATCAAAGTGATATTCCTGCGCATGTTTTTGCGCGTCTTCTCGCGAGAAATCTCTCTCCGGATAAACCGCGATAAAGCCGAAGCCCCGGCTGCGGTATGCCTGAACGATTTGGTTCATCTCCGGCATGTAACGGTTACAGATTGGGCAGTCGTGCAGAATGAAAAAAAGTACGGTCACCTTGTGTGCGGTCCAGTCGATTTGTTCCTCGGTCGTTGCTGCCTCCTTGCTTCCCTCTTCCGGCGACGCCATCAAAGCTGTCAACCCGAACAGTAGAAGCACTGGGAGAAATTTCGTAAGAGAAATTGTCATCGCAGAATTGTCCCAAGTAGCATAAAAAACCATTCCCGAAAAGGAGGGATTGTTTTTCGGAGCTAGCGGGTAGGGTGGTGCTTCGGTTTCGAATTTGTGTAGAAGCGGTTTCCGTCTGAGCTCGCGATTCCGTAAATGGGTGTACGAAATCTTCTAAAGTACTGGCTTCCGGCGTTGATTTGGCTGGGCGTGATTTTTCTCGGCTCGAGCGATTTGATGTCGGCGGAACATACGTCGCGCTTTCTCATTCCGCTTTTGCGCTGGTTGAAGCCGGAGATTACCGCGGACGCGATTGCGAAGGTCCAGTTTTTCGTGCGCAAGCTCGCGCATCTGACAGAATACGCGATTCTTGCGACACTTTTATGGAGGGCAGTTTACCGTGGAACCAATCTGAAAACAAAGATGTCGATAGTGTTCGTGACCGCTTCGGTTGTTTCGATACTGGTTGCTGCATCAGATGAGTTTCATCAGTCATTTGTCTCGTCCCGAAGCGCTTCCGCTGGCGATGTCCTCATCGACATGATCGGAGCGATCATTGGGCTGATGATCGGTTGGTCCTTCACGCACCGCGCGCTTCGGCCGCCGACCAACCGTCAATCGCAAATCCGTTGATTGGGCCTGACTGGGCTCGAACCAGTGACCCTGCGCTTATCAAGCGCATGCTCTAACCAACTGAGCTACAGGCCCGCTTCGCGGAAGTGAAAAATGATCGGGGATCAGTGATTGGTCAAGCGACACCGGAAGCGCTCGCGGTGCTGCTCACTGATCACTTGTCATCTTTAGCGGCGTGCCTCGCCGAGTCGTAGCTCGCTGCGCCGAGGTTGCAAGGTGAAAACGTCCGCCTTGGCTGAAGCTACGCGCGACAGTCTTCGCTCTCCGCTACCGCTGCGAGCGAAGACTGGAGGCAGGGGATTACGCTCTCGCCAGGGACCCGAAAGTGTTCCCGGTTTGTAGACGTTGCCTCCACGCTTTCAGCTTTGGAGGCAAGGGGATTATCCAAAGCTGTGCTTTGGCTCCGGTTTTAGAGCTTCGCTTCGAACCCTGCGCTCCGCGCCCCGCCGGTCGAACTGCGTTCTCATCCCCGCCTCCATTTCTCTTGAAATGGAGGCAAGGGGATTCGAACCCCTGACTTCCAGCTTGCAAAGCTGGCGCTCTACCAACTGAGCTATGCCCCCGCACTAAGGACACCGATAAAAATCACGTGCTCGCGACCCATGTCGGAGTTGCCGAATGTCGATTGTCGATGGACGATTGCAAGGAACAAAGCACCGGCGCGGCTCGGCAACGACTCTACCCCGGTAATCTGTCGGCCAATACGTCTGCCTTCTCGATCTTGGGCGGTTGTGCCAGGAGATCCGGCGCTTTTTCCATTAACGCCTTGGCAACTTTTCCAGAAAGGTGCGCGTCGCGGCCGGCATCGTCGGGAAACGCATCGAAGATGGCAAAGGTGGTCGGCCCGAGTTTAATCCCGAACCAAGCGGTTGTTGCAGGCTCTTGTTGCACCAGACCCTGTCCGTCGCGCAAAAACTTCGCGACTTCGTTTTCTTTCCCCGGTTTTGCCTCCAGTCTAACAAATAACGCTTTCGTGGTCATGTGGTGATCTCCTTGTGACTGTTTTGCTGTCTAGCTGTCGAAATCGTATCTTTCTTTCCGTCTATGTCGAACCGAATTAGATCCGAAGCGACGCTCCGTGCGAAGTCCTGAAAGGAGGTTTTCTTCACGATCAGCATGAACTGTCCCGACTTGCTCGAGGGGACAGAAGTCGCAGCAAAGGAAAAATGCCGGCCCCGAATGCTTTCGGGGCCGGCATTTAGTCGATGTGCAGCAAAGACTGAATTGTGCGTTACCGTCGTTTCTCTGAGCCCCGGTTTCTTTCAATTCCGGGGTCTTCACGGCATGTCGTGAGTTCCGAAGAACTCGACGGGTTAGCCGTCGACCTATCGCAAGAGAATTGGAATCTTCGACCTGAGGTCTCGATTCTAATCTTTGCGCTTTCTCCTTAGAAAGGAGGTGATCCAGCCGCAGGTTCCCCTACGGCTACCTTGTTACGACTTCATCCCAGTTACCGCTCATAGCGTAGAAGGCTGCCTCCCTTGCGGGTTAGCGCGCCGGCTTCGGCTACAAGCGACTTC
>DATNNZ010000187.1:0-3785 GCA_035601575.1 Chthoniobacterales bacterium
GTTTCCCAATGTGATTGCCTCCCAATCCAACCAGGGAAACCCACTCCCCGGTTCTGCCCAGGCGCCGAAATACCATGTCGCCTCGGCGCTGCTCTTCCGGTTGGTCGGAGGTTAAGTTGGACGTTTGCTGGGCGGCAGCACTTACTTGGAGGCCCGCGCTTCCTGCATCGACCCCAATTGCAATTGTACCGGACGCGGTCTTAATGAATTTTCTGCGCGAGATGTCCATATCGTGTTGTCCTTGATTTGGATCGGTCTTCATAAATCTGGGAGACATTCATTGAAGACATGGTGATTCTCTTGAAGCTTTGTGCGGTTCTTTGGAAGAAAACTGCTCTCACAACAAACGGGAAGCCGGCAATGATCTATTTTTGGTCAGCGCGAGTTCCACAGGCCGAAACGACAGGGAGCAGTTTTCTTCTCCGCTTTTAGCGTTCTGATCCGCCGTTTGTATGCCAGCCACGAGCCGGTAGTGTGGAGTGCGGAATGGCTGGCTAAGCCCGTCTATACACGGCATGAAGGTGCATAGCGGTACGACGGAAGCGTGAGACTCTTAAAGCACAATCTGTGGCCTTCTACGACTCAGCAGTCTCTTAGGAGGTAACCCGAAAACTCTTTTGAAATGACGGGTAAGATGGCTCTGATCGGCGAAACCCAGATGAAAGGCAGCTTCGCTGATGGTGAACTTGCCTGTGGTCAGAAGTTCCTTCGCTTTTCTCACCCTGGCATCGACGACATACTGGTGAGGCGACTGGCCGGTAGACTCTTTGAACAGCCTGGTAAAGTGATAGGGACTCAAGCCAACCGCCTGAGCAATCCCGGAAACAGTTAAGTCTGCATCCAGTTGATCCTGAATATATTCCAGAGCACGCACCAGCTTTGCGCGCGGCAACCCACCATACTGCCTTTTTGGCTCTAGCACTGCCGCGCCATATTCGCGTAGGAGATGAGCGGCGAGCGCTGTTGATAATCCCTCCCCATAGATCCGGTCAAGGGCAGCGCCGGTCTGGACTCCGGCCCGCAATGCCAGAGCAATGTGGTGAAGTGTAGGGTCGGTACCTCGTCGCTGCTCAAATAGTTCGATACGGTCTGAATCCAACTCTAGCCCCGCAGCAACACGGCTTACGAAAACATGGTCCAGAGCCAGATAGAGAACATCCGCAAACATGCCCCTCTCCACTTTCAGCCGACCAGAAAAAGGCTGATGGCTCGGGAAGAAGGAAATCGCGCCTCTTGCCTTGAAGAAGCGCTGAAACCGCCCCTCTTTCTTGAATTCCCAAGTAATGGAGTGGCCAATATTGATAGCAATCACATGCCGCTTGTACATTACATCGGCCCGTTCACTGCTGGGAACGTGACGCTCTTCCACCACGACATCGTTCCATTTTGTGCCAACGCTCGAGAGAACAATCCGATAATGGGCATTGCCAGGAAAGAGTTCTCCACTTGCGTGGCAGAGAGGAATACTGTGCGGGTACTTCATTGTAATTCTTACCTTATCGACGAATTCAAAAGCATTAACATCAAAGTTTAAGGACCAGGCGGTTTTTGTGTCCGAGGTGTCGCAATCGTTGTTTTAACTGAGCAGCTCTTAGTCTCCGCCTCAAGGCCCTCGAGACGAACGTAAGCGTCGGCCAGTTTAATCAATCAAGCATCGAAATCCTGTTCGCGGTCTGCTACGGCCGGGTCAGTGTAGCGCTGAGCCATTTAAAGCCCTCGTTTGTTTGTTCTAAGAGCAGTTTTCTTCCAAAGAACGGCCCAAAGCTTCAATAGCATCACCATGTCTTCAAGGAACGTGTCCCACATTTGAAGACCGATACAAATACTGCAGCGAACGCTGGGCCAGGGACCGAGCGGGACTGGGCCTTTCAGGCTCAGCCGAATCCCCGGATGAGCACGAGAAACCGAAACCTTCGCGTCCAAGGGATCAAGCGCGTCACTGGCGCGGTCATCTAGTGCTGATGACACTCAGCCTGTGAATACGCGCGAACGCCCCCTCGACCGTTGCCCCAGCTCGGACCACGCAAAATATCGGCCAAGAATTCACACACAATAATACCGAAGTCACACTTCTTATTGTCAACGACGAGAGAAATCGTGGGGCCGGCGCCGACGTTCGGAGACAAACCTGCAAACCATTTTCGGAGGGACCTGCGCCTGATGGTGACAAGAAGTGCAACCTGCAAGCAACGAAAGGATCACGGATAGCAACAACAGAAAATTGTATTATGATGACCGCCCTGGAGGCAGCGACCCGATAGGCATATCGCTTGGAGACAGTTCAGCGAGTGTGCCGAACTTGGAGCGCAAATCGATGGAGTAATCAAGCAAATCGTGGCGCTCTAGCCCGTAAATCTCACACGCCATAAGCATCCACACGCTTATTGCGGGCTAGATAGCTCTTCCTCGGCTCATCTGACTCGAGGTGGATGACTGGCGAAACGCTCTACGTCACAGGCGGACTCCGTTAATTGCACCATCCAAAAACAAACACTCGGCAAGTCCTGCGCGCTCCGACCTCGCTTAGATCGGTGAACACATCGCGAGCTTCACACAGCCCGGACCGATGAGCATGCTGGTGATGAGTAGCTAATCGGAGAGAACGAAAACATTCGTACGAGACAAGCTCACCTTGATCTCCTGCCGACCAAAAACTAACGCTCACCAAGAAAAGAATAAATGAACACCAAAAAACTGACCTCTTTTGATCTCTCCGGCCGCATCGCACTTGTGACCGGCGCTTCTAAAGGAATGGGCCGTTCCATTGCCGCGATTTTAGCTCAAGCCGGTGCTCGCGTAGTTATTTCCAGTCGAAACCAAGCCGACTGCGATCGGGTTGCGGCGGAGATCAGCCCGGAACCAGGCCAATGCATCGGAATCGTCTCTAATATTGGGGAAAGCGAGACCCTGCAAGCGCTCGTGGCCACGACACAGGCCAAAGTTGGGAAACCTAACATTTTGATTTGTAATGCCGCCGGAGAACCTTCCATCACACCGCTCGAAAAAGTGGAAGCAACAGTCTTTGATGAGGCGATGATTTCGAATGTCCGGAACAATCTGTTGCTCGCAAACCTGGTGGCGCAAGACATGATAGCGCGCCGGGACGGTTCCATCATCATCATGTCCAGCATTGTTGGTAGCCGGGGTAGATCCGGAGTCGGTATTTATGCCACCACGAAATCTGCAGTCAATCAATTGGTCCGCACCATGGCAGTCGAATGGGGTCCATACCAAGTAAGGACTAATGCCATCGCCCCGACCGTAGTGCGCACCGATTTCTCACGCGTACTCTGGGACACGCCCGATGCGCTGGCGCGCGCAACAGCGCGTGTGCCCATGGGTCGAATTGGGGAAGCGGACGATGTCGCAGGTGTAGCTCTTCTATTAGCCTCGCCCGCGGGCTCCTTCATTAACGGCCAAGTCATCGGCGTCGATGGTGGCGCCAGTGCGTCGTAGCAAGTTTCAGCGATCACGTCACCTTCGGCGGAAAAGCCTAAAGCACTAACAAACAAGTAAACTCAGCTACCTAAAAAATAAGCCAAAACTACCAATTATTATGAAAGCCAATTTCTACGAAAACAAAGTTGCTTTGGTAACCAGCGGAACGTCCGGCATTGGCAAGGCGACGGCCCTCGCTTAGACCCAAGAACACTGGAGTTGGCACATGAAATTTCACGGACAAGGCACTGGCCTTGAGCTTCGGTCCGCTGCCCTTGACCGACAGAGATTGGACGTTCCGCCGAATTACCTTTGACTACCAGGCCGCCGGCTTACCCTTCTGCGAT
>DATNNZ010000188.1:0-2707 GCA_035601575.1 Chthoniobacterales bacterium
CCATGCCAACTCGGACATAGTGGCGAGAGGATCGGTCCAGTCGATATCTAATCCGACCTGCGCCGCATAAGCGTGCGCCACGGATGTAACTGGTTCGTATACCTGCATAAATCCGCGGACACCTGCCTGGTTTCGAGCCAATGCCTCTGGAGTCGTTTCATGCGGCCAGTCAAAAGTACAAAGTGGGGTATTCCCTGAGTAATCGAGGTGAAGAGCGTTCGAAACATGGACATACGGTATGCCGAGATGCATCGGAACTAACCCAAGTCCGGTATCGACCTGATCGAGCACCAATGCGTCTACGCGAGCTTCCAGCAGCGTCTGAGGCAAATTTTTGAAAAACGTCTCCAATCCGCTGGCAACCACGCGAATGGTGAACTCTAGTGCGGCTTGACCCTGTAGCTTGCTCAGCTGTTCTGCCTCCTGGCGTACCAATCCTAGCGGCATTTCCTTCTCGCAATATGGGATAAATGGAAGCTGCGCTGCGCGAACGTAGGGCTCGGAGTCGAGAACGGAGATGAACACGACGTCATGCCCCCGGACCTTCAGCTTGCGCGCAAGCGTGGTCATTGGATTGAGGTGGCCTAGTACGCGAACACCTAAAAATGCGATTCTCATTAAATCTCCTGGATGTTTTGCTTAACTCTTGCCTGTCGTGTTTGCGGTGCGCGGTTGAGCATCAAGGGCATTACACGTCGAGCCTGGCGTCCCTTCTGCACATTTCCCTTCCACCTCACGATCCTCTGCATGATGAAGGAGATGAGTATGCGGCAAAATTAAAGGCCGCAAATGTCGCTGTGGATCACACTCCGGTTCCCAATTCTTTCCACGAAGGCCTCGAGGTGGTACATACAAACGAACGGGGATTTTTCCAGCCGGACCTGGTATGGCGAAATCTTCGGTTCTTGAGACCGACTCGGCTGGGTACCTTCGCGCAGCAGAGGCACCCATCATCTGTCGTAATGCAATAATCTTCTCCTTCGCGGAAAGGGGTGTGGCTGGGGCTGGATGCTGTGCTGCATTCGCTTGGAACTGCTCCAAGAGAGCCTTTACCTGTGGATCAAGTTCATTCAACATTGGACAACTCTCTTTCTTTCGGGTTACTGCCTGACCTGAGTTACGTCACTCAGCCTCGATAGTTCGGTCCCCCAAACATTGTTCCGGTCAGGCCGCCGTCGACGATGATCTCCGAACCGTGGACATAGGACGAATCATCAGACGCAAGGAACAACACAACCTTGGCGACCTCTTCCGCCTGGCCCCACCGATCGAGCGGCACACTCCCTAGCAATCTCTTGGTCAGGGCGGTCATCACATCGGCCGGAGCTGGGATGCGTTCCCAACCCGGAGTTTGGATAAAACCAGGCGCCACGACGTTGATGCGAATGCCACGTGGCGCAAGCTCTGCCGCCATCGACCGGCTCATCGCATGAAGGCCCCCTTTGCTAGCAGCATAAAATCCGGCACCGGATGGAAAGCCGGTAATTGGCGCGATCGAACCATTCAAAATGATGGATGCGCCCGCCCGCAAAAGAGGAAGCGCTGCCTGGATGGTCAGGAACGCGCCAGTTACATTGGTTCTTAGAACTTCGTCAAACGTCGCTTCGGAAGTTTCCTCAATTGACCCCATGTTAGCGATACCAGCATTGGCAAAAACAATATCGAGGTGACCGAACTTTTCTTTGATCGTAGCAAACAAGACGTTGCGAGCTTTCGAATCCAATACATCGGAGTTGAAGGCTAGCGAATTTGGGCCAAGCTTAGCCACGGCAGCGTCAAGCGTCGTCTGATTCCGTCCGGTTATTGCGACTCGCGCGCCCTCGGCCGCGAATAGCCGCGCCGTCGCTAAGCCTATGCCGCTGTTGCCGCCCGTGATTAAAGCAGTTTTAGTTTTAAGTTTCATGTTAGGTGTGGTAATCGATGTTCATAAATGGGGCGCTAGTGCAGCGTATCGGTTGTTTCCAAAGCATGGCCGCGCCTGGGAAATGTTCTGTGGAGGCCCTGATCGCATTAAGCCTGCTCTGGAAACAAGTGATACAGTGCACTAGCGGTTTCTTGGCTGTATTCTAAATAGCTGGCAAGTCTGGATTGCCCGCTAGGCGCTTATCCTGGGCGTTGTGGGCGAGTTAATTTTGGTTGGTTGCGTCCGTCCGATGCGATTCGTGGTCCGCACACACAGAGTTCGAAGTAATAGTCGGGACATCTTGGATTGCTTGCGGGCCCGGACTCTCCGATACCTTTTCTGATCTGATAAATTGTATAAAGTAGAATTTCGGTTGTGAGTGCCTATTTCTGAGCAATACGACTCCTGCTGTCTTATTTGATTGAACAATCTGTGCTGCTCTATGTACGTGATTTGTGCGCCGCCGGAATTGATCAAGTGCACTTGCGTTCTGGCGTGAATATTCGTTGAACACATTGTGATTCTCTTGGAGCTTCCTGTGGTTCTTTGGTAGAGGAGCTTGCTGCAGTTCTTTGGTAGAAAACTGCTTTTCGCATCAAACCAAAGAAGGGAGACATCGTCGTCGGCGATGGCGTCCGGCCAGGCATCGCAGGATTTATCGGACATACACATCCACTTTCCTAACCCAGCATTGGATCCAGCGGTCGAAAGCAAATCCTTGATGATTCAGGGTCCAGGGAAAAGGCCACACCTGGGCGCCAGAATGATCGCCATCTTCACGATCGGCGGGACCTGCTCTGTTAC
>DATNNZ010000189.1:0-7574 GCA_035601575.1 Chthoniobacterales bacterium
CCCTGCCCAACGGCAGCATGGCATAGGTTGGGTTGCGATGTTCGACCACTTCGGCAACCGGATTCGGCACTTGATGTTTCACGGCCTCAACTTTGGATTGGCTTTCGTCGTCATTTCTGATGTGTCGACCTGTTTCCGCGCTAAGCGGCAGCATCGCTACCTTCAAGGTCGGCATCACAGAGGTTAAGTTCTCGCCTACGAGCGAATGAGTCGGCATCACAAAGGCAATATCGCTTTCCAATTTCCCGAACTGGTCAAACGAAGGGTTAGTGGGGCACGTTGCGCGCCCCGGGATGATTGCCACGGCGAGCGCGGCTAAGAGCAGGATTCATTTTTTTCTCATACAAGCAACTTTCGATTACAGGATGCACTGGCAAAACCTATCTAATTCCAGTATTTATCGGAATTGTTATTCCTATTAAATTCCGAGTCTCGTTAATGAGTACCTTTGCCATGAATGCACCCTCGTCGCCGTAGAATGGGGCAGAGTTCGCACTTGCAACGAAGTGTGCTGCAATTGTGAGACTCAGAAGAAATTTCCCGTCCCTGATAATTTTTATACATTGACTTCAGGAATGGCTACCGGAAACCACGACCCACCGCGTTCTGAGGAACAAGAGCGCCGGTGGGCACGTCACGCTCGGCGCCGACACCGAATCGGTTAGATGTAATTGAACAGTATATTCGGGAGGGCGGGGCGCTGATAATGATAGGCGGATATATGAGTTTCCAAGGGATCGAGGCAAAGGCGCAGAACAAAGTTCTCATGCTAGAGCTCATGCACTTCCCCCAAGAGGTGCTCAACGCATCTGAAATCAAAGCACCCTCGGAAAAGACCATCTCTAATGCCGAGATGCGGATGGCCCAACAACTCATTGAGAGTATGACTTCGAAATGGGAACCAGAGCGCTATACCGATGAATATCACAGAGCGCTGGAAAAGATGATTGACGAAAAGATCGACCGCGGTGGCAAAGCAGCCCCTGCACCCAGCAAAAAGAAGCGACCTTCCAATCTGGTCGATCTGACCTCGGCTCTAAGGCAAAGCCTCCAGCAAAGCGAGAGTAAGACGAAGGCCAAGCCCGCAGTGAAAGGAAAGGCGAAAAATCGGAAAAAAGCAGCATAAGCGTGGACCACTCGAGAATACTCGCCGTCTCAACCGAAAAGCCGGCTAAAGTCGGCCCGACCCCGGAAATGACGACTCTCATCTCAGAAAGAGTGTACAGGTTCGCCCGTGTCGCTGATTTTGAATGGTCCGCAGTCACACTACGACATGGAGATATAGGGGTGACTTGCCTATTCGTGATCTATCTCGTTTTTGCGAAAGATCGCTCCGCGCCGTTTTACGTCTGCGGGTATGTTAGCTGCCTCGCCACCCGATGCCGTAATACGGTCAGCGAGAGCCTTAAGGCGATCCGATCGGCGCGCGCCGAGCACGAGCTTCGCGCCACGCTCAGCCAGCAGGCGCACAAATGTTGGATGATTAGACGGGCCTAGTTGCGTATCCCAACTCGTCAATACGCAAGTAAGTTCTCTCGCAAGCTAGACCCAGCGTAGGCCGTTCGGTAGCGTCCGCGACGCTGTAGCTCCGGGACAACGAGATCCACAAATTCTTCAAAGCAGCCAGGAGTGTAGGTTGCGATGAGCATAAACCCATCTGCACCCCCTTCATCCATGTAGAATTCCATCGTGTCTGCGACTTGCTGAGGTGTTCCCACGACGATCGGCATCCCCATGCCCATTGCATAGTATAACGCCGCCTCTTTAACCGTTATGGGTTGGCCGCCCTTAGCATAAATGACGGAATCGAACAGGCCTTGGATCCCTGGTATTTCAATGTTTCTGACGTTCTCGTTTAAATCATATTTCGAGAAGTCGGGTCCAAAATGGCCGGAAATCCACGCGATCGCGCCCTCTAGCGGAATACAGCTCTTTATACGTTCATACTTCTCCTGAGCATGGCTCTTCGACTCGCCCACAATGCACTGAAGGCCGTAGATCAATTTTACACTGCCAGGCCGACGATTGAATTTACCGCTCATGCGCTGAGTAAGGTCGTCCGTGTATTGGCGCATTCGCTCTACCGTCGGATGTACCGCGAAAACGGCCTCCGCATGTTTGGCGGCGAAATCTCGACCCCGGTCCGATGAGCCCGCTTGCCAAAGCACTGGCCGACCTTGGGGCGAACGGAAACAAAACGATCTGCCTCGACAACGGAAATATTCTCCTTTGAAATCGACCTCTCGAACCTTAGCCGGGTCGGCATAAATGCCGGTTTCCGCATCGGCAACAATCGAGTCCTCGGCCCAAGAATCCCAAAGCTGATAACACAGATCCATGTATTCCTCCATCCGTTCATAACGTCCCGAACGATCGGTCATCTCCTGACCGTACGCGTCCCACTCGCTTTTAGAATAAGAACTAACGATGTTCCAGGCGATGCGACCATTTGATAGGTGATCCAAACTGGACAGGCGCCGAACCATCGAATATGGATGCTCGAATGCGGTCGATAGGGTAACACCGACCCCGAGATGCTTCGTCGCGGTCGTGATAATCGGGACGATCGTCGAAGGCTCATGCGTCGGACATTGAACGGCGTAGCGAACGGAAGCGTCTGAGCTATCCTGATAGTTGTTGTATGGTGCCAATTCATCGGCAATGAACATCGCGTCAAACAGACCGCGCTCCATCGTCTGAGCCATATGTTGCCAATACGGTGGTCGAGACCAATCCCAATTGATCTTGTCCTTCGGGTGACGCCACATACCGGTGGCGTGGCTGTTTACGCCATGCTGAATGAATCCGAGAAGATGCGCTTTCTTTTTGTGTGACATTGGAGCGTGAAGGAACAGGGCTGCTGGAAGACGCCGTATTCGCCCGACCGAGAAGAGGTCGTCAGGATTCGCGGTCGTAGAAGAAGGCGAAGCCGATCATAGCGTTAGTAACAATAGCGAGGAGCGGTCCTAAATAGACGAAGATGGGGTTGAGCCCGACCAAGGCGATAACGACAGCGGAAGCTGCGACGGCAAAGACGACGGGGACTGCGTACCTCGCCTTGTTCTCTCGTTCGATCGTGGTCTGGGAATGACTTTGCTGGCGATCAGTCAGCGCGCTGGTTGCTCCTCGAAAATATCCCGCTACAAACAATACAGTCGCTAGGAAACCGAATATCGAAATTGTAATGAAAGCTGGAGTCATGGATATGAGTTGCGGTTAATTCACCTAATTCGTTCGGTTAAACACCCGTGGCATCTGGTATCTGGATATCGACCGCACTTTGCTCGGCTTGGGCAGTCAGATTGCCCATATCAAATCGGGCAGGGCGCAATACCGCTGCGATCACGACAGTCGCTCCACTAATGCCGAGAATCGAAAGTGTTCCCACCAGCTCGCCGTAGATTTGGTGCAGGGGCATCCCGATTAGAATTGAAAGTACTACTCCGCCAATGAAGCCGATCGTATTCGTCCTGGGCCATACAATTGCTAAGATCAGGGGAACCAAGATTGATGTCTTTAGTGTATAAGTGGTCAGGACCAAACTAGTGAAATCGGCACCACTCAGTACGATAGCGACTGCTATCAGCCCGCCGACGAACATCGAGACTTTTGTGATGTAGAATAGCGTGCGCTCACTCGTTCCTGGAGCAAAACGCTTAACAATGTCAATGGCAACGATGGAAGAAAGCCCCGAACTGGCTCCGTCAATGGTCGAATAACACGCCGCAAGAATGACCAATACGTAAGCAATGATCAGAACGAACGGCAGTCCGATATGCGACACGATATAGGGGCCTACCGCTACGATGTCACCTCCAATATCAGCCGGAGTCAATCGGTAGGCGATGCCGATCAAGCCTAACATCCCCAGACAGATCGGGATCGGATAGAAGAGAGCCCCTGCCCACATAAATGTGCGCGTTACCTGGTTCGCCCGGATGGCCCAAACCTTTTGCCAGAATGTCTGGTCAGCTACAACTGACGCCAGCAAGCCAAAAGCGAGCGTTATCCCGAAACCGAACGCAGCATCCGGGTTGGTCATAGAAAGATACGCAGGATTTGCTGCAGCAACCTTACCTACTACCGCATGAGCGCCGCCGGGAATGAGACTGAAAACCGCAACAACCACAATCGCAGCGGGTACCGTAATGGTCCACGTATTGATTGTCCCCGTCATGACGCTCGTCCAAAGTCCGCCGAAGTAAGAATAGGCGAGAACTGTGACGATGGTGACCACCGTTGCGACTTTCCAATCGATGGAAAACACCGTCGACATCACCACCGAGGTCCCTTTCAAATTGATAAGGATTTCTAAGATCACGCCAAAGATCATCGTTAACGTAACGACTCCTGCTGCCACATTCGATCGACCAAAACGCCGGTAAGCAAAATCGCTGATAGTGTATCCTTCAGGCATCCGGCGTCGCAGGATCCGGGCCAGAGGGATCATCGCCATAATGGCGAACCCGTTTGGAACAACGAACCAGGCCAAGCCGGAAAGGCCCCACTTGAAGGTCATCGCCGAGCTCATCATGACGGCCATGGCCCAAGTCCAGACGGAGATGACAGTTCCAACCCCAAAGCCAAGGCCGATTCGGCGATTGGCAATGATGAAGTCATGGGTATTTCGAACCAGAGCATTCTTGATCAGGTTGGCCAGGACCAAAAAGATGACTCCTATTCCGATCATCAACGAGTAGCCGAGAAACGGTGTAAGGCCCGGTGTGACGATCAACGACGATTTGTCCATGGGAAGGGGCTCCTATTCTTGGTCTTAAGTTTTGCGGCTGGTGGATATATCCGACAAATCCCATCTAGATTATATAGAAATAGGAATTTGCCAACCTAATTTGTCGAACATTTCTTTAGGTTGTCTTCTTCCCACCCGGAGGCACGCACATCGCGCCTACCACGAATAAGCCAACTCGCTGTTCGTGTTCTCGGAAAGCCTTGAGCTCGGTTAGGAAGTGGCTCCGCTTCTCGAATCCGGCTATAGCCGTTGGATCGAAGAGCAGCGAATAGAACCTCATGGACTCCGACGATGTCGCTCTCGCTGAATATCTCGCGAAGTCTAGCGGTCCATTATTCTCGTTTGATGTCTTCAGATCCGACGCGTTTTGATCGCTGACCGTTATTCTATAATCACTGGCATAACGAACGTATCTATTTGGTCTTTATGCGTTTATATCTCTATAAGAAGCCAGAACGGGTCATACAAAGGCGGATTTGGCTTTCGTTTAACTCGAGTTCAGAAGAATCCCCAGAATCCGTTTACGGGCCGTTTCTATCCTACGAAATGCTGTCTAGGGCCCTGACTATGTCACGGCCCTCTATAAGCACTTGGTTGCCGGCAAGCCGCCGCAGCGGATCCACCGCGTCCGCATCAATGAATTTGGGCGCCTAGTTCGGGCTTTGCGTGAGGTCGTCTAGCCCGGACAGTTTGGTCTTTGATGGGAGCGGCCAGTGCCTCACGTGAACCAATTGCTCCCAATCGCCTCAAAGAGCTCCCGCAAGCGCCGCAGCGCCCCAATGAGATCTGGGCCGTCGACATTACCTATCTTCCGACTTTAGAAAAAGGCTGGCTCTATCTCGCTGCCGTGATTTGCCCCTGCAAAACGTAGAACCATTCGTCCTCGCGAGAGTGACGATGCAGCGGCGGCCCTGACATCGGTGGCACCGTTAAATGGAAGATGGCGGCCCGCGGCGTTGGTCAATTTGACCAGAACCTCCTCGCCGAGGATATCCAGTGATTCCGCCGTGCGTCCCTGTCCGGCAGCCAGCGTAAATGAATTTAGACTTTTGTCTTTGTGTTGCGATCATTTTCTCCTTCCGTTGTTACGGGTTGTTTGTTTGTTTCGAAGAGCTTGGATGAGCGCTCTCATGGCCCACTCGGCTGCCGCGATGGCGTCCGCGCCGGACAGCCCGCCGCGTTTCCGGAGAAGGTCCCAGAACGGCGCCGAATAAATGGCGAGGAAGATAGCGACCACCTGTCGTTTCTCCGTCGGAGACATCCCCGTAGTGAGCTTGGCAAGGCTCTTGGCGAAGGTTGCGCGACCTTCCGGCGCGCCCCGTTCTCGTGCTCGGTGCCCCGCCGGCGACTCGAGCACCGCGCGGATCACTTTCTCGTTGCGGTCAAACCCACCAAATAGAATCGGAATCTGCGGCAGAATTTCCGCTTCGGTGGACGGAAAAATTTGCATACCGAATGAGAAAACTGGGAACTCCGGTTCGCGCTCAGTAGGAGCGCCAGATGTCAGCCCAGGTGTCGATTTCAGTTAATTTCGTAGACCGAATCATTTTCGACCGTCTTGTTTTTCAATTAAATCGAGACCGAACGCGGTGTTTTCAATTAAATCGTGCACTGTTCGAGCTTCTTTTTTTGGCGAACTCGAGCGTCGGCGCAGCCTTTCGATGAGTCTGCCTGCCCAAACAGCCTAGCACCGTCGACTCCAGGCAGAGAGTCAGCTGCAAGGAGGGGCTGAACGGCTCCAAATGCGCGCGCGGCCCCGCCTGCCAGCGCGTTGGCCCGCATCCAGCCAAGTGCCTCGGGGCGTCGATCCGATCAGCTTTATAATTAAGCCGCCTGAGTACTGAAGCTGGACTGGTTTGTAATGCGTCGGGCCGCCAAGGCGATCGGTGAGCCAACGAACAAAGCGTGCCCGAGAACCCCGTTCAGCAAGAGCGGCAAAGACAAGGGTGATTTCACGGCGGCTGTGTGCGGTAGTACGACAAAGTTCATAACAATGAATACCGCAGCGCCGTAGATCGTGCCCCACATTCCCGCCTCCCTGCTTAGCATGGGCAGAAACCGGGTTGCTCCCACGTAGATGGCGGCGACCGCGAAGGCGATGAAAAAATGGGCGAGGAGACCAACCAAGGCACCGGGAATTCCCTTTTGAAAAGCGGCCGCTCCATAAAAGCCGCTGGCAATGAATTGCAGAACTTGGATCGGGTTGAAGCCCGCAGCGAAGTAATAGGCCACGACGCCGTCAGCCGCATCGAGTATTCCAGCGATGAGTCCGCCGTAAAATATTGCGGCACCTGGGGTGATCGGTTTCGATTTAGACATAATCATCTCCATGCTCCATTTCTGGCACTCGTCTCGGATGGCGGCAATGACAAATATCCCCGAATTTCTGCCAAACTTGACATTTACCGGCAACTGCCTACTAACGGTCTGCCGAGGAGAGTATTGAAAAACGCCGACGATAGTCCCGAGGTGATATAGCCAAGTGCCGTTTGAAGGTTGCGCGCATCCGTTCCTCGTCACCGAAACCACACCTCCGCGCGATCTGATCAACATCGAGTTTGGCTTCTTCCAGTAGGCGACGAGCAGCTTCTACCCGGAAAAGCTCAAGAGCCTTGGCCGGAGTTCGTCCGGTCTTGGTCTTGTAACTTCGAGCGAAGTTTCGCGGGCTCATATTCACATGCGTCGCGAGCCTATCTACAGTCAACTTCTGGTCCTGCAGATTTTTCGCAATCCATAGATGAAGTTCATCGAAGACTGGAGAGTCGGTGGTCTGCGATTGCAATAATTCGCTGAACTGCGATTGCCCTCCTGGCCTCTTCATATA
>DATNNZ010000190.1:0-12411 GCA_035601575.1 Chthoniobacterales bacterium
TTTTGCCGGCCGTTGCGGTGACGCCAAGCTTGGTTCCCTGGTTCTATTTAATCGGTAATCTAGGCGCCCTCGTCGGCGGCATTGCGGCCGCGGCAATGCTCGATAGGATCGGTCGCAAGATCACCGTACCTGCGTTTTATACCTTGGCTGCGTTGGGGGTCCTGCTGCTAGCAGCCGCTACGGGTACCGGTGACTGGCGTTGGGTACTGGCGGCTTTTACGTTAGCCAATCTTTTTGCAACTGGGAGTTGGGTTTCGGCGTATCCTACGTTTTCGGAGATATTCCCCACTCATTTGCGTTCCACGGGCATCGGTTTGTCGGTCGCCGTAGGACGCATTGGTGCTTTCATTGCTCCACTGGCATTGACTATCGTAGCCAATGCGGCGGGAATGTTAGCAGCACTAGCGCTACTCGCGGTTTTCTGGCTGATCGGCGTTATCGCAATGATACCATGGTATTTTCGCGGCGTGGAGGGGATGGGTATGCCACTTGAGGCGATGATGGACTAGCCCGCAAAACATCACACGCTCGGACGCTCTCTTTTCTTGATCGTGCAGAAACACGCTTAAACACAGGAGAAGCAATGCTAAGGGTAGACGATTTTCCGTTTTCATTGATCGCAGCGATTTTCCAACCCACCCTTCGATCATGAGAATTTCTCCCAAACCGGCAGATACCTGTCCGTGGTATCTCTGGCCTTTCTTTTGGAATCAACGACGCAAATATGGAGCCGTACTCGAGTCCGCGTTGCTTTGGGCGCGCGCCCCCAAAGTCTTTCTCGGAGTCGCGTTTCTCTATGGCATGATCGACCGGAAAAATTCTCCGTTGAATCCCGGGTTGCGGTCGCTGGTTACGGTGCGCGTGTCGCAACTCAACGGCTGTCGCTTCTGCGTCGATATAAACTCAGTCACGCTCCTGAAACGAGGGGTTCCTGTGGGCAAGGTTGAAGCGCTGGATGTTTGGCAACAGAGCGCTCTGTTCAGCGACCGTGAGCGAGTCGCACTCGAGTACGCCGAGGCGGTCACGCTCCGATCTGACGCGATTGATGAACATTTAATGGAACGGCTGAAGACGCACTTCGACGGCGATGCCATCATCGAGCTCACCGCCCTCATCGCGTTCCAAAATCTATCGAGTAAGTTCAACAGCGCTCTGGGAGTTCCGGCGCAAGGGTTCTGCCAGATTCCGCGCCGGGAGGGATAAAGCCCAGGTTGATTGAAATAGGCTCGAAATAGATTGATTATAAAAACTGTGGCGGAATCGTTCCTAACCCCTGAAGATCCTTTTCGTCACAGTAATACCGGTATCCGGGGAATGTTTAGTTCGATCGCTACGATTCGGAATAAGAGAGCATCTGGTGTTCCTCTTGCACAACAAGTCCGGCCGCGACGAGCTCTGGAGTTGGCGGCGAGAATTGCTGTTCTGCTGATCGGACAAGCCGGGATCATCAATCAGACAGTGCTAATCGCCGGTACCAAGGATGCGGTCACGTGGGACGCCGTCATTGTCTCGATCCAACGCGATTAGCCGGAAGTGCCCCAGATGAGCACGGGCGAACTAGCAGAGCGCATAGCCGCCAAAAATGGGGCTCGCCCACTCCTCATTGACGTGCGTGCGCGCCAAGAGTACGAAGTCAGTCACCTGCCGGGAGCCGTTTGGGCGGAAACACCCCAGCAAATTGCCTCTACCATGCGCGAAGCTTCGGATGGGCAGGCAGTAGTACTCTACTGTTCCGTAGGCGTGCGTTCTTCCAATGCGCCGCGACCTTGATGCAATCCGGACGAGCTAATGTTTTTAACCTGCAAGGCTCCATCTTCCAGTGGGCGAACGAAGGTCGACCGTTGGTCGCGAATGATCATGCTGTGCATGTCGTGCATCCCTACAATGAACGCTGGGGCGTTCTGCTGAACCCGCAGCTCCGCCTCCGTTGAGTTCGACCCATGATCCCCGCGATTTACTGGGCATTAAGATCTGGGCGCCAACTCCGGAACCACCACTGCATAACAGTTTTGAGCAACTCGTGCAAATGCGCTAGCCCACAATGAGCTCGTCGCTTCGGCTTTGCTTGATTTTGCGGGCTAGCCGTTTCGAGCCTTGCACCTATGCCGTGCCTTGAGATATCTCAATACTTGCCGCGGGCACGCTCCTTGGCCGGGAGAATTTCATTGCACGTGGTCCACCATCCTGTCCAGATCGTCTCGATAAACTCCTCCGGCAGCCCTTCGGACGCCATCTCGGCAGCGAGGCGCTCATGGTCGTAGGCCAAACGGACGAAGTCCACTTTCAGACGCGCAGCGCTGTCGACGCTGATAACGGTATACACCACGGTTGTTTGCCCATCGTTGGCCGGTCGTCCGATCGCGCCGCAATTAATGAAATGTTTGCCAGGTGACGGTTCTCGATGCCAATGCAAGCCGGTGTGAGTTGCTACGACAATGTCGATGTCGTATCGCTCGAATAACCAATCGAGAAACGCATCTGACGTCGTGGTCTCCCAGAGAAATTCATTCATTTTCCTCGGTGATCCATGACAAAGCAGAACACGATAGGGACCAACCCGGATCCGGATTTCCGGTTGAAGTTTCCGCAGCCACGTCTTGTTATCGTTATTGGTGTGCCGAAAAGTGTAGTCGTAAGAGACCCTGGCGAAATAGTTATCGCGAGGATCAGTGTAACCGCATTGGCAGTCTGCAAGTCCGTTTCCGACCGAGTTATCGTAGTTTCCTTGAATGACTGGAATTCCGGTTTCGCGCAGAATCTCGCAAACTCGATCAGGCAACGGGCCGAATGCGCCGAGATCCCCGAGACAGTACAGGTGTTGAATCTCGGGCGCTCTGGAATCCTTCAGCAGAGCTTTTAGAGCCAGATAATTGCTGTAGACACCGCCAAACACGCCGATGCGCGGCGCGGCGTTTTGAGTCTTGGATTCTAAGTTTGGGCTCTCTCGTGTCATACGTACCGATCAATCATCTTAGTCCAGAACGAGATATTTCATGGTTTCGAAGTTCCCTCCAACGGACGAGGCATTTGAGCATAGAGCGCCGTATCGGTAACAGGTCAGACAAGCATGATGCCTGAGTTCAAACGACTTTTTTGCAGTCGAGAGCTGGGCACCGAGAATTGAATCGGATTGATCGACCAGAATCGGGCAAACGTGAACGCCTCGGGTACTGACGACTCGGCTGTTGGAGCAAATTAGTTGGCTACTGTCATATCCGGCCATCATCGATTTTGTGATGTAGTCATGCTCCGAATACCCTCGATCGCGCAACGCTTCCTGACCAATCTTCAACGATGGCAGAAGCTTAATCCGAGGACATCTGTATCCGATCTCGGTTAAGCACGCTTTGAATTTGGCAAGTTCGACTTCATCCCTTTCAATTGGCCAACTACGCATTGCCGTGATGATGGGCAAGAACCCTCCGTCGAGCAGGAGCTTAATCCCCCGCATAATACGTTTAAACGTGCCGGGTCCACGGAGGGGATCGTTTGTTTCCGGTGAAAACCCATCCATGCTGACGCGCAATTCTAATGAATAGATCGAGGCGTCTCGCATCGAGATCAGTTGCGTTACAACTTGCCTGCTGAAAAGCGTGGCGTTGGTCAAGACCGTGGCCGGGCCAACCTGCAGTGTGGCTTCAAGAATTTTAAGGAGATCCGGATTAGCGAATGGTTCGCCTCCGGTAAAGTAGAATTCCTTGACACCAAGCCGAACGGCGTCTTGCAGATGAGGGAGAAACTGCTCCAAGGTCATCATTCCGAGCGTGTGATTCTCTGGCGAGCAGGAGATGAAGCAATGGTTGCACCGGAGGTTACAAAGAGTGCCTGCGATCTGGAACCAGAGAGTATCCAGATGGTCGAGCTCCTGGGTTGGATTATCGAAAGCCATTGGCATAAGCGCGCGAGCGGAGGCTAGTGCTGGTCGACTTCACTCTTGCTGAGTTCTCGCCGGGCAATGCGCGTCACCCACACGGTCACAGCTACAGTGGCGACCAGACCCAGGCTGAAGAGGAGATACTCCCAAGCCGAGCGGCCGGAAGATTGCCCAGCGGCGGCGCTCAAGCCTGCCTTACCAGCGGCTCCCAGATAGACATAGAGTAACGTTCCAGGAAGTGTGCCGATCCAACTAGCCAGGACGTAGGGCCAGAACCTGACTGCAGTGAGTCCGTAAAAATAGTTGCTCACGTTAAACGGAATCAATGGGCTTAAACGCAGGAGAAACACAAGTTTGGCGCCCTCCTCGCCGATCGCCCGATCGATCTGCTTGAACTTTTGGTTGCTGCTCACCTTTTGTTCAATCCTGCCACGCGCCAAGTAACGCGCGATGAGAAATGCCAGAGCCGCTCCAATTGTAGCGGAGACCGATACGATAGCCGTCCCCGCGAACACACCAAACACGAACCCGGCCCCAATGGTTAAGACGGAAGCAGGAAAAAACAACACGGTTGCTACGATGTACACAACAATGAAGAGAACAACGCCTAAAATGCCTAGCTGGGCGATCCAATGATTGAATTCGGTCAGCCACTGCGTGATCGGCAGGGCGCGGACCGAAATAAGCAGTCCGATTATCAGAACTCCGATGCCGATCCACTTCCACGGAATCGCTTTTGTCCGGGCAGCATGTTCACCGTTGGCATTCCGATCATTCATGATTTTCGGGCCGGTTGTTTCACTCCTGAGTCGCTGACACTTGGGCTTTCGGCAAAGAAGGCGCTTCGCCGAATGCTTGCCAGAGTGTTCGGATCGGCTCCGGCCAGGTAACGGCAGGTTAACCAGAGATCCGAGAACGTCGTCGTCACCGCTCCATCCCGCTGAAAGCGCCGCGCAGAGGTAATGACCGGTGGATAGAGTGTGGTCACCTTACCCGTTTTCGTCATTCGCATCGAGAAATCCAAGTCTTCAAAAAGCTCGAGATTGCGAAAACCTGCCAATTTCTTAAAAGTCTCGGTGCGGACAAAGATGGCCTGATCGCCTAAAAACCACCCTGCCCAACGCGTACGCAAATCGGCAAATAGACACGTCGTTCGCAAGAACCACGAATCTGAATCGTACCTTCTGGCGAACCCCCCGCCGACAATTCCGTTCTCCGATAGAGACGATGATATATGGTCGAGCGCTGCGGTCGGCAGAACGGTGTCTGCGTGTAAAAACAGCAATACGGCGCCGTATGCATGGCTGGCGCCAAGGTTCATCTGGTATGCGCGCTGTTGCCGTTGGCTCAGCAGAACACGTGCGGCTCTCGCCCGCGCCAGGTCACCGGTGCCGTCGGCGCTCCCCGCATCGACTACGATCACCTCCTTATTCGTGTTACTATTTGCGACCGCATCGAGAGTCGCAGGGAGATAAGTCGCCTCGTTGTGAGTTGGTATGATCACGGAAATCATATTGGCTAGGCAACACCGAAACACGACCTCCTATGCTCAATCGCCTTTCCCGGAGAAGGCATCGGGTGCGGGTTCGACACGCGGAAAAGTGATCCCTCTTGAACGCCGGTAGAGCCAAGTAAAAGCGTTTTTCAAGAACGGAGTCAAGCGCTTCTTGCTGTAACGATCGCCAACCTTTCGTCCCAACTCAGCAAAGGTGGGATACGCGTGAATTGTCGCAGCAAGCTGGCTGAGGCCGATGCGATATTTCATTGCTAGCACAAACTCGTGCAGTAGGTCTCCAGCATTTGCCGCCACCATCGTCACACCGAGAATTCTATCTGTACCTTTAGCCGTTAGCACTTTGACAAATCCGAGTTCTTCCCTTTCGACGACCGCGCGATCGAGTTCATCAATTCGCACGCTGATCAGGTCATAAGATATGTCTTGTTGCTTTGTTTCAGTCTCATTCAGTCCGACATGTGCGATCTCGGGGTCGGTGTATGTGCACCACGGTACGACCGAGTAATCCATCTTCTGTCGTAACATTTGAAACGGCATGAGGATGTTTCTGACCACCACCCTTGCCTGCGCATCAGCGGTGTGCGTGAATTGATAGGGACCAGCGATATCGCCGGCCGCGTAAATGTGTGGCTGAGCGGTTTGCAAGTAGGCGTTTACCTCAATACCTCGAGGGTTAAACTTCACGCCCGCTGCATCGAGCTTCAGTTTCTCGACGTTCGGCACGCGGCCGGCTGACACCAGCAAGGTATCAGCGACAATTTGCATCGTTTCGTGTTCGCCGCGCGGGTGGTGAACCAGATCGAGCTGCACTTTACCGTCGCGCATAGATACACGAACCGCTCGCGATGAGCAAAGCACGCGGACGCCCTCGGCCGCGAGCAGCGTTGCCATCCAATCGCCGACTTCCGGGTCTTCTTTCGGCAATATCTGGCCGTGCACTTGGACTATCGTGGTATTGACGGCTAGGCGACCCATTGCTTGGCCGAGTTCGCAGCCAATTGGCCCGCCCCCAAGAACAATCATACTTTCTGGTTTTTTGTGCAGTTCATCAAAAATCGTTTCGTTGGTGAAAAATGGTACGTCGAGTATCCCTTCGATTGGCGGAATACGCGCACGCGTGCCAGCCGCGATCACGAAGTTTTTCGCTCGCAAGGTCTGGTCCCCAACGGCGATCTCGTGCGGCGAGACGAAGCGTGCCTCGCCCAGGAAAACATCTACTCCAAGCGACTCAAATCGCTCGATTGAGTCGTTCGGCGCAATCTTAGCCCTCTGCGATCTCATCGACTCGAAAACGGTTTCGAACTCGAATCGCGGTTCGTCCTCATCTAAACCCCATTTGGAAGCGTGTCGGATACTATTGATTGCACGCGCCGAGGCAATGAGCGCTTTGCTCGGCACGCAGCCGTAGTTGAGACAATCGCCTCCCATCTTATTTCGCTCGACTAGAGCGACACGTCCGCCGAGCCCAGCGGTTCCCGCGGCGACTACCAGACCTGCGGTGCCGGCCCCGATGATCACCACATTATAAACGCCCAAACCTTTTCTTTCTTGCATAATGAGCAACTCTGAACAGATGTGTCTCCGTGGGCCCTAAATCCCCGATTTTATTTGCGAGTTGCCGAAGACTTTCTGTCAATTTGAGTCAGTTGTGTTGCGGCTTTCTCCGAATTCTCAGACAAGCGAAGAAGCATCAAATTCGGGTTAGAAAATGACGGACAGATCCCTGTCCAGCTAAGCTTAGGCAGACAGTATAACGGCCCCCTTCGACTCAGTGCGAGCTCGAGCTCGCACTGAGTCTCTTTGTTCGCTAATTCCCGGCTTGAAAGTTTGGCCAAAGAAAATCGGCCAGGCCTACTGCGCTTCTTTGTCCCGGCCGAAAGTAAAGGGCATACCTCATCGCTGCGGGCTACCATGCGACGCGACAACAAAGTACGCAGCTCGCCGCGAATTGATTGAAGCTGCCGCATTTTTGCGTCCAACTCAATGAGTAGTCAAATGTGTGGACACGGACGATTCTTTTCGCGATTGGCGATCACCCGATTAAGGGGCGGTCCATCCTCCGTCGACCAACAGCGTCGTGCCGGTGGTAAATTTAAAGCGTCGGGAGTCATTTTGAGGCACAATCTAACGCTAGGCTTTAATCCGCTTCTCCTCGGCGTCATAAATATCGAAGAAGTAATCGATGTGATGCCTGATAGGCGCGGGCACAAACTCCGGAATATAACCTTCCATGAATTCCTGGATCGCATCCGGCATCTCTAGGAGCCGTTTATAGCGCCATTCATTGTTCCATTTGATGACCTCGATTCGCGGCCTCGGCTTGGCCTTTCGCTCAATCCATTTAGCGACCTCTTCGTCGGAAACACCGGTAGCGACAAAACTCTTGAAGTCGTCAGCAGAGATTTGCGCAAAAGCGAAAAAGAAGTTATCGAGCGGACAGTCGAAGTGGTATTCACCGGGGGTTCCGGCGAGTGTTGCGCGACATTTGTCCAGGGTCCGGGCAGCGATAACATAACCCCCCAGAGTCTCGCGCGGGCTGCGTGGGTAATCTCTTGAAAGATTCTTTGCTAAGTCCTTTACTGTACGTGTACTAGTCGTGACTTTGTTTGTATCCATATTGCTTACAGATGGAGCATTATTCGTTGTTTTTTATTCCTGATTATGAAGTTGGTCGGGGATATTGCCCTTTTCCTTACGCATCTTTTGCAGAAAAAGAGGCTCAGCTTGTCGGAGATCGGAGTTTATCTTTCTCTCGCGCGCTGACGGTCGAAGCTTTTTGGACGTATGGGCGCTTGGCGACTGCGCCGTGATTCCGACCAACAGGGCGGATTATTACCCGCCCACGGCGCAACGCGCCTCACCGAAGGTAAGGTGATGGCATACAATATCGTCGCGAGCGTTCGCAGTGAGGCCTTGAAGCCTTTCCAGCTCAAGGCACTCGATCAGCTTGCCTCGATCGGTCGTCGCCAGAATTCTCGGCATCAACTTCTCCGGGTTTATCGCGTGGTGGCTTTGACGAACGATTTATTTGCTAAAATTACTACGGCTTCCGAAAGCCCCTTGGATTCTCTCAAAACATCGGATGGATACCTTACAATTTCTCATTGTCTCTGACGATTCTCGATCGTGTAAGGATTTGTAGACTTTTCCGGGGAGTTCTTGTGGATTCGAACTCTCCAGGACGGTTTTTCGCAGCAGCACGTCGCTTCTGTAAGGGAATGCCATTTGCCCCGACCAATTAAGGGTGACCGTGCAAAAAACTGAGCTGAAATACTAAACCAATCGCAATTCATTCATAGTGGGTAAGAAGATAGACCTGCAGGCGATCGTTTCGAAATATTATGCCAGTCTTTACCGGTTTGGTTTGGCCTTGGCAAAAAATGAGAGTGAGGCCGCTGACCTTACGCAGGAAACGTTCCTTATCCTGGCGAAACACGAGAAACAGATCCGAGAGCCCGAAAGGATAAAAGCCTGGCTCTTTACCACGCTCCGCCGGGAATTTCTCCGAAAGATTCGAATTCACACAGCCCATCCGGAAGTAGAGTTTCAGCCGGAAAAGCACGAAATTCGTGCAATTAAGTCGGACGCACTGCGCGCTATTGACGGAAGAACCGCCTTGGCCGCACTCGCGAAGATCGAGGAACGTTATCGATCCGCGGTGGAATTATTTTACTTGGCCGACCTCTCTTATAAGGAGATTTCGGAGACTTTGGGAGTTCCCATCGGGACGGTAATGTCGCGGCTTTCCCGGGGAAAGGAACAATTGAGACGGGTACTGGCAACAACTTTAGAGAGCATCTCTGACAAGATCATTCCGCTTCCGAAATCGGGTAGCCCGGAGACTCAAGATGAACAGAGAACAAGCCAAAGAATGTCTGAGCGCGTTCCGAGTTTCTAATGCAGAGGGCACGAACTCGCCAAAGCGCAAAGCATTGGAACTCGCTGCGAGGGATCCCGAGCTCAGCGATTGGCTGGTACACCAGCGGGAACTTGACGAAATCCTTACTGAGAAGTTAGCATCAATCTGCCCGCCAGAAGGACTGAAAGAAAATATTCTCCGGTCGCTTGTTCCGTCCTGTCCAATCAAGGCCAATTTGTTCGGAAGGAACTAGCCGCCGTTGCATTGTGTTTACTCGAAAACGCGGAATGCGAGAGAGGCTTAGTCGACCTCGCGCTGGAAGTAGGGTTTGTGATCAAGCTGCTCGGCGCGCTCTGGGACCGAACGACTAGCCTTGCGTATGACCGCGATTTGCTGACCGTACCGCTTGCACCAATTCCATATTTCAAAACGCAGTCTTATCGCCAAACGTGTGCGCACCGGGAGCTGTCGATCCATCGATTGAGACAACAAAAGTGTGATGTGATGACAAGGTGGAGTTATGCTTACGATGAAGCCGACGATGTTTTCGATCAGGTAGCGTTGTGGAGAGGTCGCCATCTCGTTAAGTAGTGTGGGAAATACCCCACTTCATTAGTCGCAGGTAGCTCCAAAAACTTAAGAGATATTGGAAAATAGCGGGTTCGAGCGCCCCGCTGGGACGTGTGCGACTTTAGAGCCGTTCGAAGTGGACGATGAATTGACAGTTCACGAGACCGAATTAGGTCGGCGATTTTAGTAGCTGGCCGTCTACCCTGTCACTCACGACGTTCCTCGCGAAGCGCCTCCTTCAGCCTTTCCTTCGCTGCGGGTGAAAGAGTGTCCGCAGAAAAGTCGTCGACATGATCCGGAACCGATGAGGCGAACTTGCGCAACTCGTGTAACTGCTTTTCGTATCGCTGGCACCATGCACAAATCAGATAATGTAAGCGCAGCTTGATTCGCATGGTGAGCGACAGCTTGGAATCCATAGACTGTGACAAGATGCGCACGACTTCACGACACTTCGGAGTGTGCCTGCCAATAAACTTCACCAGTGCGGTCTGGAACCGATTCCGCCGCGCCAGCAACGACGGGTTACCTTCCGGAGACGGATTATACTCCCCGCTCATCCACTCTCCTGTTGAGGATCTTTAAACCAGTTCATTTCGAGACACTCGCGTAAAGCCATCCGTGCTCGGTGTAACATAACCCAAAGATTGTTTGGCGAAATATTCAAGTCTCGGCAGATCTGCTCGGTTTCCATCCCTTCCATTTCTCGGAGCATGAACACGGCTGCTACTCGCTCGGGAAGCTTTGATAGACAGTTTCTGAACGTTTCCCAGAACTCCGCCCGATGCATTACGACCTCAGCCTCGGGCTTCCATTCGAACGGACCATGTTCGTGATTCCAAAAGCCTTGTGGGACAAACTTGTGAGATAGTTCATCATCGAGGAACTCCAGATCGGTAAAAGAGGTCTCCCGGCCGAGCTTTCGAAAGTGATCACAGATCTTGTTCTTTAGGATACTACAAAGCCAGGTTCGTCCGGATGATTTGCCTCGAAAGGAACCGGAGGTTCTGACCGCGGCAAAGAACGTTTCCTGAACCATATCTTCCGCGATCTCGGGTCGCCGCACGCGAAGGAGAGCATACCGGTAAAGGTAATCACCATGCTCCTCAACCCAACGCTCCGGATCGACAGTGGCGGTGGCAGCGGGCGTCGGGCTTATGATTTTGGGAGATTGCATCTTCAAATCGAGTGAGTTAGCGCGGAGAATATTCCACCGCACTTGTGCCTACCCACATGATTTTTGTTTCGCCGTAAGGAATCTCTAATTGCGGCGATCAATGCAACGTGCCCGCGGAAAATAACCCGGGGCTTGTTTGGAGGTCGTTGAAAAGCAAGTTGAGCACCGGATCTGAATGCCTGCTTTGCGTCGCTTTCCGATCCTCCGATCCGACACTTCTTCTAGAGCTGTGTCCGGTGCGCTGGGGCGGCTACGGAAGTGCTCTCTTTTCGACTCATTAAGGCATATTCGATCTGCGGAAGCTCGGTGCCGCAATCTAGACAATAATTCGGGCGATCACATCCCGACGGTCCCACACGTTTCTGTCACGCCGCCACCGCCTCAATAACTGCCATTTGCGAGCGGATCGGAGTGCTCTTGGATCAATCGTGGCGATCTGTTCAGCAGTCGCCGGCCCGTTGGCCAAATGATCTGCTATCGAGTAGCTAGCCAAAGCACCGGCTATCTGCGTCACCCAGCAGCCGGTCAGCATCTGCATCATCTGTTCGAAGTCTTTGTCCGTTGGCTCCAAGGCGGTCGTCATAATGTATTTCTCGGTTGTTGTTGATAATTCTTTTCTGATGGAATGCGGAAAGCTCTTTCCTGCCGGTTGATGCCGATCAGGCTCGTGAACAAGGCAGCGCACAGCGCCGGCGTCCCGATTGCGGCAAAGCTGTCACCGACCTGCCAGCCCCGGTTGACGAGCAGGCCGATGGCGAGCGGTCCAACAAAAGAGCCCAGTCGGCCGAGGCCCATCGCCCAACCAACGCCGCTGGAGCGAATGGCCGTAGAGTACAGCAAGGGCGCCAGCGCGATTAGGCCGGAGCTCGAGACACCAAGAAAAAAGCCGGCGAGTCCCAGGCACGCGATGACAAGTGTTATGGATTGACTAGCGTGGCCCACCGCGGCCAGCGTCACCGCGCTGGCAACCAGAGCGATTGGCAGAACGCGTCGAGCAGCGAAGCGACTCACGAGAAACCCGGCGAGCGGCGTTCCGACCACGCTGCCGAAGGCGAACAGCGCGATGGCGACTGACGATTGCGCGCCGTTGATTCCTGCTCTTTGCAGCAACGTTGGTGTCCAGGCTCCGCTGGTCACCAACATCATAAAGGAGAGCATTTCAAAGCGGGGGCTACGCGGCCTTCTTCTCAATTTGCGTCTCCTGTTCAGTTTGCATTCCCGGATACCAACGAACGAAGGTCTCCCGGAGTTGGTCATTGAGTACCTTCGTCCGGACCTGGAGTAGATTGTGCGCGCCGGACTCAGTCCATCGCATTTGCTGCTTCTTCACCATGCGCTTGCTCACCACTTGATTCACCGCGGACTCCGCGAAGGCCGTTGAGATCTTCTCTCCGTGCCGGTAACGATCCCCATAA
>DATNNZ010000191.1:0-2470 GCA_035601575.1 Chthoniobacterales bacterium
AAGCGACCCGGGGCAGGAAGTGAAATGCGAGCGCGGATGTTAAACGATTCCCCTCCTCGGGCATAAAGTTCCCGAGGCCAGAAGACGAACGGCTTACAGGATTAAGGTTGGAAAATTAAATATAAAATTAAACTCTTGCAAAATTAAATTGGATTGGATAATTAATTAAATATTAACCATTTATTTCCTTTGCCACTTTTGCGTGTCCAAGCACCCCCGATGAATTTTGTAAAGCAGCCCATAGGTGTGGATATATCGGACGGCGTTTCCGTTCACGGTTTAGACGAACAGCCGTACGGAGGGCGCAAATGGCCGATCCACTATGATTCTGTGGAGCTGCTCGCGATCGTGATCGACTTCGCAACGATCGTTTTGGCCAGTGTGTTTTCCGGCCTTTTATACCATTTTCAAGAGTCGGGGATGCCCGGCGATGTCGGCAAATCTCTCGGCTCGGGAATTCTCGTCTCGGCGCTGTTCATTTCGTTGATGAAAATCCGCCGAATGTACAGACCGACCGAACTACTGGTCCTGCGCAATCAGATACGCGCGGTTTGCCTGGCTTGGATAAGCGTATTTCTTCTGCTCGCCGGCACGGTGTTCGCGCTGAAAATCGGAAGTGAAATCTCGCGCGGCACCAGCATGCTCTTCACCATGTTCGGCCTTATAGCGTTGATTGTGCATCGGACCGCGCTGAGAGATCTACTCCGGAAAGGCCTCGCCGGGAGGCGATTCTCCGGTCGCAACATCGTCTTGATTACCGAACATTCCCAAATGGGCGATGACAGCCTGACTCAAACTCTTACAGGCCTCGGCTTCTGTGTGAAGGGTAACTTTATCTTTCCACCTCCAAGCACGGACTCCTGCGATCGGGAAAGAATAGTCGCGACAGTGATCGAGCGCATTCGCGGTTCTGACGTCGAAGAAATTATGATCGGTGCTGATCCGCACCGTTGGTCCGAGCTGCGCACCCTCGCCACCGAGTTGAGAGTTTTGCCATTCCCAGTCAGCTTCATTCCCGTCGGGACAATTTCGGAAATATTCAGGCGACCCTCCCGGGAGCTCGGGAACGCCATTTGCGTCGAGTTGCAGCGCGGACCACTGACTTCGTTTGAGCATGCGGCAAAACGATGCATTGACGTCCTGTTCGCGGGCCTAGGCCTAACGGTCCTCCTGCCGCTACTCGCGATCGTGGCAATTGCCATCAAACTTGACTCACCCGGACCGATCCTGTTCAGGCAGCAACGCTGCGGTTTCAACGGCAGATGCTTCCACATTCGCAAATTTCGCACGATGTCGGTCCTCGAGGACGGCGCTTCGATAATCCAAGCTCAGTTTGCCGACAAAAGAGTAACGCCGCTGGGTAGGTGGTTGCGCAGGACGAGCATCGATGAACTACCCCAATTGCTTGACGTGCTGGACGGCAACATGTCTCTCGTTGGGCCACGCCCTCATGCGCTGACCCACGACAATCAGTTTGACAAAATCGTTCGAAAATACGCGTTCCGATGCCGTGTAAAGCCTGGACTGACAGGATGGGCGCAAGTGAATGGATACAGGGGGCCAACTCCCACTGCCGCATCGATCGAACGACGCGTCGAATACGATCTCTGGTATATCGACAATTGGAGTCTCTGGCTTGACTTTAGGATACTGCTCCAGACTCCCATCGAGATATTACGTGGTCGCAACGCCTGCTAGCGCGTTTCGCTAATTGGATTACTGGTTTTGCGATCAGAATGCGTCGGAAAGGCGGAAAAAGTGAGTTAGGGACGTGCGGTGCGCGGGCCAAGACGCGTACTTGATCGACGGCGCATGCACGAATTGGGCGGAAGAGTACTTAAGCTGCGTGCGCCGCGCTGAAATCGGCATCCACCATCACATTGCTGGCGCTTATCTCCTCCTGTACGCGCAGGAAAGTTCATGTCGGGAAGATAACCGCAGCGTCTCGAATGGCGATCAGGTGAGCCGTGTAGCGGCTCTGGCAAGACCGTCGATTTCAGCGGCTATTGGCAGCGGCACGTTCAATGATCCCCCCGAAACCCAAGAAAGCGGGGAACGTGAAAATGGACACGCGGCCCTTCGCAATAGTCATGCTCCCTCCTTCCGAGGCGGGGCACGGGATAGCGCTAGTGGGACTCAGCAGCGATGGGTCGTTGGATTTCGGCCGTAACTTCCTTTTTACGTATCGTCCGACGCGAGAAGCGCAGAAGTCATACGCGACCCATTTAGCTGACATGCTCAGATTCCAAGTCCTGGAACTGAGCGAGTGATCTGCCACCGCGCAGGGCTGCCGTCGTTTAACCCGCCGACGCCCTCGTGGCCGCGCGGGACGAATCAGCATCGCCGATCCGACAACGGAAGTATTGAGCCGCGTGCCGTCAATCCTTTTTCTACCTGAGGGGCTTACCGGCTATCAGGGCTTCGGCAATCTCCCTCGCCGTCATCGGAGTGCTAGCCCGGCGCATCACGT
>DATNNZ010000192.1:0-15772 GCA_035601575.1 Chthoniobacterales bacterium
AAACTGATCGATACGCTCATGCGCATAGCGATTGAGCACGCGGGTGCTCAGCGAGGTCTGTTGGTTCTTCCGCGAGGTGTGGAGCAGCGGATCGAGGCGGAAGCCAGAACCGGCCGGGACAGGATCGAGGTTCAGCTGGGACAAAGGTTGGTCACGCCGGCCGAACTGCCCGAGTCGCTCCTTCGTTACGTAGTCCGAACTCAGGAGAGCGTGATTCTGGATGACGCCTCGGTCCAGAACCGGTTTTCGGCGGACGACTACCTGCGGCAAAGGCGGTCGAGGTCAGTGCTCTGCCTGCCCCTGGTCAGGCAGGCCAAGCTCGTGGGAGTGCTCTATCTGGAGAACAACTTGGCGCCCCGCGTGTTCACGTCCAGCCGGTTTGCGCTGTTGGAACTGCTGGCCTCTCAAGCAGCGATCTCTTTAGATAACGCCACACTCTATGCCGACCTTTCCGAGTTAAATGCCGACCTCGCCGAGTTAAATGCTGACCTGACGCAAGAGAATAGTGATCGCAGGAAGGCTGAAGAGGCATTCCGTGCCAGTGAGGAGCGGCTGCAGGATATTATCGACAACACCTCAGCGGTCATTTTTGTCAAGGATCTCGAACTCCGGTACATTTTGATTAACTGCGAATTCGAGCGTCGCCATCAGGTTCGGCGTGATCAAATCCGCGGCAAAAGCGACTTTGACATTCATGCCTCTGAAGTTGCTGAAGCGGTCCGGGCCCATGATCGGCAAGTGATCGAAGCCGGTGTTCCAATCCATTTCCAGGAATTCGTGCCCTCGGAAGAAGGAGTTCGCTACTGGATCGCTGCAAAATTTCTGCTGCGCGACCGCAGGGGGAAACCGTATGCGGTTTGCGGTATTAGCACGGACATCACGGAGCTCAAGCGCGCAGAGGAATTGCAAGCGACTATGGCGCGCGAACGGGAACTGTTAGCACAGCAGCGCGCCACCGAGTTGGCGAAAGCGAACGAGGCACTTCGCGAATGTCTCGATGCACTCGCCTCGGTGCCCGAACTGGATGACTTCCTTGGGCAAGTAATGGCTGCCATCACGAACCGACTTGGCGCTGTCTCTTCCACTCTGCGATTGTGTAACTTCGAAAAGAACATTCTAAGCCTCGAACTTGTCTTCCAAGACGGTCGAGTGATGTCTCCGGCTGAGGCTGGATATCCGGAAGCTTGGCAGTCTTGGCCGCTTGATAACAAGCACTTCAGCTGTTTCGATCAACCGGCTACCGTGCAACACATCGTCGACCCGCAGCCAGCGATTCCTGAGGACAAGCGGGCCCATCTACTCGCTCTCGGCGTAAAGAGAGTGCTGGTGATTCCGTTGATATCACGTGGCCAAGCAAACGGCCGGCTGACCTTTCGTTTTACCGAGGAGCGTGATTTTCGCCCGGAGGAACTCGAAATCGCGAGAGCCTTAGCAACCCAAGCCAGCTTGGCCATTCATCTGACTCGATTGGCAAATACCTCCAGACAATCCGCAGTTCTTGAGGAGCGCAATCGACTGGCTGGTGAGATTCACGATTCACTGGCTCAGAATTTTGCCGGCATTTCCATGCAGCTTCTGATTGCGGCCGAGGAAATGCAAATGAAGAGCGAGGATGCCCTTAGCCACGTAGAGCGGGCAATCGACCTCGCCCGGTTTGGCTTGTCGGAAGCGCGCCGTTCCGCGCTCAGCCTCCGCTCGGATATTATTGAAGAATCGGGACTCATTGAAGCACTGAAGAGGTTGGTCGAGCGCGCAGATATCCCAGGGCTGCTAAGCTGTAGTTTTCGTTCGAGCAAGGTATCTGAAGAAAGCTTGGCGCCATCGGTCCAACAAGATCTCTTACGAATCGCTCAGGAAGCGATCAGCAATGCGCTCCGCCACGCCCGGCCAACAGTCATCAGCGTCAGCCTGCGCCGGAATCCACCAAATCTTGTGCTCAAAATCAGAGATAACGGCTCTGGAATCGCTAAGGACCGGTCAGGTGGCGAAGGATTGGGATTTGCCAATATGCGGGCACGGGCAAAGAATATTGGCGCCGAACTGGACGTCCGTAGCTCAGCCCGTAGCGGAACCAGCGTCGTCGTTCGTTTACCGATCATTTCATGAGCCGGTTGAATGGTTTCATCCCCCTCGAACGAGCTGTCGAACCCGTTGGACCAGGCAACACTTTTCCGGCCAAGAAACGGCAAAGTTTGCTCAACCAAGAGTAACACTCGGCGGCAGAGCCTTACCGACTTCCACCGGCCGGGTCAACTCCTGGATCCTAGGCTCCGCACGGCCTACGTACTCAATGAGTTCCCGCACAGCCTTTTCCGGCGTCTCCGCATTGTTCCAGCGCAGTCGCGCCGCTGGGGGCCCGAAACCGCCCGGGGTCTTGTCGCTCCATCGCCCAGGCCGTACCCTGCCACCCCGGCTCTCCCTTTTCTATGCGCTTTAAGCGAGTAAGCTTTCTAATACCTGTGCTTTTTTTATCGCCCCGCAAAACTCTGCGTCTTTCTTCCAGCGAGTCAGCGTCCAACCGTCGATGCCGACGAGAGCAGCTACTTCTTCATCCGTCAGCCCGTAGGCCATGCCTTCGCAAATCTGCTCAACGATTTTCGCCGTCCGCTTGGTCGGCCGGCCTCCTGGATGCTTGCCGTTTGCGCTCCTTAGCATCGTGCCTTTGATGGCTTCGTAACGGTTATCTATAACCGACCAGTCAAATGCTAGCCGACTCGCGATATAAGGCCGGTCGGAAACCAATCAGCTCTTTCTCGGTTAGTGTCAGCTTCATAGCGTCACTCCCTGAATAATGCTTATGCCCGGGCAGACCAATCACCAATCACAAATCGCTTATCCCGCTTCGACCGGCTTGAGGCTTCCTCAAGGCATGCCTTTCACCTTTCACCAGTCCCCTCTCCCTCTCACCAATCACTTCTCACCTCCCTGTCCGACATAGCCTTGGCGACGTCGGATCACAGCTGCGCTAGCGGCCTAGCGCGCGTGGTTCTTCTTCTCCAGCTTGACTTGAATCTTGTCGCGCATCGCCTCAATCTTCCTCCCCTCCCGCTCTCCTCGCCGGATGAGATCGCGAATGAAAAGCCGTTCCAGGATTGGAATCAGCGTCATCGAGAGAACGAAAAGAATGCTAGCGAGCACGGCGAGATTGAATAAAAGGCCGAGCGCCGGATTTACGTGGCCAAAGGTTCTTTGTAGCAACGGCAGCGTGTACGGGCTCAACGCGCGGTTAACCTGCTGAATAAGCGGATGCCACCCCACAAAAACGCGAGCGTTTCGAACGCTTCCTGAGCAGGCGTTTTGGATCGTTTTGAAACCTGATCCGGCATAGATTTTTCAGGCGTTCTGTTTAAAGGAGCATTTCATCCAGCTCCGGCCGTTCGACCATCGCCGGCCGCTCTGAAAGGCGATCGCTTCGACGATGTAGTCATGCGCCGTTCGCCACGCCAAGCCTACGCTGGTAAGCGTGAGGCTTCGCTGGGAACCGCCTAATCTCATTCTTCAAGTAAAAGATAATGGATCTGGAATCTCCAGTGCCAGTCTGGAGAAAAGCGAAGGCTTTGGATTGGGTAACATGCGCACAAGAGCCTCACAAATTGATGAAAAATTAGATATCCAAACTGCCGCCGGTCGTGGAACTAGCATCGCCCTGACTGTGCCGATCCCAATATGAAATCGTCTTCTACGTCGGTAACGAAGGTTATACGCGTCCCGACGCCGACGATCATTCGGTTGTCCGAGAAAGATGAGAGCTCGGATTCTGCTATGCCGCCGGTTGACTCGGCCGCGGCGGATTTTGCTGCGGCTGATATGGCTGCTGGTTCGGAGACGGTTGGTATGGCTGCTGCACCGCTCCTTTTACCTCATTCCCGGCCGCATTCAGTTCTTTGTCAAAGTCTTCCCGCGCTTTGCGAAATTCGTTCATGCTTTGCCCCAGGCTCCGCGCCAATTCCGGAAGCTTTTTGGCACCGAACAAGACCAACACTATTACCAGAATTAGTACCCATTCTGACGGTCCCGGAACTCCAAACGCGAGCATATTCATTATGTTAATTCTTTCATGGATTGAGACGCGACGCCGCTACCAGAAGGTACGCCGCGATCATTTAAGGGTTTTCAGACGAGAAATCAAAGTAACCTGACGCTCTTGGGATCGCCATTGCCAGATCGGCCAAATTATTTCCACCCGAAAGAATTATACATTCATCTGATATTTTCTTCGCAGCCAAGGGAGATCAGGGCCTGCGGCTATCCCGCTTTTCCTCAACGAACGGCGCACTCGAAGTCTCATCGCCAGGGCAATACTCACTCCTTCGAAAGGGCGATAGGACGGTAATCCATTGGCAGCGCCGAAAGTCTGCTCACCTGATCAATAGCGAACGATCGTCCGGGAGCGCACGCTCTTGCTCATGGCGAATAGCGGTCAATCCCTTCAGGAACGAAGCCCATCAGCGGGCCTTAGCATCTCGGCTGCGCACTTCCGGAGCAAAGTGCAATCCGCCGCCGTGGTCAATAAAGACTCGGCGGTCCCGGAGGTATCGCCCTGCCAAATCCAGAGCCACGCCATGCACGACGAAATCCGGACGTACGCAGAACTCCAAGAGCAAATGCACTACGCCCTACGCGAGCAACATCCGGAGTGGGTCGAGCCGGACGGCGACAGTCCTACCTGTCATTCCTACGAGAGGCGATTCGCCGAACTGCTTGCCCTATTCGCTAAGAGCGGAACACGCTCGGCCCAAACCCTAAACGGTTAGCAATCGTTCGCTATGTCTAATAATCTCTGCCGGCGAGCCGTCTACACTAGCGGCTTTTCTTTCACCCGCGTCCTGATTCACGCTTTCTGCTTACTTCGCCGTCCTGGCAAAGCGGCCTTTTTCTGGGCTGGCATGCGCCGAGAATTCTCTTTCCTTCACCACCGATGTTAGCCTTCTGCCAAGAAGAGGTGCTACCTCGGCCTCTAAGTCCGAGGCAGTGCCTCCTTGCCGCGCCGCAACTTCTATCAGTGGCCGTGCCAATCCTATCATGAAAACACCTCTCGAGATTGCGCCGCAGCAGATAAAGGTGATTATAGCGGACGATCACCCTGTCATTCGGCACGGCCTGCGTTCCATTTTCAAGTCGCAGAAAGACCTCAGAGTTGTAGCCGAAGCGACCGATGGCGAAGAAACCTGCCAGCTCTGTAATCAGCTCCTTCCCGACGTTCTTCTACTCGATCTCCAAATGCCGAAGAAGGATGGCTTGCAAGTTATCGCTGAGCTGCTGTCCCGTGCTGGGGGGCCAAAGCCGCACATCGTGGTGATGACAGCTTATGAGGGAGAAGAAGATATTCGTCGTGCATTGAACTCTGGGGCCAAAGGTTACCTTTTGAAAGGAGCGGATCTTCTAGAGATTCGACAGGCTGTTAGGAAGGTTGCAGCAGGCCAATCCATACTTCCCGCGGGCGTCGCCGTTAAACTCGCGCAGTCAACGACACGCTCGGAACTCTCAGAGCGTGAGCTTTTGGTTTTGCAGTACATAGCGAATGGGAGAAGAAACAAGGAAATAGCGGAGCTTCTCGGTCTCAGCGAAAGTACGGTAAAAGTTTATGCTAGCTCTATACTGAGAAAGCTAAGCGCTATCTGCCGGACAGAAGCCATTGCCGTTGCTACCAGGCGCGGGCTGCTACGGGCGAATTCGAATTAGCTCCGCTGTGAACTAACTGCATCAGAAGAGTAACCTGACGTAGAACACTCTTTTCGATGTCAAAAGATTCTCTAGTCGCACAATTGAAATCGCGATGCGGTTCGGCCGGCGGTCTTGCGGTAACCGTCTTGTGGTAGCTTTTGGGTGACCGTGATCGAGCCAGGGCAGGTCGTCGACCGCGAGCTTTGGTGGCTCGCGGTCGCAATTGTTCACAACCTCGATCTGCCTCGCCAAGCAAAGTCGCTTCGCTCGGCATGAATACCTGTGAAACTAATATCAGCTTTTGCAGACCGGCCACGCGGGCACGGTCGCCCAGTGATTCATTGGGCGATCGAGACCTGCACGCCGGTGGCCGCAACGGAGACACTCAGGCCCTCGGTGGTGGAATCCAGCTGGATCGTAACGCCGTTCTCGTTTCTCATTTCGGCGACACTGGCGCCGCCGCCGAGCGTGAGACCAGTTCCTACCGCTGTGATCAAGCGGGTAATTCTCTGTGGCTCCAAAGTTGATCGGATCAATTCGAGTAATGGAGAATAGACCGAGCCCTGAATTCCACAGAACTGCTAGGTGCTAACCGTAAGTGTTAGCCGTTTAGAATAGGATCCGCAGATTACTCAGATTACGCAGATTAGAAAGGAGTCGGGTCACGGTAGGGCTTAAAACGCGGCTCGGCGGGAGCCTCGCCCTACCAAAACTTTGTAATGGAACTTTCCGGTGCCGAATTTCAGGCCTGCTCCTCGCTGACAACCGATTGAATCTGTGTAATCTGCGAAATCTGCGGAAAGTCCCTCCTGTGGTTGCGGCTTCGCCGAGCTATGTATTCTGCGGATCGTTTCAACCTCTGGATTTGCCGTGTCCCGGCAGCGGAAACCGAGTTGGGGTTTACTCGAAGTCGCAAAGTTATGCGAGATCGTCAGCAGAACAAGGATGGTCAAAAAAGCCACTGAGAACTGCTCTTTTGAGTGGATAAGAATCGCTCGTTCAGTGTGTAGAGAACGTATTTCTCTGGTGGTAGTTAGTAGGCGCCGGGATTAGTGGCGCTGATCCTAGCTTGGCGGAATCAGAAAAGACTCGGCAAAAAAACTATGTGGATCGTTAACCTGGCCTTACGCAGACCGTACACCTTTATCGTGCTGGCAATTTTTATTCTGATCAGCGGAGGGTTGGCGATCCTGCGAACACCGAAAGATATCTTCCCAAGTATCAACATTCCGGTGATTGCCGTCGTTTGGACCTATACGGGCATGGAGCCGACCGAGATCACAGGTCATGTCACTAGCGTCTATGAACGGGTACTGACCACAACCGTCAATAACATTGAACATATTGAATCCGAATCGCTCTCCGGAATCGCAGTGGTAAAAATTTTCCTCCAGCCTACCGCCAACGTTACCGCCGGAATCGCCGAGGTTACAGCTGTCTCGCAAGCTATTCTTAAACAGCTTCCGACTGGAGTCGCTCCACCGGAGATCCTGAGTTACAATGCTACGGACGTCCCAGTGCTGCGCCTTGGGCTTGGTGGCAAGGGATTTTCGGAGCAGCAGCTCAATGATTACGCACTCAACTTCGTTCGTCCGCAGCTAATCACAGTTCCTGGAGCGGTGGTTCCAAATCCATACGGCGGCAAAGAGAAGTATGTGGAAGTTAATCTGAACTACCGCGCCATGCAGGCCCGCGGAGTCACTCCCGCTGACGTGGTCAGTGCAGTGAATGCGCAGAACCTCATCCTACCATCTGGTACAGCAAAGATCGGACAATTTGAATACCAAGTCGGAATTAACGCCAGTCCTCCGGCCATCAGAGATTTAAATACACTGCCGATTAAAACGGTGAACGGTGCCACGATCTACCTGCGGGATATCGGCAACGTGATTAATGGGAGTATCCCACAGACTAACGTCGTGCGCTTCAACGGTAATCGGGCTACCATGTTGGACATCATTAAAAGCGGAAACACATCAACCCTTGACGTAGTTCAAGGAATTAAGGATTTGCTTCCGCAACTAGCGCAAACTCTCCCCAAGGGACTTAATCTTCAACTTTTGACTGATCAATCGGTTTTAGTTACCGATTCCATTGATGGCGTCGTCCGGGAGGCTGCGATCGCCGCTCTGCTCACTGCGCTCATGATTCTGGTCTTTCTAGGGGACTGGCGCAGTACGGTGATCATCGCGATTTCGATTCCATTATCCATTTTCGCCTCTATCGCTGTCTTCAGTGCCCTCGGCCAAACCATCAACACCATGAGCCTGGGAGGTTTGGCGCTGGCGGTGGGTCTACTGGTAGATGACGCCACGGTTACGATCGAAAATGTGCATCGCCACATGGGTGAAAAAAAACCAACCCTCGAGGCGATTCGGGATGGTGCCGCCCAGATCGCATTGCCAGCACTAGTTTCAACGCTGGTTATTTGTATCGTGTTTGTGCCGATCTTTGGTTTGTCGGGTATACCCAAGTTTCTGTTCACCCCGTTGGCTGAAGCGGTCATGTTTGCCATGTTGGCCTCGTTTTTGTTGTCCCGCTCCCTGGTTCCCACTCTCTGCATGTTCTTGCTGAAAGATCACCATGGATCTTCCGGCAGCCAACCGGATAAACCGGCGAGAAAAAACATTTTTGGCCGCTTTTACCAAGGATTCAATAGAGGGTTTGAAGTGTTTCGTGAAGGGTACCGCGACTTCCTGAGTATTTGCTTACGACATTCTGGCACCACCGCCCTTATTTTCATCGGCTTCTCTATTCTCTCGATGTGTCTGCTGCCATTGCTCGGGCAAAACTTCTTTCCTTCAGTTGATGCCGGTCAGTTTGATCTGCACGTCCGCGTGCGGTCAGGGACACGGATTGAGGAAACCGCTCGGCAAGTGGACCTGATCGAGAAAATGATCCGTCAAGTAATTCCCGCCCACCAACTAAGCGGGATCATCGATAACGAGGGAATCCCATATAGCGGAATTAACACTGCTTACAATAACACCGGAACGGTGAGCTCAGCCGATGGAGATATCCTTGTGTCGCTGAACCAGGGACATGAGCCAACTGATAAGTTTATTCGCCTGATTCGGCAAAGGCTCCATCACGACTTTCCCGATGTTAGTTACTGGTTTCCGGCCGACGATCCCGTTTCCCAGGTCTTGAACTTCGGGCTACCGGCTCCGATTGACGTCCAGATTACCGGCGCCGACAGGGCGGCCAACTCGGTCGCAGCAAATGAGCTTGCCCAGAAGATTCGTTCGATTGCCGGTGCGGTTGACGTCCGGGTCGCGGAACCGACTAACGCACCTCAACTTGATATTAATGTCGACCGGACCAAAGCCTCGATTCTTGGCATCACCCAACAGGTGGCTATCGACAGTGTATTTGACGCACTGAGCGGTTCTTTTCAAACCAGCCCGAACTTTTGGGTAGATCCAAAAAATGGGGTCAGCTATTCTATTAATGGTCAGGTTCCCCAGTATCAGATCAATTCTCTAGACGCGTTGCGCAATCTCCCGATCCTGGGAAGCAACATTGGGGCGTTTCAGATTCTTGCCAATGTCGCCAGCATCTCCCGCAGCGAGACCAGTCCGGTTGTCGATCACTACAATATCCGGCCGGTGATTAATATCTATGCCAGTGTCGACGGTAAAGATCTCGGCTATGTCTCCGATCAGGTTAACCATCTGGTACAGGAAGCTAAAGGCAAGTTACCCCGGGGGAGTTTCATTGATCTTCGCGGCCAAGTATTGACGATGCACGACTCGTTCGTCGGGCTTGGTTTGGGACTGCTGTTTTCGATCGTTCTGATTTACCTCTTGATGGTGGTGAACTTTCATTCGTGGGTTGACCCTTTGATCATTATCACCGCGCTACCCTGCGCTCTTGCCGGCATTGTCTGGATGTTGTTTATCACCGGGACCACGCTGAGTGTCCCTGCGTTGATGGGAGCCATTATGTGTATGGGTGTGGCCACCGCGAACAGCGTCCTGGTTGTCACGTTCGCCAAGGAGCAACTGGACGAGCATCATGACTCTTACCGGGCTGCACTTCACGCCGGTTACATTCGGATCCGTCCAGTTCTGATGACCGCATTGGCCATGATTATCGGTATGGTGCCAATGGCACTTGGTCTGGGTGATGGCGGCGAACAGAATGCCCCCTTGGGCCGAGCGGTCATCGGCGGATTGATGTTCGCCACGGTTGCGACTCTCGTCTTTGTTCCCAGCGTCTTTCTAACCATCCGGAAAAAACACCGCGGTGCAAAATCCTTCGAGCCCGCACCAGCACAGGCAACCCAATAGAAGGAATTTCGTACACGTTATGATGGCACCTGAAGTCCCACAAAAAACCGGGAGCACCGATACTTCCGCTGCTCCCCGACGGTTCAAGCGGTTCAAGCTGATTTTGTTTCTGGCTGCGATCAGCTTCATCTGCGTTGCGGTCCTTCTTGCTTTGCGATCAGCCAATACCAAAAGAGTCCAGAAAGTCGCTGACGCTGCTATTCAAGCTGACGTGCAGGTTGTGTTCCCGCAAAAACCACCTGCTTCGGTAGAGTTACAGCTCCCCGGCCACACTTATGCGTACTATGAGGCACCAATCTACGCCCAAACCAGCGGCTACTTGAAAAAGTGGTATTATGATATCGGCGCCAAGGTCAAAGCTGGCGATATTTTGGGTGAAATCGACACGCCTGAGGTCGACCAAGAGCTTAGTCAGGCCGAATCTACCCTGGCGACGGCCAAAGCGCAGCTGGCTCTCGCCGCGGATAACTTCAATGAGGCCAAACGTCTTTGGCAGACGAACGTCGATTCCAAGAGGGATTTCGAAACCATGCAGGCGGACTACCTGGCCCAGCAGTCCACAGTTGATGGGGATGCCGACGCCGTCCAGCGGCTGCAGGCTTTAGAGAATTTTAAGTTTCTTCGTGCTCCGTTCAATGGAATCGTGATTAGCCGTAGTAGCGATATCGGCGATTTAATTGTTTCCGGCTCGGGTCAAAAGTTGTTCATAGTGGATCAGGAGGATCCACTGCGAGTCTACGCCAGTGTTCCGGAAAACTTCGCCAAGCAGCTTCAAGTAGGAACCAAGGCTGATTTGAGCTTGGACGAATTCCCTGGCCGTCTCTTTCCCGCGACCGTGGTCACGACATCCAACGCCGTCAATCCCACTAACCGCACCCAGCTCGTCGAGCTCCAAGTACCTAATCCATCAAATGAACTGTGGCCTGGTGCTTACACCGAGGTGCATTTCCACCTCAAGAGCATCGGAAACACTCTCTTGATCCCTGCTAATACACTCCTGTTCCGGAGGGAGGGCCCGGCGGTAGGTCTGGTCAAAGCCGACGGAAAGGTTGAGATTCGCAAGGTCCAGATCAGCCAGGATCTGGGTACTCAGTTGGAAATTGTAAAGGGACTGTCAGCAACTGATCACATTATTGTCAATCCGTCAGACAGCTTGAGCACTGGGATGGAAGTGCATGTTATCGAACCTAACCAGAAATCTGGCTCCATTGCCGAAAATTGATGCGTCACATCTCGGTAAGACGCGATGAAATAATACTGGAAGCAGCCAACCGCCTATCATCAAATGTGGATCGTTAACCTGGCCTTACGCAGACCGTACACCTTTATCGTTCTCGCGATTTTCATGCTGATCAGCGGAGGGCTGGCGATCCTGCGGACACCGAAAGATATCTTCCCAAATATCAACATTCCGGTGGTTTCGGTTATTTGGACTTATACCGGCACGGAGCCGAACGCGATCGCAAATGATATCACTACGGTCTACGAACGAGAACTGACCCAAACGGTCAATAATGTTGAACATATCGAATCCGAATCGCTCTACGGAATCGCGGTGGTAAAAATTTTTCTCCAGCCTACCTCCGACGTTTCCGCCGGAATCGCCGAGGTTACAGCCATCTCGCAAGCTGTTCTTAAACAGCTTCCGGCCGGAATCACGCCGCCACTGGTCTTGAGTTACAATGCTACGAATGTTGCAGTGCTGCGCCTGGGACTTGGTGGCAAGGGATTTTCCGAGCAGCAGCTCAATGATTACGCACTTAACTTCGTTCGTCCGCAACTAATTACGGTTTCTGGCACTGCGGTTCCTTACCCATACGGCGGCAAACAGAAGTATGTTCAAGTTAATCTTGATTACCGCGCGATGCAGGCCCGTGGACTCACTGCCGCCGACGTGATCAGTGCAGTGAATGCGCAGAACCTGATCCTACCATCAGGTACAGCAAAAATCGGACAATTTGAATACCAAGTCGGAATTAACGCCAGTCCTCCGACCATCAGAGATTTAAATGCTCTGCCGATTAAAACGGTTAACGGCGCCACGATCTATATGCGGGATATCGGCAACGTGATCAACGGGAATATCCCACAGACCAACGTCGTACGCTTCAACGGTACTCGGGCCACTATGTTGGACATCATTAAGAACGGAAACGTTTCGACCCTTGACGTGGTTCAAGGAATTAAGGATTTGCTTCCCCGACTAGCGCAAACTCTCCCCAAGGGACTTAAGCTTCAGCTTTTGACCGATCAATCGGTCTTTGTCACCGATTCCATTATTGGCGTGGTCCGAGAAGCTGTGATTGCCGCTCTGCTCACTGCGCTCATGATTCTGATCTTCTTAGGGGACTGGCGCAGTACGGTGATCATCGCGATTTCGATTCCATTGTCCATTTTCACCGCTATCGCCATCCTGAGCGCCCTCGGCCAAACCATCAACATCATGAGCCTGGGAGGGTTGGCGCTGGCGGTGGGTCTACTGGTAGATGACGCCACGGTCACTATCGAAAATGTCCATCGTCACATGGGTGAAAAAAAACCAACCCTCGACGCGATTCGGGATGGTGCCGCCCAGATCGCATTGCCAGCACTGGTTTCAACGCTCGTTATTTGTATCGTGTTTGTGCCGATCTTTGGTTTGTCGGGCGTAGCCAAGTATCTGTTCACCCCGTTGGCGGAAGCGGTCATGTTTGCCATGTTGGCCTCGTTTTTGTTGTCCCGCTCCTTGGTTCCCACTCTCTGCATGTACTTGCTGAAAGGTCACCATGGATCTTCCGGCAGCCAACCGCATAAACCGGCAAGAAAGAATTTTTTTGGACGCTTTTACCAAGGATTCAATCGAGGGTTTGAAGCGTTTCGTGAAGGGTACCGCGACTTCCTGAGTATTTGCTTACGACATTCTGGCACCACCGCCCTTATTTTCATCGGCTTCTCTATTCTCTCGATGTGTCTGCTGCCATTGCTCGGCCAAAACTTCTTTCCTTCAGTTGATGCCGGTCAGTTTGATCTGCACGTCCGCGTGCGGTCAGGGACACGGATTGAAGAAACCGCTCGGCGAGTGGACCTGATCGAGAAAATGATCCGTCAAGTGATTCCATCCAACCAACTAAGCGGGATCATCGATAACGAGGGAATCCCATATAGCGGAATTAACACTTCTTACAATAACACCGGAACGGTGAGCTCAGCCGATGGAGATATCCTTGTGACGCTGAACCAGGGACACGAGCCAACTGATAAGTTTATTCGCCTGATTCGGCAAAGGCTCCATTACGACTTTCCTGATGTCACTTACTGGTTTCCGGCCGACGATATTGTTTCCCAGGTCTTGAACTTCGGGCTGCCGGCTCCGATTGATGTCCAGATTACCGGCGCCGACAGTGCAGCCAACTCGGTCGCGGCCAATGAGCTTGCTCAGAAGATTCGTTCGGTCGCCGGTGCGGTTGACGTCCGGGTCGCGGAACCGACTGACGTACCTCAACTTGATATTAATGTCGACCGGACCAAAGCCTCGGTTCTTGGCATTACCCAACAGCAGGTTAGCGGCAGTGTACTGGACGCATTGAGCGGTTCTTTTCAAACCAGCCCGAACTATTGGGTAGATCCAAAAAATGGGGTCAGCTATCAAATTAATGGTCAGGTTCCCCAGGAACAGATCAATTCATTAGACGCGTTGCGCAATCTCCCGATCCTGGGAAGCAACACTGGAGCGCTTCAGATTCTCGGCAATGTGGCCAACATCTCCCGCAGCGAGACCAGTTCGGTTGTCGATCACTACAATATCCGGCCGGTGATTAATATCTATGCCAATGTCGACGGTAAAGATCTCGGCTATGTCTCCGATCAGGTTAACCATCTCGTACAGGAAGCTAAAGGCAAGTTACCCAGAGGCAGTTTCATTGATCTTCGCGGCCAAGTATTGACGATGCACGACGCGTTCGTCGGGCTTGGTCTGGGACTGATTTTCTCGATCGTACTGATTTACCTCCTGATGGTGGTGAACTTTCATTCGTGGGTTGACCCATTAATCATCATCACCGCGTTACCCTGCGCTCTGGCCGGCATTGTCTGGATGTTGTTCATCACCGGGACCACGCTGAGTGTCCCTGCGTTGATGGGAGCCATTATGTGTATGGGTGTAGCCAGCTCAAACAGCGTCCTGGTTGTGACGTTCGCCAAAGAGCAACTGGACGAGCATCATGACTCTTACCTGGCTGCACTTCAGGCCGGTTACATTCGGATCCGTCCAGTTCTGATGACCGCATTGGCCATGATTATCGGTATGGTGCCAATGGCACTTGGTCTGGGTGAGGACGGCGAACAGAATGCTCCCTTGGGCCGAGCGGTCATCGGCGGCTTGATGTTCGCTACGGTCGCGACTCTCATCTTTGTTCCCAGCGTCTTTATGACCATCCGGAAAAGACGCCACGGTGCAAAATCCTTCGAGCCCACACCAGCACAGGCAACCCAATAAAATTAACCCTGGAATTTTCGTACACGTTATGATGGCACCTGAAGTCCCACAAAAAACCGGGAGCACCGATACTTCCGCTGCTCCCCGACGGTTCAAGCGGCTCAAACTGATTTTGTTGCTGGGGGCGATCGGGTTCATCGGAATTGCGATTCTTGGACTAGCTTCGCGATCAGCCACCACCAAGAGATTCCACAAAGTCGCTGTCGCTGCCGCTCAATTTAACGTGCAGGTCGTGTCCGCCGAAAAGTCACCTGCTTCAGTAGAGTTACAGCTCCCGGGCCAGACTCATGCATACTATGAAGCAGCCATCTACGCCCAAACCAATGGTTACTTGAAAAAGTGGTATTATGATATCGGTGCCAAGGTCAAAGCTGGCGACATTTTGGGCGAAATCGACACGCCTGAGGTCGACCAAGAACTTAATCAGGCCAAAGCTACCCTGGCGAGGGCCAAAGCCCGGCTTGATCTCGCTACGACTAACTTCCATGAGGCCCAGGATATTTTTCAGAGGAAGGTCACTACCGTGCGAGACCTCGATACCATGCAATCGAGCTACCTGGCCCAGCGGTCCACAGTTGATGGGGATGCTTCCGCCGTCCAGCGGTTGCAGGCTTTAGAGAATTTCAAGTTTCTTCGTGCGCCGTTCGATGGAGTCGTGATTAACCGTAGCACCGATATCGGCGATTTAATTGTTTCGAGCTCGGGTAAAAAGTTGTTCATAGTGGATCAGCAGAATCCGTTGAGAGTCTACGTCCATGTCCCGGAAAGTTTCGCCACGGAAGTTCAAGTGGGAACGAAGGCCGACTTGAGCTTTGACGAATTCCCTGGCCGGCTCTTTCCTGCTACGGTGGTCACGACATCCAACGCCGTTGATCCGACTAACCGCACCCACCTCGTCGAGCTCCATGTACCTAACCCTGCAAACGAGCTGTGGCCTGGTGCTTACACCGAGGTGCATTTCCACCTCGACGGCGCCGGAAGTACGATCTTGATTCCTGCCAATACACTCCTGTTCCGGAACGGGGGCCCGGCGATAGGCGTCGTCAAATCCGACGGAAAGGTCGAGATTCGCAAGGTCCAGATTGGTAAGGATCTCGGTACGCGGTTGGAAATTGTAAAGGGAGTGTCACCAACTGATCAGCTTATTGTCAATCCATCAGACAGCCTGAGCGACGGGATGAAAGTCCATGTCGTTGAGCCCGGCCAGAACGCTGGTTTCATGGCCAGAAATTGATGCGTCACATCAGCCTGCCAAGGCGATGATAATAAGAGAATTGTAGTCCAGAGCCGCAGGTCCTTGTGAGCGCTAGCTAGCGAGGCAGGGCCGGATCTCCGAGCCGGC
>DATNNZ010000193.1:0-17747 GCA_035601575.1 Chthoniobacterales bacterium
CTGTGTTCTGTCGCGGCTATTCTGTTCGTTAGACCTGTCTCGGAGTGAATCCTTTCTATGCACGATATTCAGTCTCAGAAAATACTAGATGCTCTCGATCATTTTCAGATCGAGACCCCCAGTTGGGGATTTGCCGATACCGGCACTCGGTTTGGCAAGTTTCTCCAGGATGCTGCGGCGATCAGCCTCGACGATAAATTGGCGGACGCAGCTCAGGTTCATCGGTACACCGGCTGCTGTCCAAGCTGTGCCGTTCACGTGCTCTGGGATTTTCGAGCCGGTGAAGATCCGCTGGCGATCGTTCAACGCGCGGAAAAGCTCGGGATTCGTTTAGGAGCGGTGAATCCTAATTTGTTTCAGGATCAGATTTATAAGTATGGTTCCGTCTGCAACCGCGACGATTTTGCTCGCTCCGCGGCCAAGCAGCATCTTTTCGACAGCGTCGATATCGCCAAAAAAATACGCAGCAAATATCTTTCACTCTGGTTTGCGGACGGTTCCAACTACCCTGGCCAAGCGAATATCCGGTGGCGGAAACGGGCAATGACCCAGTGTCTCAGTGAGGTGGCTAAAGCTCTGAACTCGGATCAGGTAATGCTGGTCGAATACAAACCGTTCGAACCGGCCTTTTATCACACCGACTTGGCCGATTGGGGTATGGCGTACGTCGTAGCAAAGGAGGTTGGTCCGCAGGCGAAAGTTCTGGTTGATACCGGCCATCACTACGTCACACAGAATATTGAGCAAATTGTCGCCTGGTTATTGGACGAAGGGATGCTCGGAGGGTTCCATTTCAATGATCGGCGCTATGCAGACGACGATCTGACGCTGGGCTCAATCGATCCCTACCAGATCTTTCGCATTTTTCATGAGATCCTTTTCTTCCAATGGGAATCCGGAATAAGGCCGGAACTGGCCTATATGATTGATCAATCGCATATCGATAAGCCGAAGATCGAGGCCATGATCCAGACCATCTCGGTTGCGCAAGAACTCTATGCGAAGGCCGCGTTGGTCGATCACGCCGAGTTAAACCGGTTGCAGGAGCGGAATGCTCAAATCGACGCCGAGGAACTACTGCGTGACGCGTTCGGTACCGATGTCCGGCCAGTTATCAGCGAGTGGCGCAAGAAACGCGGCATTCCGATCTCACCTCTGCATGCGTTCCGCGAAAGCGGTTATGAAGCCCAAGTAGCGAAAGAACGAAAAGAGCGCCGTGCGGCCCTCGGAATCGTGAGCAGCGGATCGTATGCGTGAGGGGGCAGGGATTTTTCGTTGCCGGCGAATGGAATTTTTCGGTAGCGGCGACTGTCCCACTAGGCTTTTGGCGTTCCTCGCCGAAACGGTGGAACGACGGCGATTAGTGTCGCCGATCGATAGCCTCAGTCGCCACTGTTTGCCATCATTCCACAGCGCAACCTTCCGGCGAACAAGATCAAGGCGACTGCGATTTCCGACTATTGTGCACCAATTGCTCCGCTCTGAATTTTAGGTTGGGTGAGCCATCAAACCAACCGGACGGTCGCCGCTACCAAACCGGGTTTGGCTAAAAAATCAAAAAATGTCGCAAATTTGCTTTTGCGACTTGCAGGCTGCTGAATTCACGTCTAAAAACATGCGCAATGTCCAGGCTTTTGCTCGCGATTGGACTTTGTTCCACCCTAATCAGTTCGGCTCTCTGCGATTCAAACATCACCGCTACCCGCATCGCTGACGGGTTCGACTTCCCTTTGGGAAGTCCCAATGCAGAGGGCTACTATAAATCTCGCGGATTCTCTATCATCGGACATCTCGGTGAGGATTGGGTTAGTGCGGCCGGTCCGGGAGTTGCCTATCAGAAACCGGTTAGCGCAATAGGAACTGGAGTGGTAACGCTGGCTCGAGATTTCCGGCGGGCGTGGGGGAATGTGGTCGTTATTCGTCATGCTTACCTCGAAGGCGGTCAGGTTAAGTTTGTCGATTCGCTTTACGGCCATTTAGACAAGATTTTGGTCGCCGAAGGTCAACCGGTAAACCGGGGACAACAGATCGGTACCGTAGGAAATGCGCACGGGCTTTATCCGCCGCATTTGCATTTCGAAGTCCACAAGAACCTGACTATCGGAGTAGTCCATACCGCCTTCACTCGCGATTTCAACAATTACCAAGACCCAACGACGTTCGTGAGCACGCATCGAAATTTGAAGATGTCTCGCGATATCGTCAGCGTCGCCATGAATACCTACGTTATGCCGACGTTTAAAGGAGTCCCGGCCAAGCCGGCGTTCCATAACACGCTTATCGCAAAGCTTTCTAATTCGGACGCGAAGAAGCGGTGGAATCTCTTCTCCTTCGGTGATAACTGATTTCAATCGCGAGGCTGGGTTATTTCGACGCGATGGCATTGATCTTTGATTGTTCCGGTACCGAGGCGGGCGAAGAACGTCTTTCGGTGGCACCACAAATAGCTCAAGCCGGTCCGGCTTAGACCGTACCAGGCTTTCGCTCTACCGCATCAGGCTACGCTTGATTATTGTGGTGTTTGAACGAGAGAGAGGGCGCAGGCAGGCACTTCTTCCATATGGAGTCATTGAAAGGAATCCACCATGTCACCGCAATGGCCGGCGATCCGCAATCAAACGTCGACTTTTATTGCGGCATTCTCGGTCTCCGTTTGATCAAACTCACTGTAAACTTTGACGATCCTGACACCTACCATCTCTACTACGGCGATGCCGTCGGCTCTCCCGGCACCGTTCTCACTTTCTTTCCGCTAGGACAGAATCTTCGTGGAACAGTTGGCACTGGGGAGGTGACTACCGTCAGTTTTGCGGTGCCGACTGGTTCGCTCGCTTTCTGGCAAGAACAGCTGGAAAAGCATTCGATCGCAGTTTCTCCCGTCGCTGAGCGTTGGAATTGCACCCGAATGGAGCTCCGTGATCCGGATGGGATTAAGATCGAGATCGTGGAAGATCCTACCCCAAGGCCTTTTGTATTTTGGCAGGATGGAGGAGTCCCAGAGTCGTTCGCCATTCGCGGCTTTTTCGGAGTCACCATGTCGGTCGTTAGCGGTACCGACTCAGTTCGGTTCCTGACCAACCGAATGGGCGCAATACCGCACGCAACACTCGGCCCCTCGGAACTGCTTGTTATTGGTGAATCCGAGAAGGCCGGCTTTATCGAGGTCGTCCCGCTGGGTCACCGGCAACGGGGTCAAATGGGATCGGGTTCGGTTCATCACGTCGCGTGGCGGGTCGCCAATGAGGACGAGCAGTTGGCCTGGCAATCGAAGCTGAGGGATAATGGAATTGGTGTGACCCCGGTGCGAGATCGGAAATACTTTCATTCTATTTATTTTCGAGAACCAGGTGAGGTGCTGTTCGAAATTGCGACTGATCCTCCCGGGTTTACAGTCGACGAACCGCGAGAGTCCCTTGGCGCCAAACTCCAGTTGCCAGAATGGCTCGAGTGCGAACGGCGCTTTCTGCAAAAAATCTTGCCGCCACTAAAAGTGCCGGCGTCGATTCGCTAGAGAGCGGGCTCCGGCCAGTCCGTTTCGTGACCTTGATCGGCTATGGATCAAAGGGGCTGGGGAGTCTATCCCTAACGAAGGACGGCTACGCAGGAGCGCGACCCTACCCGCGAAACAATGAGGTTTCCCGCTATGAAAATAATACCAACTCTATTGATTAGGTCGTTACGAACTGTCCGGTGCAAAATCTCGGCGCTGATGTTCCTCCTTTTCTCCCTGCCGGTCCAGGCACAACAGGATCCGAAGCTCCAACAGATCGCCGCTTTTCCTGATCAGCAAGTTACTGGTATTACCGTGGCGTCAGACGGTCGAATCTTCGTAAATTTCCCATATTGGTCAGACGCCCATTCGGTTTCTGTTGCTCAGTTAGGAGAGAACAGTGCGCTGACACCGTACCCCGACAGTAATTGGAATTCGAATGAAGGACCAGTTGATCGACGGTTTATTTGTGTCCAAAGCGTTGTCGTCGATGACCAGGGCGCTCTCTGGGTGCTCGATCCGGCCTCCATCAAATTCGCAGGAGTAATTTCTGGAGGAGCAAAACTCGTAAAGATCGATCTGAAAACCAACCAGGTGATTCGAGACATTGTTTTCCCGGATTCGGTTGTGCCGAAGAAGAGCTATCTAAATGATGTGCGGATTGACACCCAGAATGGGTTCGCATTTATCACTGACTCCGGCATCGGTGGACTTGTTGTCGTTGATCTGAAGAATGGACAGGGCCGTCGCGTTTTGCAGAATCATCCCTCAACCAAAGCGGAGCCTTCCGTCACTCTCAACATTGAAGGGGTTAAGCTTATCGATCCGAAGACCGGTGAGCCGATCCAATTTCATTCGGATGGAATTGCCTACGATAAAGCCGGTGGGTTTCTATATTACCAGGCATTGAGCGGGCGCACGCTTTACCGAATTCCGGTCTCCGATCTGGAGAACGTCAATCTCCCTGATACCGACCTGGCCAAACGGATTGAAACGGTCGCCACCGTTCCCGCTGCCGACGGGCTTGCTTTTCGCAACGGTTCTATCTACTCCACGGCGATCGAACAGGATGCGATCGTGCGAATAGACCTATCTAGCAAACAGCTCGAGGTGGTAACGAAAGACACTCGACTGAAATGGCCCGACACCTTAAGCATCGGACCGGATGGCGCGCTTTATGTAACCAATTCGCAGATTCATCTCACCCCGCTTTTTAACCATGGAATCAGCAAGATTTCTGAACCGTTTGGGGTATATCGGATTTCATTACCATAAATGGATTCCCTAGCTGTTTGGAGGGCAGGTCGTCTCGGTTTGCCAGGTAGAGCCCTGCAGTTTAAAATCGAGCCCTGAGTTCCATGGGTGATAGCAAGAGATTCGTTAGATGAACAACTGCCGTCTGCCAAAAAATGCAAAGCTCTGGTTTTCGTTGCTTGTCCTTTGTTCAATCCCAATCAGAACGAACGGTGACGAAGCAGTCGTTGTGACCGGTGGCGTCTCCCTCTGGAAATGGGAGAAAACGAAAATGGAGCCGCATGACCATTGGTGGTTGAATTTCATTCGCGCCAGCCGGATTCGAATCGAACAACTGAAGCAGACGCTCGGTCCGCAAACTCAGATAACCTGGTTGGTTTACGCTCCAGCTTATCAAGCAAGACAAGCGCAGGAACCCGAGGATCTTTTCAGCATCATTCGTTCTGTTCAGGAAAAGTATGGGGTGAATCTCGTAATGTTTAACACCACCGATCAGCTCTGTGACCATCTGAACGGCGGCGTCGATCGCAGGACGAATAAGATTGTGTCATTCGATTACTTCGGACACTCCAACAGTGATTGTATGATGTTCGATTACAGCAACGAGGTTGGAAGCGCTTCGAAAGCCTGGCTTCACAAAAATGACCTTAGATCGAAGTTGAAAAGAGGCATTTTTGCCCGAAACGCGCATGTCCAATCGTGGGGCTGCTATCAGGGAGAAGCTTTTGAAGGTCCGAGCATGGCTGCTCTTTGGCACCAAGCGACCGGGGCACCGATGACTGCCGCTATCGGGAAAACCCAATACATGCTGAACCAGCTACCGACCCTGAGCTCTGCCAACGGACGCTGGGTTGTCCGATAACCGACGGTCCGAATTGGATTTGGAACCTGCGGATGAGCGATGCAAGCTAAGCCGATCAAATGATTAAAGTCTTAAGGTCCCTGCTGAGGGCGGAAGCTTTCTTCTGTGCATTCCTTTTGGCTGGGTGTCAGACGATTTCCTCAACCGGGGTCAGTAACGGTCTGCAGGTGAGTCCCGAAGCATCGGAACGCGTAAAATCGGAACAAATGGGTGACTACTTTATTGGCCGGCGGCTCTTTGGTCAGCATTTCTATTTCTGGGGATATGTGAAAAAACCGGGGGAAAGCTGGGATCGAGCGAAGCTGGTCATGCTCAACGAGAAAATAACGCTTGCGCCCGATCGAGCCCGTAATGCGATCGGTTCGGACAACAATTTTGAGTATCGCTTGTATGGATACTTTTCCGGCGATCGTGTTTACGAATCGGCCAGCGGCCGATTCTTTCCGGAGTTCGTCTTGAAGAAAGCGGAACTGATTGACTCCAATCCCCCGGCGATTTTCCCTCCGAATGTTGTGGAGCAGCAAAAAATGTTCATCAACTGGCCGCGCGGCACGATCGAGCCAGCGCTGCGCGAATAGCAATAGCCGATAACCTACCGAAAATCGGCTATCGGCTATCGGCTATTCTTCAGGAGTTGGCCCACCAAGGCATCTGGCGAGCTGCGATGGTTAATGCGCGATCTAACCGGCGATAATCCGGTTCATGACGCTCCACCAGATTCCAAAACCGGGCGGAATGATTCAGTTCTTTCGTATGGCACAGCTCGTGGATGAGGACGTACTCGGCGATCTTTGGTTCAACCATCAGCAGCCGCGCATTGAGGCTGATGTGCCGGTTAGCCGAACAGCTTCCCCACCGTGTTCGCTGAACCCGCACACTTGCAGTTCGAAAACGTAGACCGGTACGTTCACTTACTCGAGAAAGCCATGGCAACAAAAACTCCTTCCCACGCAGCGCCAACCAGGACCGCAAAAGACCGGACCAAGTAAGCGGATTGCGAAGATCGCCGGCGAGCTGCAGCGCAAAGGGTCGGGGCTGTTCAATCACCGGCTTGCTGTAAGGGCGGTTTCTCAGGGAAACCGACCAAACTTCTTGCAGAGCGGCAAGGCGGATCTCGGTCGGCGGAACGGATCTGTCCAATAGCGGTTGACTGAGCACGCGAGCCCTGGCGCGGCTCGTCGCGAAATCTATCCACTCCCGATGTTCCCGTAGAACATCCGGGATCAAGCTGCGGCGCGCGCCGTGAGGTAACACGACTTGAAGCAGGCCAAATTCTGTAACCTGCAGGATTACCCGCTTGGCTCTCCGGCTCGTACGGACGGAGTAAAGCAAGCTGGTTTTACCATATTGGTCGAAGAGTTCCGGTAGCTGAGCGCCTTTATCAACCATTGCTGCAGACGGGGGTGCCGGATATTGGCGCAACCTGCAGCGGTTGTAAATACCGGTTGGAACTTTTTTTTGGGCTTGTTTCTTACCCGCGGTATCGATCAGGAAAGTCGAGGCAGACTGCTCCCTGGTTGGGAAACCGGAAGACAAATCGGCGGACCATTAAATTTGGTAAGTTGCTCGGAGTTCGAGTACCGGATGCTCCAGCTCCGGCCAGAAATCCCAGGTGTCCACGAAACTGTTGGCCGCGTTGTTTCCGCGTTGATAGGCGTCGGTAAAATCGGTCGGCTGAAATTGTTGACCGGTCGAAACATAGGGCGGGGTGAACCCTAGCATTGCAATCATCCAATTAAATTTGGTCGAGTTTCCAGCCGTGAAACCCGAGACTCGGAACTCGCCGCTTACGGAAATGTCATATTCGCAAAGGATGTGGACCAGGTCATGGCGCACGGTCAGGTCTTCAGAAATCCAAAGCGGATCGCCCGGCAACGGCCAATCAAACTGCGCGTAAAAATCGTAAAAAGCTCGGCCCAGAGATCCCTTGGGATAGTTCTGCAATGATTGATAGCGCGCCAGCTCAGCCGGATCGCCTTCTGCATCGGCCAGAAGTTTGACCAATTCCTTATGCTGACCCTCCGGGTCCAACGTGCCGAAAATATCTCGGCCGAGTTTACGCAGGGCACAATACTCCAGATTTTTCGCGTGTTTCTGACGCGCTCCGACGAAGTCCTCGACCAGGTGCATGTTTTCGCCGACCGCTTCGAGATATTTTTCAGAGATGTAGGTCTTCTCGTCGGAGTAAGGCCGAGTGGCATATGGCATTAACGCGACCAATTGCGCAACCCGCTCCCGGTGTTCGTCATCTCGCACGGCGGCAGCCAGATCGTCCGGGTGCAGATGCTCATTTTCATCGGCCTCAGTAAGCTCGGGATGAGCGAGGACGTTGATGCGGACACCTTCGATCAGTTCAGACTCTTCGGGGGTGGATGGTTGGGTGCAGTGCAGGGTCGCAATATTGTGGAGGGCAGACAGAGCTGCCTTCGATTGTTCGGCAGTCCAGTTTTTGGGATGGATCATGGTGGGTCGAATTGGAGTTTAGTTGGACTCAGCCGTCACTGCAGGCGATATGCCCGCCTTGAGCGCCGCCGTGAGACCGAGGTCATAACGGGTGCTGAGCCGTTCAAACAGCTGCAGCGCATGCTCGAGTTCGTTGGATCTCCGGCTGTCGCGTTGCGGCAGTAACGCAGCGATCTGCCGATGAGCCAACGCTTGTTCGTACGGCATACTTAACTGTTTGGCTAGCTGCAGACTCTCTCGAGACTCTCGTAACGCTGCCTCAACGTCGCCCGCTAGCTGTTTCTCTCTTGCCGAGATAAGTTTTGAGCGAGGTCGCGCTACCCGGAAGACTCGTGCGAACCCGCGCAGAGATGCTCCTGCCTGCTTCGCTTTAACTGCGAAATCGTTGCGAGCGCCTGTTGGAGCCAGGGTACAGCCGGTTAGATAGACATCGGCGACGGCGGCGTAGGCTTCGAGGTTGTAAACCAGGGTCGGAGTGACCGCCATCATGACGGCCAACGCTTTGTCGGCGTAGCCAACCGCTCCATCAAAGCGACCAACCCGAAGCTCAAGAGCAGCCAGTAACCCGTAGGCCATGATCTCGTCGGCACCGTAAATGTTTTGTCCGAGATGCGATCGCAGTGCTGCGCCGAGGGTCTCGACCTGATCGAAATCCCCGAGGTGCAGCAGACTTTCGATCTGATCGAGAAGACCCCAAGCTTGGGCCTGCAAGTCTCCAGACGCCTGGGCCAGCTGAAAGACTCGTTGTCCGAGGCGAACCCGTTCAACAAAGTTACCCCGGTAGTGTTGGAAAGTAGAGAGCAAGCACGTGCACTCGATCTCTCGCCGGCGGTCTCCTACCAACTTAAAGCCGTCAATCGCTTGCTCAAATCGTTCTTCTGTAATCTGCCAGCGTCCTTCGCCGAGCAAGTACATAGCCGTGAGTTCGAAGACCCGGGCTTTGGTGCTTTCTTCACCCAAGCGCTCGGCAACGGAGACCGCCCGCTGGGCGTACCGATCTGCCAGCCACCGCATCGGCACCAGGCTGCAAGCCAGTGACATTGTCGCTAGCGATCGCGCGTACTCCGCGGAATCGCCCAGTTGTTCGGCGCACTCCAAGGCGTCCAAAGCAGCGCTTAAGCTCGACGGCATCCGGTTGGCAAAGAGATCGAGCAGGCTCAACATTTCGTAAATCGCGGCTAACTCCCGCAGCTGCTCTCTCGCCGCGACTGCTGCCGGCTTAGCCCCGCGGAGATGCAGGCTAATCCGAGCTGTCACCTGTTGCCGGAGGCGCCGATTAATTTTGCCCTCGAGCGCCGGCCGACCCAATGCTTCGGCGGCCTGGCGGAATTCCTGGCTGCTCTCTCCCAAACGCCCTAAGCCGAGCAACGCTTCCGCACGGAACCGGCGCCAACGGCCCCGTGAATTTTGAGGTTGGGCGGAGTGAGCCAACGCGTCGTCCAGAAATCCGAGACCTTCTTGGTATGCGCCGTTCAAGACCGCTCGCTGCCCGGCCAATCCAAAAAAGCCGGCAGCCTTTTCCAGATCGCCCCCTTTTTTCCAGTGATAACCCAGGAGCGGTGAAATTGATTCCAGGTCGCTAGCGTGCCGTTGTTCCAGTTCTGCACCAACCAGGGCATGCAGATTCTGCTTCTGCGAACCGAGCAACCGATCATAAACTGCATCCCGAACCAGAGCGTGGCCGAAAGCGAAATCGTTATTCTCGTCAATTTGAATCAGCCGTTCCGAGGCCAGTACTTCGAGGAATTGCGGCACCTTCGGCCGCGCATCCGCGATCGGATAAACGCTACGCAGCAGCGAGACTGAGAAGTTCATTCCGATTACGCTCGCCACCTTGGCCACAAGCTGGATTTCGCGTTCGAGCGCGTCAACGCGCTGCGCAATCAAACCCTCAATATTCTCGGGCAACCGGACGGTAGCAAGATCAACGCCGCTGACTGGTTTGCATTGGTCCCCCTCGATCAAGACCAACCCATGCTCACGCAACGCAAAAGCGATCTCGACGCTGAAGAAAGGGTTACCCTGCGATTTTGAGACGATCAGATCCGCCACCGGCTTGGCGATTTTGCGCACGCTCAATTTCTCGGCGACCAGCGCTACACAGTCGTCATTACTGAGCGTCTGCAAATGAAAACGGATCAAGTTCTGCCGCTTAAGGAGCTCGGAGATCGCGTCGGTCCCGTCCGTCCGGAGCGGTCGTGAGGTCAGAATGATTGCGCCGGGTGCGATTCTCTCGGCCACCTGCAAAGCAAGGGCGAGCGACGCCGAATCCATCCAGTGGCAATCCTCCAGGACAATGGCGATAGGTTTTTGTTGGCTGTGGGCGGCAAGTAGACCCGTCACCAATTCCCGGGTACTGTCGGCTCGGCTTTTCCCGGTCATTTGGGCAGTAATCGCGTTGTCCGGTATACCGAGCTCCAACACATCTTCCAGCAACGGGCTCAGGCTTTCCCAGTTCTTACCTCGACAGACCGCAGCAAAAATTTCTCTTTGTTCCTCTACTTTGGTCGCAGCCGGCAGACCGAGAAGGGACTCAAGTATTGGACGCCAAACGAAATAGGGAGTGGTCGAATGAACCGATTCGGCGGCCCCAGAGAGAACCCTGATCCCCGTCGCGCTGGCCGCCCGCGACCATTGACGAATCAAGGTCGATTTGCCGATTCCGGGATCACCCTCGATCATTCCGAGAAACGTTTCTCCCCGCTTTAGTTTTGCCGGTACCTGTTCGAGCTGCTGCCACTCTTCTCCATGGCCAACCAGCCGCGAACCGGAGGTGACGACCGCGATGGAGCTCACTGGCCGGTACGCGGGCATAGGTCTCGCGATCCCCTTAAGTCGCATTGGCGGGAGCGCAGCGAATTGGATCCGCGCGGCGGAGGCTTGGAAAGTGGGTTGATCGCACAGAATATCGTTTTCGGCTTTGCCCGACAGCCGGGATGCGAGATTAATGACGGACCCAAGGATCGCGTACTCGTGGCGGTGTTCGCCACCGATGCTGCCGCAGAAAACTCGGCCAGAAGCCACACCGAGATTCAGGCGGAAACCCAGATTCGACCAAGCCTCTTTGATTGTGCGAGCGGCCTGAACCGCTCGATAAGCGTCATCCTCGTGGCTGACCGGCGGCAGCCCGAAAGCGACGACGAAGGACACCCCTTTTTCGTCGAAGTTCAATTGCTTGAGACTTCCCTCGAACCGGTAGATCACCTTTTGCAGGGAAGTTGTCAGTTGCTGCAGCGAATCCAATTGGAGCTGAATCTGTTCAGGATCGGGAAAGTTGACGAATAGCATCGTCAACGATCTAAGTTCAGCCAGCCACCTCTCGCCCGCTTCGTGCATCAGAAAACGTGCGGCCACCGGAACAAATCGTTCCATTTTGGCCGAGCTGATTCTATCGGGGTCAATGACGGGAGCCAGTTGCGGATTGATGTGCTTCGTTAACTCGACCAAACGAAAGAAGCCAGAATCGAGCTCAACCCCGTTCGCAACAGTGCATAGCAGCCGCCACGCCTCGGGTGACAAAACGATTTCACCCGGTTTTGCGCGATCTTGGGCGTAGCCCGTCCGCGTCAGGAGGTCACCGGCCGGAAGCATTTCCCAGCGGTTGGTTAGGCCACCGAGATAAAAGAATTTGAGCGTGCCGGATCCGATCCCGATTCGAGCCAAGAGCTTCGAATTTTGGCTTAGGCGCGGATCAACCGCCTGGATGGCTTGCGCACATTGAACTGCTCGGTGAACCGCTTCAGCTGGATCCGCCAACACTTCCCAAACGACCAACACCCCGTCGCCCGCGACCTTGAGAACGTCACCGCCATGTTCACGCACGAGCGAAAAGAGGTTGCGGAAATACGGATTAAGAATCCCGGTGAGCTCCTCCAATCCTTCCGGCCCTTTGTCAACGTGGCGCTGGGTCAGATCCGTAAAGCCGGAAATATCGCAGAACATGACCGAGCCATGGAAACTCTCCTCTGCTGGCGCGAGCTGCTCGCTAGTGCCGGTGGCGCAATGGCGCAAAACACGGTCAGAAACGTAACCGGTTAGACTGTCAAGCGAGCTGCTCACAATGCCTCCTCGGTCGTACTGCCCACAACAAGACAGCCAGTGGCCGAGCATCCGGTTTCATAAGAGCGGGAGAGATTACCAATAGGTATTCAGCCTGTCTATCGAAATTCAGCGGAAACCAATCCGGCGATTGCGGCAACCAGAGCAGTAATTGCTCCGATGACAGCCACAAGGTTGTTCACCGATTTCGAGGTAGACGTGTCCGACTTCTCCCCAGGCGACGCCTCGTATCAACTCTTCGGAAACCTCTTGTCAACGAAGTGTGAGACTTTCGCCGAACATTCTCAGCGCTTCTGGCGGCGGTAGTCCGGCTTCAGGTACAGGGCCCGATTGCCGAGATCGATAATCGCTTCGTGAAAGTGAAGCAGGTCAGGGCCGAGAATCCCACCATACTCGTGCAGAAATCCAGGATCGAAGGTGTGGGATTCGGCGAAACCGATCCGATAATCGCTCAGATCCTGATTTCCAATTTTGAATCCAGGAATAGTCGCCTGAGTTAGCCTGACCTCCTTTATTCCAGCGTACGGAGCTGTCAAGAGGGCTGTAGTCGCGTTGTACGCGAGGTGATTGCGCTCCCGAATTTTGGGCTCGAGTTGGCTCACAAAGGCTCCCGTGTCCAAGAGAAAACTGTAAGTGGAGCCACCAATCGTTCCTTCCACTTCGACATATCCTCGGGGAGTGATTCGCAGCGGGACGTAAGCGTATCCCATTTTCTCGTAACCCCCTCGAGACAAAGGAAGGGCTGAGCTTCGCAGACTAAGAAATATTTGGTAGGTCTTGTAATTAATGAGCGCTCCCCGCTTGAGGAGAAAATTCATCCCGATAAGTCCACCCTTTTCGAAGCCACCAGAAAGGGCGTTGGTCCTTTCCTTTGCCATCACATCGAGCGGAGCAACCGCCATATAACCGGGCCCAATTTGAGCTCCGTTGAAGTCGACACTTTGGGCCAGAACAACGGGGTAATTTTTGCCACTGATCTTCACTTCAGAGCGGGCTAGTGGTGGAGGGGTCGGGAGAGATAGTTTTTTCTGCAGTGAGGGCGCTATAAGAGAGCCAGGCGCACCAGTATCAACAAGCCACCACGTCCGTTTCGTGCCATTAATTGACACCGGTGCAAACAGGTGCAGACCCGAACTCAAAATCGCTTGAGTGGCGGAAAAGTTCTGCTGAGCATCTGCTGACTCACCGAACGATCCCAAGCAAATCACAATCGCGAAACAACCCGCCAAGAGAAGCCGCATGGGTCCCAGGATTTTGCCAGAGCGGTCGCCGTAGATCAAGCCAGAACATTGTTCGGTCGGATGACAGATGATCGATAGCAGCTAGCGAATTCGCGGCCAGCACGCCGATAGGCCGTTACCCCGATATACGCGTTCATTGTCGGCCGTGCGTCTCCTTGGCGACTCTTGTAACAGACTCCAGCAATCGCTGGGGTTGGCATTTTGAATCGATACATCCCGGTAGACGGCGTCGGACCTTGCACGATGGGGTCAACGTCCTGCTATTCCAGGTTTTCAGGGGCTTCGCCCCTGAAAACCCGCCCCGAAAGGACCGATCGATGACTGCCGCGCGCTCGCCGCCTCTCGTTCTTTTTCAGCGTGGCGCGTTTTTCTGACCCAAGCCGGCCAGTTTCTCCGGCGAAAAAATGGGAGCCGAGCAGCTCTTATCTCCGCAGACAAAAGCAGCCGCTCGATCCAAGGCTGGGTACTCAACGTCAGCATTGGGTAAATTGCCTTCGCTTGCGTCCCACCACTCGACTCGTTTGTAGGTCGAAGGATCTTGCAACGCTGTCAAAAAGAGCGCTCGAGCCGTCGCATCATCCTTTGGGCCGACAACCGCAATGTGCCGTGGCGGGGTAGTAATCTCCTGATCCGCTAGGAGAATTCCTCCTACCAAAAAACCGCGACCGTCCGCCGTGCTGGGCACCGATAGGTATCGCATGGCGTGTTGAGCCATTTCCTGATAGGCGGTTTTGCCCGTGTAATGGCGAAGCAAGTTTCCGAACCGAACGAGATCTGCGTTCTCATCCACCTGAGGATTCGATTTTAAAATACCGTTCTTCGCGGAGGTTACATACCCGGCCTCGTTTGTAAAATTCGCCGAAATGAATTGGGCGGCTTGCTCCGCCCGCCGGAGCCAGGCGCGATCGGCCGTCACGGCATAGAGCGCCAGGAACGCGCGTCCCATGTACAGAGTATCGCCCAGGTAAGGACCGGCCGGATCCGTTTCATCGTGCCGAAAACCGCCATCGGCTAATGTGCGGTGGTCAATGATCCAGTTAGCGGCCCGGATTGCGTCGCTTAAATAAGCTTCGTCATCAGTTACCGCATAGAGGGTGGTCAATGCGTTCACGGCCCATCCGTTTTCGCGGGAATAAATGTGCTGATCTATCCTTGGGGTTCCGCGTTTTCTGCGATCACTATCGCTCAGCTTAAAATATTCAGCTGAATGCTTACCCGGAACTAGGTCGGCATCCTGGCTGGCATAAAATGCGCCCGCACGCGAAGTGAGGAAATTCTGGAGATAGTTCCGAACTTTTTTTGCCGTCTGCAAATAGCTCGGGTCGTGCCAAAGCGCATAAGCCGACGCATAGGTCCGAAGATTTTCGGCCTGCATCTGCATGATCTTCTCGAAGTGAGGATGATTCCAATCGCCGTCCGTTGAGTACTGGCATACCCCTCCCCAAACCGGGTCAATGAGATGGAGCTGGGCTGCCAACGTTTCGCGGGCCATCTGCTCAAACCTTGTGTCCCCTTGCTTGGCCTGGACCATGCAGTATTCGATCAAATCCCAATTGAGAAATTTTTGGACTGTTCCCCAGCCCTTATTTTTTGGGTCGTAAGTGTCGATCAGGACGTTCCGCAAATTTTGGCGGGCATCGGGCGTCAGGATCGCATCGCCGGAAGAGGATAATTTCTGCTCCGGCAAGACCGACGGTCCGGGCGAGGGATCATCGATGATTGCCTGAAGCATTGAGGCCATCGGCTTTGGAGGGATGTAGCCCTGGCGCTTTACGATCTCACCTCCATCGCTGCCGAAGACGATGGTAGCGGGCCATCCGTAGTCTTCATAACGGTTCGACAAATCGGGACGCGAATCTGCATCAACGCGAACTGCGATATAACGATTTTGGATCAGCTCGATCACCGCTGGATCGCGGTAAGTCACCGCTTCCATCACGTGGCACCAGTGACACCAACCGGTTCCGAGATCGAGCAGCACGAAGCGCCCTTCTTGTTTTGCTTTAGCGAATACCGAATCAGACCAGGGTCGCCATTCGATTTCGTTGGCCGAGACTGGACGAACGGAAAGTAGTATTCCGGCAAGCAGAATGGCACTGCACAATTTCATTAAATGGGTCGTTGTTATGGTTAGAGATGCGCAACTCGCATTAATTCCGATGCAAGAAATAACGTCGGAAACGCGTGAGAGATCATTCGTGAGAGGTGAGAGGTGAGAGCGTCAGCACGCCGAACGCGTAACGCCGACAGCGCCGGAGTGGATTAACAGTCAGCAAGAGTTCTTTGCCGCGTTTTCCTTGCTCCCAAGGAACTCAAATTAACTTGTTTCGCGTCTTACCAACCGCCGCTCAGCGTTTAGCGTGCCGCCTCTCGCGCTCTCTCACCGATCACCTCCCACCAATCACTTCTCACGGGTTACCGGCGTTCCCGGCGTTGTCGGCGCTAATTAGTCGGCATTACGAATTGGGGGGTAGATGCCAGCTCTTCCGGCCAACGACTCGTAACCGCCTTCAGCCGAGTATAGAAGCGGACCCCCTCAGGTCCATGGATATGATGGTCGCCAAACAATGATCGCTTCCATCCACCAAAAGAATGGAACGCCATTGGTACTGGGATCGGTACATTGATACCGACCATCCCGATCTGTACCTGCTGGGTGAAGAGCCGGGCCGCGGCGCCGTTACGGGTAAAGATCGCGACACCGTTCCCGTATTCATGTTTGTTAACCAAATCGATTGCTTCCTCAAGAGTTCGCGTGCGAACCAAAGCGAGGACGGGGCCGAATATTTCTTCGCGATAGATCCGCATACTCGGGCGAACCCGATCAAAAAGGGATCCGGCCAGGAAAAATCCTTCCGCCGGAACGTCAGCATCCCGTCCATCCACAATCAGGTCGGCTCCTTCCTTCTGACCCAGATCGAGGTACGATCTAACCCGTTCCAAATGGGTTCGGGTTACTAATGGCCCCATCTCGGAGTCTTTAGAGTCACCGGGGCCAACGCGCAGCGCCTGAATTCTTGGGCGAAGCCGCTCGATCAAGGCATCGGCGACGTTGTCTCCGACTGGAACCGCAACCGAAATCGCCATGCAACGTTCCCCAGCCGACCCAAAGGCAGAGCCAATGAGCGCGTCCACAGCCTGGTCCAAATCTGCATCCGGAAGAACGACCAGATGGTTTTTGGCGCCCCCGAGCGCTTGCACCCGTTTCCCGCTTTCGGTGGCCTGACGATAGATCGATTCAGCCACCGGGGTAGAACCAACAAAGCTGATCGCAGCTACCTGTGGGTGACGAATCAGTTCGCTGACGACCTCTCCGTCACCGTGAATAACGTTGAACACTCCATCGGGTAAGCCCGCTTCCTTGAGCAGTTCCCCCAAGTGGACTGCCGTACTGGGGTCCCGTTCGCTCGGCTTGAGAACGAAGGTATTCCCGCAGGCCAGAGCAACCGGAAACATCCACATCGGAACCATAGCCGGGAAGTTGAACGGGGTGATTCCAACTACGGTTCCCAGCGGTTGACGAAAAGAGAAACTATCGACACCCGTCCCCACCTGGTCCGAGTATTCGCCTTTGAGGAGCTGAGGAATACCGCAGGCAAATTCGACCACTTCGAGGCCACGCACCAACTCACCTGCCGCATCCGGAATAGTTTTGCCGTGTTCGGCCGAAATGATCCGCACCAGGCGACTCTGTTCTCGTTCAACCAGCTCTTTGAACCGAAAAAGAATCCGGGCACGCCGTAGCGGGGGAACGGCACTCCAAGATGGAAATTGTGCGTTTGCTGCGCTTACGGCGGCGTCCACTTCCTCTTTCGAAGCAAAAGGGACAAATCGCGCCACCTGGCCGGTCGCCGGATTATAAACTGGTGCTCTTCGGTCTCCTTGTCTGGCAATCGCTTTACCGCCGATCCAATGCGGAACAATTGCGCCTTCGAGGGTTGGGATTTCGCTGGCCAATAGAGGGGCAACCGAAGAGCTCATAAGAAGAAATGAAGAAATGGACCTGAAGATAATAGAGATCGTTTCCTTGAACCTGGCAAACCGGGAACGCTGGGAACGCGTGATTGGTGAGTGGTGAGTGCGAAAGGCACAATCTTGGCCGGCAGCCAGTGGGATTTTGGAGCCAGCCTAAAGATAATGCCTTGATCGAGTGCTAGAAAGGCGCGGAGCGCAGACAAGATTTTAGCCTGGGCTGTTAGGCCCAGGGAATGTGAAGTAAAGGCGAGTAGCGCTGAAGGCGCGACGGATCGAAAGGTGTTCCATCGCAAAGACTTCTATGCGACAACGCCGGGACCGCTGCATCACCAATCACCAATCACCTCTCGCGCGCTCCCGGCGTTGCTCGCGCTGCCGGCGCTATCGGCGTTGTCAGTGTTAT
>DATNNZ010000194.1:0-27350 GCA_035601575.1 Chthoniobacterales bacterium
ATGTTCGTTAGTCAAGCCAATTGTGATTTGTGTTTTATCCTCCGCAACTGCGGAATGAAAGGGGGGATAACTAATGCCAGCCAAGAAAGCTCCGGCGAAGAAGGCTACTAAAAAGGCGATCGTCAAAAAGGCTCCTGCGAAGAAAGTCGCGAAGAAGGCTCCTGCAAAGAAGAAGCCTGCCGCCAAGAAGGTCGTTAAATAATCCTTCCTCATTTAGTGTGAATAGGAGGAGATCAAATTATCTCCTCCTATTTTTTTCTTTTTTGCGGCCGCATTCGTCCGAAATGAAAATCGATTCGGTTACGCGTCCTTTCGATATTCCAAGGCCTTTGCCACAATTTGCTCTACCGGCCACAATCGACCGATGCCTTCGTAACCGCAGGCCAGCATTCCCTCTTCCGGACCGATAAAATCGGCCCCGCGACTGCGAAGGATCGCGACGTTGTTTTGCGTAGCGGGATGTAGCCACATTTTCCCATTCATCGCAGGCGCTATCAGCATCGGTGCTCGGGTTGCGAGTGCGATCGCGGTCAGAGCGTCAGCCGCCAGGCCGAGAGCAAACTTAGCGATAATGTCCGCCGTTGCCGGTGCGATCAGCAGTAAGTCCGCTCGATCCGCCAAGTCAATATGGCCGGGATGCCAGTCCGCGGTTTCCGCAAAGAGATCAGTGGTGACCGGATTGCGAGAGAGTGTCTGCAGGGTAAGTGGCGTGATGAACTGAGTGGCTCCTTTAGTCAAAACCACGTAAATGTTGCACGCTTCTTTTCGCAGTTTACTCGCAATATCGGCGGACCGGTAGGCCGCGATGGATGCAGTGACGCCGAGTACGATCGTCATAAGGCGGCTCCCGATTGTTTTGGCTTATTATTCAACGTTTTGAATTTGCTCCCGGACCTTTTCCAGTTCCGACTTAGTCTGCACGACGAGCTGAGAAATTTCTGCGTCATTGGCTTTCGCGCTCAGAGTATTGAGTTCCCGTCCGATCTCTTGGCAAAGAAATTCCAGTGTGCGTCCGATCGACTCCTCTTTCTCGAAAGTGTCCACCAGTTGGCCAAGATGCGAGTTCAGACGGGTAACTTCCTCTGAGAAATCGGAACGTTCGGAGAAAAATGCCACTTCCTTGACCAGCCGATCGTCATCCAACGGAATTTCAATTCCCGATTTTCGAATCCGCGCGTGCAGATTCGTCCGATAGCGTTCAGAGGCTCGCGGTTGCAACTTTTTGACCTTATGCAAACAGCTCCGCATCGCCTTGATTCTCTTCGTGAGATCGCGCTTGAGATTAGCTCCCTCCTTTGCGCGCATAGCTAGAAGCTGATCAAGTGCGGCTTGGAGTGCGGTCAAAATTGGTGTTCGCATCTTCGCGGTTAACTGCCTCGTTGCGGGTTGTTCAATGACTCCAGGCGACCGGAGCAGTGTATCGACGGTGATTTCTCCATTGAGGCGCAACTCAGATTGCAGCGCCTTGAATGCGGCGAGATACGATTTAGCGAGTTGCCGATTCAAGACCGGTTCCACTTCCGGCGAGGTGAATTCCAAATTGAAGTTAACGGTAATGCGTCCTCGGCTGATTGCTCGATCGACCAGCGAGCGAATTTCAGATTCCCATGCGGTAAGAGAGTCGGGCAGGTTAAGGATAACCTCGGCTTGCCGTTTATTGACGGCCTGAATTTCAACTACAACCGCAACGTCCTCAGCTGAAGCTTGCGCGCGGCCGTAGCCCGTCATGCTGTGCATGGCTTGGACCTAACGGTATGACAAATGACAGATGATAGATGACAAATCGGGCAAACGGCTGGCAACTTTGCCGGATGCACTTGCTTCGTTGCGACCCTACCTGCGCCGCTCACTTTCATTTCACCATCAATAGCCAAAGTCTGTTTCAAGGAGGCTGCTTTCGGCAAACCCGCTTTGCCTAACAGTCATCTGTCATTTGCCATTTGTCATCTGTCGTGCTGCGTACCAGCCGCATGGTATTTTTGGAGCGGGGTAACACTGATCCCTTTCGCTTGAATCGCTTTGATCGCCCGAATACTTGCCTCCGCTCCGCTGGTGGTCGTTAAAATCGGAATCCGTTGAGCGACCGCCAAGCTCCGAATCTGGATCTCATCTTTTCTGGGGACCTTTCCGCTTGGGGTGTTGATAATGAGATCGATTTGTCCGTTTTTCATCATGTCGAGCGCGTGGGGTCGCCCTTCGGCCAGTTTAAATAGACGCTTGACTGGGAGGTGGGCAGAAATCAGCGCCTGAGCAGTTCCACTGGTAGCGTACAATTTGAAGCCGAGACTGATGAGGTCTGCCGCCAGCCGAACCGTCTCCGGTTTGTCCCGATCCTTTACACTGACAAAAACATTCCCGCCGCTCGGCAACGGAGGCTGGGCGGCCATTTGAGATTTCGCGTAGGCCAGACCGAGATCATCCGCGATACCCATTACCTCGCCGGTCGATTTCATTTCCGGCCCCAGCATGATATCGATGCCGGGGAAACGGATAAACGGAAACACGGCTTCCTTAACTGAGAAGTGCTTTGGAACGATCTTCTCCGTGAAACCAAGTTCGCGCAGCGATTTTCCGGCCATGACCTTAGCAGCGAGCTTGGCCAGCGGTACACCCAGCGCCTTGCTGACGAACGGAACGGTCCGTGAAGCACGAGGGTTCACTTCGAGAACGTAAACTTCTTCGTCCTTCACCGCGAATTGGACGTTCATGAGCCCACGAACTGCGAGCTCCTTGGCCATTGCTTGAGTCGCAGTTTCGATCGTCGAGAGTACCTTCGCGGAAAGGGAAAAGGCTGGAAAGACGCAGGCGCTGTCGCCGCTGTGGATCCCGGCTTCTTCGATGTGTTGCATGACTCCCCCGATAACCACGATTTCGCCATCGGAGATGCAATCGACATCCACCTCGGTCGCGTCGTCCAGAAAGCGGTCGACCAGAACTGGGCGTTCCGGACTCGCTTCCACGGCGGTTCGAATGTAACGCCGGAGGTCTTCTTCGTCGTACACAATTTCCATTGCCCGACCACCGAGGACAAACGATGGGCGAACTAAAACCGGGTAACCGATCGATCGAGCTACTTTCACCGCTTCTCCTTCATCGGTAGCGGTGCCATTGGGCGGTTGATTCAGGCCGAGGCGCTGCAGCAGAGCGGAAAAATGCTTTCGGTCCTCTGCCATCTCGATACTTTGCGGCTGTGTACCGATGATATTGACGCCGTTAGCTTGTAAGGAAGCGGCGAGGTTCAACGGCGTTTGACCGCCAAATTGTACGATCGCCCCCCAGCACTTCTCCTGCTGATAGATACTTAGTACATCTTCAAGGGTTAGCGGCTCAAAATAGAGTTTGTCGCTGGTATCGTAGTCAGTCGAGACGGTTTCCGGATTCGAATTCACCATGACCGTCTCGAATCCTTCCTCTTTGAGCGCGAAGGAGGCGTGGACGCAGCAGTAATCAAATTCGATCCCTTGTCCGATGCGATTTGGTCCGCCGCCTAGAATCATCACTCGCCGGCGATCGCTCTCTCGAATCTCGTTCTCCTCTCCGTAAGTGGAGTAATAGTAAGGAGTGTAGGCTTCAAACTCAGCGGCACAGGTATCGACGAGCCGGTAGGTCGGCAATATCGATTCTGTGTGCCGCTCATGCCGCACATCCTCTTCGCTGCGGCCACTCAAATTCGCGATCTGTCGATCGGAAAAACCGAGCCGTTTGGCTGCGCGCAAAGAAAGCGTCTTCGACCGAATATCGGATTCGGCAGCTACCAAAGTTCGAAGATTCTCCAGAAACCAGGGATCGATGCCGGTAAGCTCCTGAATGCGCGCAATGCTAAAGCCGGCGAGCAGGGCGTAACGGATGAAAAAGATTCTGTCCCACGAAGGATTCACCAGCTTACGTTCGATCTCTTCGACGTTCCAAGCGCCATTCTCCAATCTCGGCTCGCGATCTTTGCCGTCAGCGCCAAATCCGAATCTTCCAATTTCCAGAGACCGAATCGCTTTCTGAAATGCTTCTTTAAACGTTCGACCGATCGCCATCGCCTCGCCAACGCTCTTCATCTGAGTCGTTAACGTGGGATCGGCTTGCGGGAATTTTTCGAACGTGAAACGAGGGATCTTGACGACGCAATAATCGATCACCGGTTCAAAGCTGGCCGGAGTTTCGCGGGTGATATCGTTGCGGATTTCATCCAGCGTATAACCGACGGCGAGCTTGGCCGCGATCTTAGCGATAGGAAACCCGGTGGCCTTGGATGCGAGAGCGGAAGAGCGGGAAACCCGCGGGTTCATTTCAATCACGACCATTCGTCCGTTTTCTGGATTCACGGCAAACTGTATATTCGAACCTCCAGTCTCGACGCCGATTTCGCGGATTACCGCAAAGGAAGCGTCTCGCATCAACTGGTACTCGCGATCAGTCAGCGTCTGCGTTGGAGCCACCGTGATCGAATCCCCGGTGTGAATGCCCATCGGATCAAAATTCTCGATTGAGCAGATAACAACGCAATTGTCCGCCCGATCGCGCATCACTTCCATCTCGAATTCTTTCCAGCCAAGAAGTGACTCTTCAATCAGCACTTCTTTGACGGGCGACTGCTCTAGTCCACGATGGACGATCTCATCGAACTCCTCCCGATTGTAAGCGACACCGCCGCCGGCGCCACCCAGTGTAAACGCGGGACGAATGATGAGGGGGAAGGACCCGATCTGGCTGGCAACCGCCTGAGCGTCGACCTCGCTATGAGCGATTCCGGAGCGCGGCACATCAAGTCCGATGCGCTGCATAGCACTTTTGAAGAGCTGGCGATCTTCTCCCTTGGCAATAGCCGCAGCATTGGCACCGATCAGCTTGACCCCATACCGAGTGAGCGCTCCGCGCCGGTGTAACTCCATCGCGATGTTGAGTGCAGTTTGGCCGCCGAGGGTTGGCAAAAGCGCGTCCGGCCGTTCTTGGGCGATGATCAGCTCAACAACCTCGGGAGTAATCGGCTCAATGTAGGTACTAGCCGCAAACTCCGGATCAGTCATGATCGTGGCCGGATTGGAATTTACCAGGACGACCTCATACCCCTCTTCCTGCAGAGCTTTGCAGGCCTGGACTCCGGAATAGTCAAATTCGCAGCCTTGCCCGATGACGATCGGCCCGGACCCGATCAGCAAGATTTTGTGAAAATCAGCGTTTTTAGGCATGAAGCTAGCGGCCACTTAGTAACCGAGCGGCACCTTAAATTGTGAGTCTAATGCGAAAAGGGCGATCCTTTTAGAGGGGCGGCTGAAATTTTGCTTCGCGAATAAAAGTAAATCGTTTCTTCTCCGCGAAGCGGAGTTGCCAGTCCGCCTCGGGGATCAACCAGGCGAGAAGCTCGGCCGATCGATCGTCAAGCTACCCTCCTAACTACCTTCAAACCCGATCCGGCAGCTGCCGGACTAGAGCCTTTCCTCGAGATCAACGATCCGGCTGAGGGCATCCACAAAATCTCGGAAACCGCTGGCCGGCAACATAATTGTATCGCGTCTCCCACTCACATCCTCGGTGATCTTAAGAAAACGCCCACGTTGATTCTCTTTCAGGTCGAGAAAGAAAACTTTTCGATCCACCTGAATTTTTTCGGAGGCGAGAGGATCATCCGATCTGTGGGATGTATTACTGTTAATCATAGCCTTCTATAACCTTTTGGCGCTGCGAGGCAGCGCCACCTTCTTTTATCCGATCCCTTTAGACGAGACCTTCATGGACTTCTCAAAATTCGATTCATTCGATATGGGGACGTCGCGCGGGAAAATTCTGAAAGTAGAGGCTAATTTGGTGAATTTGCAAGCAGCCTGTCGGGTTTAAATCGTTGAGTAGAAAAAATCTTTTGGGGTGATGCAGCGAATTTCAGCGCCCATTGTTTAGGCCAGCCATTTTGTTACTATAACCACTAACTACTATGTCGCCCGATTTTTAAGCCGGCGGGCTCCTTCGCTCTGCGCGCTATAGCAGCGCGCCCACTTATGGGAACAGGGCCGCCCCAAAGCGAAACGACGGCGGGCTGTTAAGCTAGTCCTACCGCTGTTCGGACTTTTTCGAGCGTTTTCTTCGCGACATCGGTGGCGCGAAGCGCTCCCGCTCGAAGGACCTCGTCCACATAATTCAAGTCGGCTTCCAATTCGGCACGTCTCGCCCGCATCGGAGCGAACGCATTCCAGATGACTTCGAATAGCTGCTTTTTGAATTCTCCATAGCCAGTTCCACCAGCTCGAAAAGCATCCTCCATTGAAGCAATCTGTTCAGGTGCGGCGAAAAGTCGATAGAGTTGAAGAATGGTCGAATTCGTCAGATTTTTGGGCGCTTCTACGGGAGTCGAGTCGGTCACGATGCTCATTACTTTCTTTCGGATGAGTTTTTCCGGACCGAAGATTTCGATAGTATTGTCGTAGCTCTTGCTCATCTTTTGCCCGTCGAGGCCGACTACGGTTGCTACTTCTTCGCGGATCAGCGGCTCCGGCACTTTTAACGTAGAACCATATGCTTCATTAAATTTGATCGCGATGTCACGAGTGATCTCGAGATGCTGTTTCTGATCCTTTCCGACCGGCACAACGTCGGCAGAGTAAAGAAGGATATCGGCGGCCATTAGGACTGGATAGGCGAAGAGCCCGTGGGAAGATGGAATACCGCGGGCGGTTTTGTCTTTGTAGGAGTGGGATCGTTCCAACAGGCTCATTGGGGTCACCGTGCTCAAAATCCAGGTCAGTTCGGTTACCAATGGCACGTCTGACTGACGAAAGAAGCAGGACCGGTCGGGATCCAATCCGCAAGCCAGGAAATCGAGCGCCACGCCTCGGACATATTCACGGAGTGCAGCTGGATCCTGGAGCGAAGTCAGAGCGTGGTAATCTGCAATGAAATAGAAAGCTTCGCCCTGATTTTGCAGTTCTACCGCCGGCTTGAGCGCTCCAAAATAGTTGCCGATGTGAAGAGCTCCAGAGGGCTGAATACCAGTTAAATAACGGACCATGCGAAATCGATACTGAAGAAATAGCCAATAGCCACTGAAGAAATAGCCAATAGCCGATAGCCGAGCCGCCACTGGCTATTGGCTATTGGCTATCGGCTATCTCCTTCGTGCTGCCAGCTCTCCTGCAACGCTTTTTCCTGGTCCAGAAAGCTCTGCCAGAGTTCACGGTGCTTGGGTTCGTACCGTTGGTCTTGGAAATCTGCCATCTTTTGTCGTAGCGAAATGAGCTGCTCCAGGTGAGGGACCTCCTCCAAATAAACTTCTCGCAGAAAGCGAGCCGCCGCCGCGTCTCGTTCCCAAAGCACTCCAAAAGAATTCACAAAATCCGCGGCATATTGCAGGTCGCCTCTCTCATTGTGTTGCCAAATTTCCGGAGATGGCTCTGGTAGGTCCAGTAAGAGCGGGGCGAGATACAAATTTTGCACCATTCCGCGGCGATACCGGAACGCAGATCTTTTCTCTTCATCCGAATCGAAAAGAGCGAGGCCCCAGCCGAAATAAAATCCTGGATCTTCTAGGTCGTCGACGAATCTTTGCGCATACCAATCAAAAAACTCTCGCGCTGATTCGAGTTGGCCGGTCGAGAGCTGAAGCAGAGGCAATAGAAAACGAATTCCGGAGTGGTCGGTTGGATTTTCGAAGATTGTTTTCTCCCCGATGGCAATGGCCTGCGGCAGGTCCCCCTTTTGCCAAGCAGTGAGAATGCTTCCGTGCTGAGCGCGGACATAACAGCTCGATTGCCCAGGTTGATGAAAGGGAGCCGCGACGTCTGCCGCGGTAGAGAATTTTTCGGCGGCCGAATCAATGTTTCCCTCTTGCAGTTCGAGGTCGGCGAGTTCGACCAATGCCTCCGGAAGATCCTCGACCAACTCTAAAGCCTTCATGAGCAGGGCCCGCTTCTTCTCGGCCGATCGCACGTGCTTAACTGCTCGGACCAAGCCTTGGGCCAGAAATCCTGGACCTTGAGTCAACAGCAAATTCTGGGCGGAACTGGTAATCAGTCCGCTAATCTGGGCCTCGATGGGATCTTCTTCCTCTGCTTCAAGCGACTCCTCTTGTTCAGTATCGACCAGATTGATCTCGCAATGGTACTCTCGAGACAAGCTTTGCCAGATCGACTCATCCCATTCTTCGAAGTCGGGAATTTGCAGCTCATCCGGAACACCCTTTTCTTGAAAAAGCCGATGCAGCAGAAGCTCTGCTCGCCGCTGATCCGTTTCCCGCACAAATTCATGACCAATCAGCATCGCGCTGTAGCGATGAACAACGTAGAGGCAGGTCGGCAGCATCACCAGCGAGCCAAATTGGATCGGCACATTGAGGTCGAACCAATTAAAACTCCAGATTTCCTTGGTCGCGCGTAGCGGCTGGATCATAAAAGTTGCGAGTTACGGGTTACAGGTTTGCAGCTGTGTGTTCCCAGGTAACTGTTCGCTGGTTCTCTGCTATTTGCTATCTGCTATTTGCTATTGGCTTGCCGCTCGCCAAGGTACCGACGGTGGAATCGTTCTACCACGCAATCGGTATCCTCTGTCGACGGTTGAATTTATCCATATAGAAGATCTCCCTATTGGCCGACCCAAATTCGTGCACCAGGCGGGTAACCTTTACGTCGAAGCAACAATACTCGGCGATTTCGATGACCCGTTTTTCGCGCCACCACTTGATCGCGTCGATACCATCCGCGGTTTTTCCGATGCCGAGTGTGGCCTGCGCAATATTATCTAATTTTGGCCGGCCACCTGAGTTCTTCTCCACTTCGATCAACAGATCGAGCGTGCGCAATTGACGAGGTAGATCGAGTATGGTGTATCCCATCAATACCTCGAAATCGAAATTCATGATATTGAAGCCAACGACCAGGTCTGCGCGGAGTAGCTGATTGACCAAATCGTTGACCCGTTGCTCGGAATATATTTGGTATTGGCGCAATCTGGTGCTGTAGGTTACGCCGACCGACATGCCCATATCTCGTTTCTTGTTCCAACCGCCGGCGTCGTTGGCGGTGCGCTGGGTTTCGAGATCGAAGTAGATAATGTCCATAGGAAGCGGGTTACCTGATGTGCTCCGGACTCAGGAAAGCCGGCCAACCTCTACCCTTGCAAGCAGGCATTATTCAAGTCCTCAGCCCGTCAAATCTTCCTGAGTCCGAAGCGCATCAGGTAACCCGCTTCCTTAGTCAAAACTGCCGGCATCAAACCGATAGAGATTTCCCAAACCCTTTATTCGGTATTCCTCAACGACCGAGCCGTTGGAAATAAAAACTTGCAAACCATCGGCGCCATTGGCTGTCCACTTGGTTTGAACAATGTTCTTGGTCTTGGTTACCTGCAGGAGCGGTAAACCGTCGCTGGTTGAAATCCAGGCTCCGGTTTCATCCGCGATTACACCCAAAGAAAGGCTCTCAGGTGCTGCGTTCTCCAAGGGATTCTCCGCCAACTGGATTGAAACGGTTGGAGATTCGATTTTCTCCTGCACTGGAACGACCTGCCCATCCTTAACATCGAAATAGCGGAAAGGGGTCATTGAACGATCTAACCATTTTTGCCAAACCGATTGTTGAGCCTTTGAATTTTGGAAATGCAAGCCAATAACTCGCTCTCCAGGATTGAGATCTATGGTGAGCAGTAAGTCCTCGTCGTCCCGGGAACCGCACAGTTTGCGAACAGTCTGCAAATCTGGCGGTAAGTCCAACTCTTGAATGCGTTGTCCGGACAGATCCACTTGACGAAGGAGTCGCTTCGAGTCCACATCCAGCAAAAGCCAGATTGTGTCGCCTTTTCCTGCGCTCATATCTAATAGTTGTCCACTTTTTCCGGTCTCGATCGGCGAAAATTGGCGATCCTGAAACCTCCATATATTCCCGTTGCGGCTGGCCACCACCGCCGATGAATCGAGCTGAGCGCAAAACGCCAAATCCTCCTTGGGCGGCGTTATGCTTTGATCGGTGCCACCGCTAGAAGAATGCAGTTGATTGCTCGCGAGAACGATCCACTGGCCATGCCACTGATCGGCGTCGCGAAGATTGGAGTAGGGCTTTTCTCCGACCAAACTACGGGTCACTGGGTCCACTTGCACCAAGCGATCGTTGCAAATGGCGAGAATGTGCGATCCATCGAATTTGATGCTGTTAGTGTCCGCCGGTAAATCTGTCGTCCGATATTTGCCGTTTATGGCGTCAACCAGCAATTGTTTGCCAGTTTCACTTTCTGCGAACGCGCAGACCGATTTTCCGTTGAGGAATGCTGCGCTCAAAATCCGCTTTGCTGGCATGGTGAGACTTGGGTCGACCCAGTCATTCAAATGATAAGCCTGACCCGAGACATTCACGTCGCCCACCAGCACACCGCGGGCCGAATATTTGCCTGCGGGCGCCGGATCGCCCTTGGAATCTTTTCCGTCCCAATCGACGAAAAGTCCATTTAGTCCGGATTTGAAGCTATCAATCTCGGCCGCCCGCTTCAACACCCGAACCAACTTCCCCCCGGCATCGTAGACACCCAGACTAATGACACCCTCTTCCGGCGGCGGAATAAACATGAGTTGATGAGTCCCAGCCGACTCTTCTTCGGTCTGTTCACTGCGGGTAGCGCAGGGCAGCCCGATCAAGATGAAGGCGAAGACGCAAAGAACGAGTGATCTCCGATGACGAGCTTTTGTCCGGTCCATTCGATACAACGCAGGAACATCAGACATAGTATTTCCAATTCAGGTTGGGAAAGAGATTGTCGCGCGACTCGCAAAGAGTGAGAAATTCCTCATCGAGGATGTCGCCCCTAAGCAGATCATAAAGCCGCGTGAATCGCAGGATGTGATCCCGGGTTCGTTTGGTGGCGTAATCTTTGGCGGTACCGGTTTTCATCAAAAATGCCCAATCGCTCGCCTGGGCAAGTAGAAGTTCTCTGGCCATCTGGCGAAGCACTCTTTCTTTCCATTGGGCCGGCGCTTTGGCGACGGTCCGGGCGATCTCGGTCATTCGGCGAGCAGCCGCATGGAGATGAGGATAGATCCAGCCGTTCGACTGATCCAACCAGACCTCCCAGAAGCCTCTATTGCCCCAGCTGGAAGGGCTGGGAGAAATGACTTGTAGCGTGTCGTGTTTCTCCAAATACGCACTCGGCGTGGCGAGCTGGAAAACTTTTTGATCGTAAACGGCTTTTCGTATGACGAAGTTCAGAAAAATCGGTCCTTCGTACCACCAGTGACCGAACAGTTCGGCATCGAACGGAGTTAAAATGATCGGGTCAATGTTGGTCAAACCGAGCAGGTGCGAAAACTGTTGAACGCGCTTCGACACGAAATCTCCCGCGTGGTGATCAGCCGCTCCATGCGCCCAGCCGGGAACATAGAGCTCTTTGTACGGAGTGCGCCCGGTTATTCGATGGTATTTGATGCCCGTGAATTTCCGGTGCCCGTCTGCCGGCAAAAATGGCCGCAAATATTCAATATCGAGATCGTAACCGGCATCACGATAGAAGTCGCGATACGCCGGATCCCCGGGGTACCCTTCCTGCGCGCTCCAGACTTGTTTGCTCGATTCCCGGTCTCGGCCGAAAACCGCGGGACCGGCACCGGTAAAGCAAGGTGCGTAGATTGCGTATCGAGGGCGGGGATTTCCAAACATCAATCCGTGCGCATCCAGGACAAACCAGCGAATTTCCGCTTCGCGAAGGTACTCTTCCACTCCGGAGAAATAGGCACATTCCGGTAGCCAGATTCCTTGGGGGGCACGACCGAAGGATTGGCGATACTGGTCACAAGCGATTCGGATCTGCGCGCGAACCGCTTCTGGTTGGGAAGCGAGCAGTGGCAGGAAGCCATGGGTGGCTGCGCAAGTGATTATCTCGAGGAACCCGCCTTCCTGATAGCGACGAAACGCTCCAACCAAATCGCGCTTCAAACGGTCGACGTATATTTCCCGACATTCAAGAAATCGGGTGTGGTAGAGCCGAGCCAGGTGATTCAGCTCGGGGGTTCCTTGGGTGCGATCGATTTCCTTTTTGGCCAGCCCGATGGCTCGATCGAGATACTTCAAGTAGCGTTCGCGGAGCAGTTCGTCATCGAGCATCGCGCAAAGCGTCGGCGTCAATGACATGGTGATCTGGAAGGGCACACCATCGCGCACTAGACCCTCAAATACTTGCCAGAGAGGGACGTAGGTTTCGGTGATTGCTTCAAAAAGCCAATCTTCTTCGAGAAAGTCCGGGTACTCCGGGTGGCGAACAAAAGGCAGATGCGCGTGAAGGAGCAGAGAAAAGTATCCTTTGGGCATGAGACTGGTTTTCCGGGGGCAATTAGGGGACCGCGAGCGCTTTCGTCGAACTCTCTCGAATTAGGAACGGAGTCAACGTGAAAGAATGGGTTGTGCGTTGGTAGCGAGAACCCGGAGTTATTCACAAATGCTCATGGGAGAACTTGGGCGTCGTGATTTATGGTAATGGGGTGTTATTTATGGAAATTCAAAGGGTTTGTCATCTTTTTGCTTAATCTCAGAGGGGATGCCCGGCACAATCCCAAAAACAATTCACTAGTTATTCACAGATTGATAACGGTGAGGGAAATCGTTAGGCGACCGCACGCGCGCTGGTTTCAGCGCAGCCTGCGGAGGGACTGGAGGCCGGGGCGTAGGGGGATCAGGTGGAACCCATGAGACCCATGGGACTTCTAAGACCCATGAGAGCAATGAAACGCCAAACGCCGAACGCGAGAGCCCTAGACAAAGGCTAAAGAACCAAAATCGTGGCCCAGGACTTTGGAAGCGGGCGCCTTGAGCCACTGATTTAGGATCGTAGTGTAAACGGAACGAAAATCGACGTTGTAAATCAAATCCCCGGCGTCGAGCTGTTCAAGAGAAGGTGAGCGGCCGTAAATACCAGGTTTGATAGCGCCGCCGGAGATGAACATTGGTGCCGCGGTTCCGTGGTCGGTGCCTTTGCTCGCGTTTTCGGCGACGCGCCGCCCAAACTCGCTGAAGGTAATGGTCATTACCCGATCGAAGATCCCTTTCGATTTCAAATCCTGGCAAAATGCAGAGACGGCATTCGCGAGGTCGCCGAGTAACCGATTGTGGCTGTTTTCTTGGGCGTTGTGGGTATCATAACCGCCCTGGCTGGCGTAATAGACCCGCGTCGGCAGCCCACCGGCAATCAAGCGGGAAATCAGCGAGAGCGAGTTACCAAGTTGCGTCTTAGGGTAGGTCGCTTCCGGTTTCACCCGACGCAGGACTTCGGCGATCTTATCGGTCCCGATTTGGGCGTCTAGCGCTGTCCTCTGCAAGTATTCGATCGCGGTCATACCTGAACCGTTTGGGCCGCTCAGTTCACCAATCGAAGCTCCGCTTACCGCATCGTGGTCGATGCCGTTAAGTTGATTAAAGAGCGCCTGCTCCGAGGCGTCCTTCTCCTTGGCGAAGCCCAGCCGCGACCCCGGGTTAAGAGTGATACCGGTTGGATTTTCTGACGTAAACGCTTGTGGCAGCTGGCCTCCAAGCGCGACGCCGGCCGTGGCTCCCTCACCGGAGCAGCAGTTATCAAAGTATCGGCCCAACCATCCGGTGCGGATGATCTTGCTAGAGTCTGAAGCCGTCTGCCAGATTTCGGTCGAGCGAAAATGAGATCGATTAGGATTTGGGTAACCGACACCCTGGAGCAGCGCCAGATGCCCCTCATCGAAGAGAGCCTTAAACGGTGCCAGGGCTGGATTAAAGCCGATGTGACCGTTTAAATTGATGACTTTGTCCTTGGCAATAGCGATAGTTGGACGAGCGCGATAGTAAGCATCATCGACATACGGCACGACCGCATTGAGGCCATCGTTGCCACCGGCCAGCTGTAGCACCACCAAAATGGGGTGATCTTTGCCCGTTGCCACCTGCAAAGAAGACTCTGCAGCTTCCGCGTTCAGCGCGGAGAACGTTCGCTCAATGAAGACGGGAACGGTCCAACTCAGAGCGGCGCCGAGTACGGAGGTGCGCAGGAAATCGCGCCTGGTTACGACATCAGGTTCTTGAGACATACGAATTAACTCACTTGGTAGTTGGGTGTGGTCATCATGAGCGTGACCAGGTCTCGGATCGACCCGTCATCGAGTGGCAACGTTTTGTTGGAAGCGACTTCGATGAAGTTCTTGAGGAGATCCGATTGCGGACTGGATTGAAAAATCTGGATATACAATTTTCCGAGCAATTGTTTTACGTCTTTCCGATCCTCATGGTTGACGTATTCTTCCACTGGCCATGGTGAGGTAAGTGACGGAAACGGTGTAGCTGCCGGCCCTGGACTACCGGCATCAAGATTTGCTGGCATAGAAGCTATAACGCTTTGCTCTGGTGTTCCCTGGTTCGGCGAGGTAGTAGATTTCTGCGGAAACCTGGGAAGGCCGACCTGTTCTGGCCTGATCCCATTGACGAGCGCACGCGCAATTTGGTAGCGGTAGGTTAGCGTTCCGGTGTTGATCCAACTCTTGCCGCCGTCCCATCCTTTTACATTAGGAGGGTAGAAAGGAACTTGCCCAAGCTGTCGATAAATATTTACCAAGGCTCGCCCTGTTGGCGTGTAAACGCCTAGTGAGCGGCGAGCCTGTACCAAATACTGGATCGGACTCTTAATGATCGCGCCCTTTGCGCGATCGCTGTAGAATTCTTCCGAACTGAAGATGGTGCGCAGAAGCGGCTTTATCTCGTAATGCGCTTGGCGGAATTTGGCCGCCAATGCGTCGACTAACGAAGCATCGGGATCGTCATACACAAAAAACTGCCAGACCTTGGCGACGATGAATTTGGCACATTGAGGCTGCTCCAAAATGATGTCGATGATTTGATCGCCGTTCCACGGACCGGCCATTTTCATAAATACTTTGATGGAAGGATCGAATTGATTAGGAACAAACCGGAATTGTTGATCGACCTGATTGATCCGATAACCGGTGAAAGCCTTCGCTGACTCCTTGATATCGTCCTCCGTGTAATTTCCTTCTCCTAGGGTGAATAATTCCATTAACTCGCGCGCGAAGTTCTCGTTTGGCCTCTCTTTTCGACTGCTGGCCAAGTCCAACCAGACCAGCATCGCCGGATCGCGGGAAACCGCCTTGGTCAGAGCGCCAAAGTTTCCCAACGCGTGGGTCCGTAGCGTCTGGTTCTGCAACCACATCTTGTAAGCCGGCCTCACTTTGGTGGCGCTCGTGGCGAAGTGGCCGTGCCAAAAAAGGGTCATCTTTTCCAGCAAAGGAGCGTTGGTATCAGTCATCCGTTGAGTCCACCACTGAACAAGCTCCTCCATCTGTGCACGGTTTGCCTGGTTAAAGGCTTGGCGCGCTTTAACTCTTTCTTCCGGTGTTGTGGATGAATGGATCTGCTCAACCAAATCCTTTAAACTATTTGGAGAAACCCAGGATGGAAGCGTCGGTTCGGTCGGAACCGAATTTAATAACTTTTCAATGCTAGGTTGTATTCCTCGATCAGCCAAATCCTGGATCTCGGCCTGCGATCCACCGAAACCAGCGCGAACCAGTAGATGACCGGCTGCGTCATAGTCCCACTTGCTTGATGGTAAGGGGGTCAACATGGTAAATCGAAGCAGCTAAAGCTGAGATGGAAGGATTTTGTTTGGTCATCGGCACGGATTTGCACGCAAGCGGGTGCTACCCGACCTTGATCAAACATCATCGTTAAAAGTCCCATCTTCCTTAATGACGAGATGACGGGAGCTACGGTTTCAGCGAAAAGGTACGGCGATCATGCGTTTTATTAACCTCACGAGGCAGACGGAGATTGGGGCGAACTCATATTTACTTGAGATCGCTGGAAGGAAGATTGTTTTGGATGCTGGATTGCATCCGCGCAAGGTGGCGGAGGAAGCACTTCCGAATTACCGAAGTATTCCCGATGAGGCCGTGTCGAGTATTTTTGTTAGCCATGCTCATCAGGATCATATCGGATCTCTCCCGGTGCTGATGCGGCGGCAGCCACAGGCGCGCGTCTTCATGACCGAGGCAACCGCCAAGCTCAGCGAAATAATGTTACATAATTCCGTAAACGTTATGACTCGACAGCGAGAGGATTTAGGCTTGGCAACTTATCCACTCTTCACCCACCGAGAAACGGAACAAGCGACAGCGGTCTGGCACAAAGCGCAGGTCGGAAAGCGGTGGAGCATGGAAGGCGAGCGAGTACCCGATGATGCGAGCGGAGATAGCTTTGAATTTTTCGAAGCCGGTCACATTCTGGGTGCGGCCGGCATTCTGTTTCGCAGCGAAGGTAAACGAATCTTCTACACTGGCGACGTGAACTTTTCGGATCAAAGCCTGGTCCCCAAAGCCACTTTCCCGGAGGAACCTTTAGATGTTCTTATCATCGAAACTACGCGCGGCGACCGCGCTGCCGACCCTAAGTTTTCGCGACTGAAAGAAGAAGATAGATTTCTGGAAGCGATTCTCGCGGCTTTCGAACGCGGAGGATCGGTCTTGGTTCCGGTCTTTGCGCTGGGAAAAACGCAGGAGGTCCTCACTATGTTGCATCGATTTAGGATGAATGGTGCGCTGATTAACGCACCCATTTTTATCGGCGGACTCAGCACAAAAGTAACTATCGTTCACGACCAGCTGGCGGCCAGCACTCGGCGGCTTCATCCAGGTCTCCAGCTATTACCGACTGTAGCTCCCCAGGTTCTCAACGGACGAGAGGGCCCAGTCGCCAAAATCCAACCGAACGGAATCTATGTTCTTTCTAGCGGGATGATGACCGAAAAAACGCTATCAAATCGTTTGGCTGCCCGGTTTGTTGGAGATCGGAAGCAATCGATATTCTTTGTCGGATATGCTGATCCCGAGTCACCGGCCGGTCGCTTAAAAGCAGCCGCACGCGGCGAAGCGATTCAGCTGGACGAGGATTTGCCGAAGCAATCGATCGATTGTTTGATCGATGAGTTCAACTTCAGCGGACATGCTGCCCGGGAGTCTCTCCTACAGTATATCCAAAAAACAAAACCGAAGGTACTTATCCTGGTCCACGGAGATCCTCCGTCGGTGCAATGGTTTGTGGACGCAGTCGGCGCGAGTCTGCCGGGTACGCGTGTAATCGTGCCGAAGCCGGACTATTGTTACGACATAGAGTGAGGGGGAATTGCGGAACGCGGAATGTGGATTTCGGAATGAGCAACCGAAATTGAATGGCGCACTCAAGACGGGATTGAAATCTTCGCGTATTTCTCCACTGCCCGACGCGCGAAACGGGGCAAAAAGATGAGGGCGGCAATGGTAGCGACCACACTGAGAACGAGCAAAGTGATTTCACCAGCTCCTTTGTGAAAGTTGCCGCTAGCCAAAGCCTCCAGACCGGCCTTGCCCGCACTTCCGAGATGACAGAAAAGCACGATGCTGGGTAAGCTGCCGAGGATGGTGGTCCAAAGATAGGGTTGGAACCGTATACCGGTGAGGCCATAAAAGTAATTCGCCAGACCGAACGGGATTGGACATAGGCGCAGCAGGGCGACGACCTTCCAGCCCTCTTCTTCGATCGCCAAGTCGATCGCTCGAAACGTCGGGTTTCGTCGGAGCCGCTCGGCGATATCTTTTCGCAAAAAAGATCGCGAAAGGATAAAACCCAATGAGGCTCCCAGTCCGACGCCCAAAACAGCTCCAACTATTCCAAGGGCAAAGCCGAAGACAGCAGCGGTCGCGATGATGACCGGACTGGCCGGAAAAAAGAAAAGTGACGAAACGGCCAGGACTATGACGAAGATACCCAAGCCAATTAGCCCGAGATCACCAATCCAGTGGGAAAGACCTTCGAGGGTCGGAATGATCGGAAAATAGCAAGCGATTAACGCCAGGCCGAGTACCACGACCGCAGCAATGATTAGCTTGGCCCGAAAAGACGAAAACACGCTTGATGCTACGCCAAAGATCCCTCTCTGCCAATATCAGCAGAGAGTATCTTGCGGCGAGCGTTGGTTATTTAACGATGTGCGTATTCACCAAGCGGGTTAGCTCGAACATGTCGACCTCTTTCTTGCCGTTGAATACAGCTTCTAGTGCGGTGTCCGCTTTAATCTGCTTCTTGTGCTGCAGATTATGCTTCTTAATGTACTCCCAAAGTTTCTTGGTGAGTTCAGTTCTTGGCAGCGGGTGGGAGCCTACGATTTTCGCCAACGCTTCATCCGGTTGAACCGGTTTCATGAACGCGCTGTTTGTTTTACCTTCTTTCGACATAATTGTGGGATTAATACGGCCTAGAGGGAAATCAACCACAAATTACCTGTGCGAGCGAGGGGAAACAAGGTTCTTTTACCGACCCGAGAAGACTTCATTCGCTTCGGCGAGACTCTCTTGGCTGCCGATATCATACCACAGACCGTCGATTGGATAGGTGAAAATATCGATCCGCTTATGTAGCCACTGGACAAAACGACCGGGCTGATCGGGGTTATTGCCTTCCGCCAGATACGTCTTCAGCAATCGAAGTGCCTCCGGAGTGTAGTAATAGAGCGCAATTCCACAGAGTGTGCTTGAGGAGTGCGTTGGCTTCTCGATAAAGTCGGTCACGATTCCGGCGGGATTGGTGGTGAGCTGATTATATTTCTTTGCTTCCTCTAAGCTTTTTACGTCGTATACGCCGATCGTAGCCGGATGCTCCCGGGCGAAATCAGCAAAGTTGACCAAAGATTGGCTAAAAAGATTGTCGCCGGCCACGACCAACAGGTCTGAGCGGTAGAGATCTCTTTTTTCCAAGGCAAAGAAAATATCGCCGATCGCCCCACGTTTGTCGGCGTCAGATTGCGAGCCATCGTCCAGAACATCGAGCGGTGCCGCCTTGTTTCGCTGCTGATAGTCAGCCGTCCAATCGACGAACTGCTGTGCAAATCTGTGGTTCGTTACGATATAAACTGTTTTCAGATCCGTGATCGGCTGGAGGTGTTCCACTACTCTTTCAATCATGGGTTTGCCCGCCACTGGTAAGAGTGGCTTAGCCCGATTCAGCGTCAGCGGGTAGAGACGAGTGGCATAGCCAGCTGCCAGAATCAGCGCATTCATGATTTATCTCAGAGGCTAATCCCGCCGCAATGTAAAGGCCGAATCATCTGTAACCTGTGACCAAGCCCCTACGCCGCGCCGACCGCGAGTAACGTATCAGTTGTTCTTATACCACCAGGGTCGGTGCGGCGTAGGGGCTTGGTCACAGGTTACAGATGATTTTCAAATATCCCGATCAGCTCTTGAACCGTGGCCGCCAAACTAAACTTCTCGCGTGCTGTACTCAAACCGGAAGCGCCCAAGTTCTCTCGCTTTTTCGGGTCCAGGAGCAAAGTTCGGATGGCTGAGGCTAATGTATCTGGGGCTGGTTCGGGAATTAGAATGCCGTTTATTTGATCAGTAATAATTTCCGGGATACCGGCTAGGTTGGACGTAACGATAGGTAGACCGCTGGCCATCGCTTCGATCAAAACAGTCGGAAGGTTATCCTGGTCACCGGTTTCGTCTCGGCGGGCTGGGAAAGCAAAAATTTGGCTCTGCGCCAGCAATTCCACGATCTCAGTCTGGCTCTTCGGTCCGGCCAGTTCGACAATCCGATCGAGGCCACGCGCTGCAATCAGCTGGCGAAGCGGAAGATGCTCCGGCCCTCCCCCTATGATCGTGCACCGAAAATCCAGACCTTGGTTATTTAGAAGACTGCAAGCTTCAACCAGCTCCGCGTACCCTTTTTTTGGAATGAGGCGACCGACCGAAATAATGCGAACTGGTTGGGCTCCTGGTTCGGCTGGGACAAACTGCGCAAGATCAATTCCATTGTAAACGCGGTATATTTTATGAGCTGCGAATGGGAATCGGGATCTAAGGTAACCGACGCCGTAGTCGCTGACGGTGACCACAAATCGCGCTTCTGCCACCAAACTCTTGAGAGGCACTCTTTGATTGGGTTTCTCAACGAAAATATCGTTGGCGTGGCCGGTGAAGCTATAACTGATTCCAAAAAGCTTCTCAATCCACCACGCGGTTCGTGCCGCCATGCCTGCGAAATGGACATGCAGATGTTTGATTCCAGCTTTCTTCAGTCGATTCCCGAGGTAAATTGCCTCAAAAAAACGGTGTTTGTCTCGGCTATCTGCCTCTTTTTGCCAGTAATCGGAGAATCGCCTTGCTGCCCAACGGGTCGGGATTTTGAAAAACGGGCTGTTTGAATCCGGCAGATAATGGATCGCGACCTCATCCAGCGGAATATTTACGGGACGTTCGTCGTTCGGTCGACGAATGGAAAAAACCGGAACCCGATAATTTTGACGATAAAGTTCTGCGACCTCGCGCGCGCAAAACGTTTTCGTAAAAGCGGGAAACCTCTCAAAAAGGTAGGCTATTGTGCCGTTTCGCACGATTATCTTTATTCCTGGGACGAACGGAGCGCCAACCAGAATCCGAATTGGACGTGGGCGTCGAAAAGTAGGTGTCCGGAAAAGGGGATTTTTCTCAGGAGGAAATGCCTTGTGAAAAATTTCACAAATAACTTGCCAGGGGCGTTGGCCGTTGCTTTTATACCGAGTCCAACCCTCCGACCGCTGGCGCGATCGGTCCTGTGCTCCCCCCGGAGCCTGCGGACCTCTCTCCTCTCGTCTGAGGGCGTGACACCATTATGCAGGTCTGGACATTGATAGCCGCTGAAGCACTTTCCGTAAACGCGAACCCGCTTTCGCCGTTGGGCACCTGGTTTACGAACTCTTTCGTGTTCACGGTGATTGTGACCGGGCTGATAATCTGGGTGTCACGCTGGGCCACTCGAAATATGCAGCTAGTGCCCTCCGGCCCTCAAAATCTTTTCGAATTCGTTGTCGAAACCTTGTACAACACATTTGAGGGGATCGTAGGCCGGCACATGATCGCCAAGGTTTTCCCTCTGCTGGCTACCCTTTTTATTTTCATTCTTGCGGCCAATTGGATGGGGTTGTTTCCAGGCGTGGGAACTATCGGGTTTGGTAAACCTGGCCCGGGATTCCTTTCCTTGAGCGAGGTGGACACGCCGCTACTCAGACCCGCCAGTGCGGACCTGAATATGACGCTCGGAATGGCGCTCCTCTTTATGGGCTTGTGGTTAGTCTGGACAATTCAGGAAGTAGGGGTGATCGGCTTCCTCAAAGAACAGTTTGTTCCCAAGGGCGACGTATCCGGTTTTCTTCGGTATGCACTAATCCCCCTCTTTCTCTTCGTCGGGGTCATCGAGCTTATTTCGATAGCCATTCGGCCGGTTTCGCTGTCTTTTCGGCTATTTGGCAATATTTACGCTGGCGAGACGCTGTTGCACACGATGCAGACGATCGGGTCGGGGTTGCCGTTCGGGCTGGGATTCCTTACTTCGGTGCTTTTTCCGCTTCCATTTTACTTTCTCGAACTGTTGGTCGGCCTGTTGCAGGCATTTGTCTTCGCGATGCTGTGTGCCGTTTATATTAAACTTTCCACCGGTTCGGAAGAAGGAGAACACGGGCATTAACCACTTTTCCGTCGAGACCATGCTACGCGTGGGCGGCGGGAACAAAAAGCAAAACCCATCGAGAACAAAGAAAGAGAGAAATTATGTTGGAAATTCTGCCTATGTTAGCCGCTGATACTGCGGCGGGACCAAGTTTTGGGCCAATGCTACCATTGGCCTTCGCCGGCCTGGGTGCAGGTATCGGCGTCGGTTTTTGTGGAGGGAAGGCGGCCGAAGCAGTCGGTCGCAACCCGGGCGCTTTTGGTAATATTCTGGTGATGGCGATTCTTGGAATGGCGCTTTCCGAGGCCATTGCAATTTATGGGTTGATCATTGCATTCACGAAGTAACCGCTGAATGGTAGAGGCTGCTGGTGGAGTCCCGCTCGCAGCCCCAACCCCCAAGAAAACCTTCCTCGATCTAAAGACTATGGACACAATCTCTCAGCAGTTTGGACTCTACTGGCCAAATTTCATCGCTCAGGTCATTCTATTTGTGATTGTGTACTTTGTCCTGCGCAAGTATGCGTTCAGGCCTATTGTGACAATGCTGGAAGAAAGGCGCCGCCGGATCGAGGAAGGCCAGCTCAACGCCGAGCGGATCAAGAAGCAGTTGGCGGAAGCACAGGCGAAATACGAGGAGATTTTGGCTCGGGCTAACGCTGAATCGCAAAGACTGATCGAGGAGGTTCGGCAAAGCGGTGACCGCCTCGCCGAACAAAAACGGCAGCAAGCGATTGCGGAAGCGGAACAGATTATGACCAAGGCCCGCGAATCGATCGAGCAAGAGCGTGAGCGGACAATGGTGGAGTTAAAGCGCGATTTTGGACGACTCGTCGTTGAGGTGACCGAAAAGGTGACCAAAAAAGCTCTTACTCCGGAAGATCAGCAACGAATTAATGAGGAGGCGCTTCGCGACCTAGCGGCGTGAACGAGAAAAAGCAATGAGAACGTCTCGAGAAGCAGGCCGGACGTCTCGGCAAATGCTCAAACTGAGTTTAACCGACGGAAAATTAGATCAGCAGAAAGTATCGCGAATGGTTCAAACAGTCTTATCGGAAAAACCTCGGCACTATGCTGAGGTGCTGAAGAGTTATCAACGACTCGTGCGTTTAGAAGTGGAGCGCCGGCACGTCGTGGTCGAGAGTGCGATCGCTTTGAATTCCCAAGTCAAGGATCAAGTCTTGACCAGATTAAAGGCACGTTACGGAGACGATTTGACCACAGAGTTCCGCACGAACGCCATTCTGCTCGGTGGTTTACGGATCAAAGTGGGCGACGATGTTTGGGATGGGTCGGTTCGGCACCGGCTAAATGCTCTCCAGGAGCAGCTCTAGACGCTAAAATATGAACACTATTCTCGAAGAGTTGGAAACCGCGATATCCGGGCTAAAGACGGAAACGACTCGGTCGAACGTTGGCATAGTTCGCGAGGTAGGGGACGGGGTTTGCAAGATTGAGGGTTTGAGCGATGTCATGCTCAATGAAATGATTGAGTTTACCGGCGGTACCTACGGATTGGCGTTGAACCTGGAGGAAACCGAAGTGGGCGCCATTCTGCTTGGAGATTACACCGAAATTACCGAGGGTACGGAAGTCCGGACGACTGGTCGAATATTATCGGTACCGGTCGGGAAAGGATTACTCGGCAGAGTGGTGAACGCGCTGGGGCAGCCGATCGATGGCAAAGGTCCGATCCGTTCAGAGACAACTTATCCGCTCGAGAAGATTGCGCCGGGAATCGTCAAGCGGCGCCCGGTCGGTGTTCCGGTACAGACCGGCATTCTTCCGATCGATGCGATGATTCCGATTGGCCGTGGGCAACGCGAACTGATCATTGGCGACCGCGCGACCGGAAAAACGACGGTCGCGTTGGACACGATCATCAGCCAGGCTCGGCTTAACCGTGCAGCGGAAGAAGGCAAAGCGAAGTATCACGCGCCACTCTACTGCATTTACGTAGGAATCGGGCAGAAGAACATGAACATTGCTCGTGCGGTTGAGGTTCTCGATAAAACCGGAGCACTTCCGTACACAATTGTAGTCTCGGCGGCTGCGTCTGACTCCGCTACGGACCAATATCTGGCTCCGTATGCGGGAGCCGCGATGGGAGAGTGGTTCATGGATCATGGAATGGATGCATTAATCGTTTTTGACGATCTATCCAAGCATGCCGCCGCCTATCGTCAGGTTTCGCTGGTTTTAAAGCGGCCTTCTGGACGTGAGGCTTATCCGGGTGATGTGTTCTATCTGCATTCACGATTGCTCGAACGCAGCGCCCGATTGAGCGAAAAGGCCGGAGGCGGCTCTCTGACCGCCTTGCCGATTATCGAGACTCAGGCGGGTGATGTTTCCGCCTACATTCCGACGAACGTCATTTCCATTACTGACGGGCAGATCTATTTGGAAACCGATCTTTTCTATCAAGGCGTCCGCCCGGCCATTTCCGTCGGCATCTCGGTCAGCCGAGTCGGTTCAGCCGCTCAGATTAAGGCAGTTAAACAAGTAGCCGGTTCGATCAAGTTGGATTTGGCACAATTTCGCGATCTTCAGGCGTTCGCGCAATTTGGATCAGATGTCGACCCCGGCACCAGAAAAAAGCTGGATCGAGGTCAGCGCATTGTCGAGGTCTTCAAGCAGGGTCAGCATGATCCGATGCCGGTCGAGATTGAAGTAGTCGTTCTGTTTGCGATGCAGAAGGGCTACTTTGATGATGTTCCGGTAGACAAGATCAAGGATTGTCAAGCCAAACTCCGCGAATATTTTGAGACGCGGAAAGATGATCTCCTTAAACTCATTCTGGAAAAACTAGCGATCGACAAGGATCTCGACGAAAAGCTCCATGCAGCTCTCAAGGATTTTAAGTCATTTTATAAGCCGTAAGGGAAATGCCCAGTACGCTCGATATTCGCCGGCGAATCCGCTCGGTCAAAAACACGGCGCAGATCACCAAGGCCATGCAAATGGTTGCGGCTTCCAAGATGCGCAAGTCGCAGGCGGCGGCGTTGGCGGGAAGGCCGTACCAGGAAGTGCTTAACCGAGCCCTTGGTGCGCTTCGGGGAAGGATCGATCCTCAGGCGACTCCGCTATTAGTGGATCGCCCGGTTCACCGCGAATTGATCTTGGTGATCAGCACCGACAAAGGGCTGTGCGGCGCCTTGAACACTAACCTCTTCCGCGAACTGACTGCAATCAATGCTACCGAGGCTTCGTTCTCGGCAGTCGGCCGAAAAGCACTTCAATTTCTGGTTCGCACCAGGCGCAATTTACTGGCCGATTTTCAAGTGAGTGAAATACCGCGGACTCAGGAAGTGCGACCAATCGCCGATTTTTGCCTCGAAAAGTTCTTGTCGGGCGAGGTTGATCGGGTACGCGTCGTTTACTCGAAATTCGTAAACACTTTGGTGCAACAGGCGACTACCGTGAACCTGTTACCGGTCTCACCTGAGGAATTACATGGGGAAGAGGAGGAAGCAAAGGTTTCGAGCGGCGAGTTTCTTTTCGAACCAAGTGAGCAAGGGGTACTCACAGCGATTCTACCTCATTACGTCAGTTTCCAGATTTTTCAGATGATCCTCGATGCGCGGGCATCCGAGCACAGTGCTCGAATGGTGGCAATGAAAAATGCCACCGACAATGCGAAGCAACTGGTAAAGGATCTAACCCTACATTATAACAAAGTGCGGCAAGCAAGCATCACCACTGAACTGCTCGAGATTGCTAGTGCGCAAATCGCCGTAGGATGACTTCAGCATGAGCGAAGGTAGAATTGTAAGAGTGGTCGGTCCGGTCGTGGACGTCGATTTCAGCGAGGCTGAGAAGGTCCCAAAGATTTACGACGCGCTGGAGGTGACGGTCAACGCAGGCAATGAGAATCATCGTCTGGTTTTGGAAGTTCAACAAGACTTGGGCGACGGCTGGGTCAGAGCAATTGCCATGTCGACAACCGACGGATTGAAACGTGGTATGAAATCGACCCACACTGGAGATCCTATTTCGGTTCCGGTTGGCGAAGGTGTACTCGGACGAATTTGCAATGTGATTGGCGACCCGGTCGACGAGCGTGGCCCGATAACGTTTGAAAAGCGCTACCCAATCCATCGCCCGGCACCTACATTGATCGAGCAAGACACGTCGGCAAGTACGCTCGAAACCGGAATTAAGGTCATCGACCTGATTTGCCCATTTGCCAAAGGCGGTAAGGTGGGAGCGTTCGGGGGAGCGGGAGTGGGGAAAACTGTGGTGATCATGGAGTTGATCAACAACATTGCCAAAGGACACGGCGGCTTCTCCGTATTTGCTGGAGTTGGTGAGCGCACCCGTGAAGGAAACGACCTCTACAATGAAATGTCAGAAGCTGGCGTCATCGATCAAAAGGATCTGAGCAAATCGAAGGTCGCACTGGTTTACGGTCAAATGAACGAACCGCCGGGCGCTCGCCTGCGAGTGGCGCTGACCGCGCTTTCGATGGCGGAATATTTCCGAGATGAAAAGAATCAAGACGTGCTTCTTTTTATCGATAACATTTTCCGATTTTCTCAGGCCGGATCTGAGGTTTCGGCGTTACTGGGAAGAACGCCCTCAGCGGTCGGCTATCAGCCAACGTTGGCATCGGAAATGGGTGATCTGCAGGAGCGCATCACTTCGACTAAGAAGGGTTCGATCACTTCCTTCCAAGCCGTTTATGTTCCCGCGGATGACTTGACCGATCCGGCACCCGCTAACACATTTGCTCATCTGGACTCGACTATCGTTCTGGACCGTGCCATTTCCGAGCTTGGAATCTACCCGGCAGTAGATCCATTGGCATCCACCTCGAAAGCCTTGTCTCCGGAGTTTGTCGGCCGAGAGCATTATGATGTGGCCCGAGGCGTCCAACGCGTACTGCAGCGGTACAAAGATCTGCAAGATATTATTTCCATTCTCGGGATGGATGAGTTGAGCCCGGAGGACAAGTTGACTGTCTACCGGGCCAGAAAAATTCAGCGCTTCCTCAGCCAGCCTTTTCACGTTGCCGAAGTATTCACCGGAATAGAGGGCAAATACGTCACTATTAACGAAACGATTCGCGGGTTTAAAGAAATTCTGGACGGCAAGCACGACGATCTGCCGGAGCAGAACTTCTATATGAAAGGCGGTATCGAGGAAATTCGGGCCGAAACCTGATTAGCGATGGCGAAACTGAAGCTCGAGATCGTAACCCCGGAGGGGAGAGCATATCAGGACGACGTGGATATGGTTGTTTTGCCCGGAAGCGACGGAGAACTGGGTGTTTATCCCGCCCATGCGCCCCTGATGACCCAGCTTGCGCCGGGAGAGGTGAGGATTTTTAAGGACGGCAAGCAGACCGAATTGGTGGTGGGATCCGGCTTCGCCGAGATTACGCAGACTCAAGTTTCAGTGCTTACAGATTCGGCGCTGGAAGACATCGCGATTGACGAGAAAATCACCGAAGATGCAATCCATCGCGCGGAAACCGCTCTTAAGGACAAGAATATTGCATCTGACGAATTAGCTGAAACCGAGGCAGCTTTGGCGCGCTCGCTTGCTCAGCTCAGATTCAAGCGGCGCAGGAGACACTAATTGCAACGAACGACAACGAACGTCATGAATACAGTTTGGGATTGTCGTTCGTTGGTGTTCACTGTCGTTCGTTGCCGTTCGTTGTTGTAAACCGGATCCGCGCAGAACGTCCATGTGCTTCGAGATGCTCTGCTTCGCTGAATTTATCGAGCACCGATAGCGATCTTTGGAGAGCTTCAGCGCTATAGCATACGACGCTTGTTCTTCTCTGAAATTGATCCACGGTCAATCCTCCGAACGATTTGCCTGCGCCGCCGGTAGGTAATTCGTGACTGGGACCAGCCATAAAATCGCCCGCCACGACCGGCGAATAGGAGCCCAGAAAAAT
>DATNNZ010000195.1:0-5183 GCA_035601575.1 Chthoniobacterales bacterium
GAGCTGTGCGTTCTAGCCGCCGCTCTGCCATCACGCCACCCGCCACAGGACTCATCGGCACCGCGAACCGCGATGGCCGATTTCATCGCTGCAATCGAGACCATACGCCGCCAGGGTGTCACTCGCGCACTGCCGACCGATGTCCTAGGACGCATTCTCGGCAGCGCCTTCGGGGTAGAGCAACTCCAGCGCGACCTAGACGACTTCGTGGAACATACGCGCGGAGTAACGACGTCGACTCAGTAGGTACTTCGACGCCTCCGAAAGTTTCATTAGGGCCGATCAGTAACATTTTCTCTTTATCTAGCTATGGGCCCTTCGATGGAGTTGAGGAGCACTTGCTGGCTAATAGCTCGCATGTGGTCGATAAGCTTTTCAAGCGCACGATTCAGCATGTTGATACGAGAGTTGGAAAATCAACTCGGATTCCGTCTCTTTGATCGCACGACTCGCCACGTCGTGTTAACGGCTTACGGAAACAACTGACCCGAAGTTACTTGGCGGAATTTACAGGAACTCGGGACCGCCATGTCGCGCGTTGCACAAACTGCGCAGGGAAGCAGTCAGTCGATATCGGTCGGAACGACGGCTCTGATCGAGGCCGGTATTTTGCCGCAACCCATCAGGAGTTCCGGAAGTCAGCGACCTCTGTGCAATGCGCCTTTTTGAACTTTTAAAGATTGGTCGACTCGCCCTTGCTCTCTCTCGCCCGCGCGAGTTATCGCGACAGATGGGGTGGTTCAGCATCTCACCGAGGTGCGTCAACAAGTTTGACGCGTCTAAAGAGGTTGTTTGGCTGGCTTTTTTGCCAGCGATTCTTGCGGCGACGCCTGAGTGATCGTGCGTTACCGGAGTGCCGATTTGCGGAACTCCTCGAGTCAAAGCTGCAAGCGCCAAAACGCTTTGAAGTTCTCCCGTATAATGTATCCAAAGTCTCTTTTTAGGCAGAGCGAACGTTTTCTTGCTAAACATACTGCTTAATTTGATCACCATTTAGCGACGGCGAGAAAAATCGGAAAACAAAAAGGAGCAAAGCACTGCACCAGCGAAGGGATGGTTAAAGCAGCTAGCGAATCTGGCTCGGCCGCTTTGACTGGTTGCTCTGGCTCGCACTGAATTATGGCATGATTTTGGCTCTGCCATAAATGTATACGGTATACAATATTGCCTTCGGTGTCTGCCCTGTTCGCTGCGTTCTAAACTGAGACGGTTGTCGCTGTTGGTCTTCTGGAGGAACGCAGCAATTGGATCACCGAGGCAATCGAGAAACCCGTTAGAACTGACCCCGGCTGCGGTGTCGCTTCCTTAAATTGGAGGAGTAGCTCCTCGTAGCTCGAGGTCACTGAGGCCACATCAAATGAAAACTATTTATCTAACGGCGGCATTTGGATTTCTTACCTTGTCCAGTCTGGAGGCTGCCAATGAACCCGGCAAAAGCGATACACTGGTCGTTGCCGGTCCTCGTACTCCGGAATCGCTTGACGAAGAGTATCCTCCCACCGAGGCGGGCCACGAAGCGCGTAGAAACATCTTTGAACGCCTTCTCGCTTATGCTCCGAAACCGGACGCTGCCGGCATCACCGTCGAGAATTTCGATCTGTTAGTTGGAGATCTGGCAGATCATTGGGACCTTTCGCCCGATAAGAAATCCATCACTTTCTTTCTACGCCGCGGAGTGAAAAGCGCAGTTGGCAACGAGCTGACCGCGAATGATCTGCAGTGGACGTTCGAGCGCGGCTGGAATCTTAAGGCCACATTGTATTGGTATTTCACGCAAGTCCTCAAAATCACTGATTTCCAGTCCGCATTTCAAAAGGTCGACGACTACACATTCAGAGTAGTCATCCCCAATCCTTCCCCGTTGTTAGATCGGCTTTGGGTAAACAATGATCTAGGGATCATCGATAGTACCGAGGCCAAGAAACATACCTCGTCAGACGATCCGTGGGCAAGCAAGTGGCTGGCCACCAATTCTGCCTCGTTTGCGCCTTACAGCGTTTCCAAGTTCGCTTCCGGCCAGGAGGTAATCTATGACGCCAATCCGAACTACTTTCGCGGACCGGCGACAATTAAACGGGTGATCTTCCGCGAAATGCCAACGTCTTCCAACCGCGTGGCTGCGCTGCAGGGCGGCGCCATCGATGTGGCCGAATGGCTGCTACCTCGCGAATTGGCGCTGCTGGAGAAAAATCCGACCATCAAAGTCTGGAAGGTATTCGGCAATTACATCTTTCGGGTAGAAATGAATACAGAGACAAAGCCGTTCACCGATCCAAAGGTCAGACAGGCAATGAATTATCTGGTTCCGCGAGACGAAATCTTGAAAAGCATCTTCTTCAACACAGCGCGAGTGACCAAGAGTCCGATCTCTGAGATCTATCCGGCATTTACTGACAGCTATTTCCACTACTCTTACGACGTCGAGAAAGCGAAGAAGCTTCTCACTGATGCCGGCTATCCAAAGGGGTTTGAGACAGAACTCTGGTATCGCACGAATGATCAGATCCAGGAGGAACTGGCTATCGCGCTGAAAACCTCGTTCGCCAAAGCCGGAATCAACCTAAAACTGAACAAGGTCCCTGCGTCAACTTTGGTCGAGAGCTATAGCAAGGGCAAAGCACCGATGTATTTCTTTCGGGACATGGCGATCGTTCCGGATGCTGCCTACGTGGCCAATCTCTGGTTGAACAGCGGTTCACTGATTAACTATTCAAAGTTTCACAATTCGGAGGTTGATAACTTGATCAATAGCGGGTTGACCATGACCGATGAGGCTCAGCGAACAGTGATGATGAAGCGAGTCCAGGAAATTGTTATGGATGAAGCCCCTTGGGTATTTCTTTTCAATCCTGGTTATCAGCTCGCCACCGGTTCGAATGTGAAGGGGTTCTCTTGGTATACTCCGAACGGAAATAGTTGGTACGACTTCGCGAAATCCGGCTCCGTAAAATAGGAACTGCAAATGGCCGCCGGCATCTCAACATCCAGTAGTTCACGGGAGTTCACCCCAGGATTTTGGATGGTTTTGCGCCGGCTATATACACTTTGGCTGACGGCGGTGCCGCGATTTCTGCGGATCATTATCTCGCGGTTCCTAGTATTCGTACCGCAGCTATGCGGAGTCTTATTCATCACCTTCATATTGATTCGGCTGCTTCCGGGAGACCCAGCCCTGACCCTACTCGGCAACCTGGCGACTCCGGAGGCAATTGCGGCGCTTCGGGAGCGTCTCGGCCTCAACCAAAGTATCCTGGATCAATTTGTCCTTTACGCGCAGAATGTTGCGCATGGAGATTTGGGAACATCTATTCTCACATCAAATCCGGTAACTGTGGATCTGTGGGAGCGTGCGCCCGCGACCTTCGAGCTGATTTTATATGCTTTACTAAGCACGATTACCGTCGGGCTTCTCATGGCGGCACTGGCCGTGCTCCGTCCACGCGGTTTCTTCCATCGGGTCGGCCAGCTCTACGGTCTCGTGGCCGGAGCCATTCCAGATTTTTGGGTCGCGCTACTTTTAATTTATGTTGGCTTTCATTGCTTAGGTTGGGCGCCGCCACCGTTCGGGCGGCTCGATACTTTTGTTAATGCGCCCCCCCGCTATACCGGATTCCTGACCGTTGACAGTCTGCTGGTTGGCGATTGGCAAGCTTTCACGTCGGCGGCCGGTCGCCTGGTTCTACCCGTAGTCACTTTAACCATCGTCAATGCCGGGGCGCTGATGAAAATGGCCAGGACAGTGCTGGCGGCCAATTACAACAGCGAGTTTGCCCAACATGCGAAAGCTTGCGGACTGAGGGAGCGCACCATCCTGTGGAGCGCGCTGCGCAATAGTCTGCCTCCGTTGATTACCCAGGTTGGATTTCTTGCCGGGTTTCTGCTTGGTGGGGCAGTTCTCGTCGAAACCATCTTTTCCTGGAACGGCGTGGGTCAGTATGCGGTCCAGGCGGTTGTGCGGAGCGACTATGCCGCCTTGCAAGGCTTCGTTTTATTAGCCTCGGTGTTTATCCTGTTAGTTTACCTCGCCGTCGACATCATTTATGAACTGGCCGATCCACGAATCGAAGTATGAAACCCGTGGAATATTTGAACAAGATAATAAAGCGTCCCGCGTTGCTGATTGGTTTACTGCTCCTGCTGGTTCAGTTGGCCGCTATACTCTTCGGGCCGCTGATGACGCCTTACTCGCCAGTTGAAGCGAACCCGCTGGAAACGCTACAGCCTCCGTCTCTGCAGCACCCCCTGGGGACCGATGTTTCCGGAATGGATATCTTCTCTCGAATCGTTTACGCGACGCGAATCAACCTAATCATCAGCATCGGCGCGGTTGGCATCGCGTTTCTGGTTGGCGTGCCGATCGGTTTGTTCATCGGCTATTACCGCGGTCCGGTCAGCGGGTTGATTATGCGCATCTTCGATTTCATCCAAGCGTTTCCCGTTTTCGTGCTGGGCTTGGCTTTGGTCTCAGTTTTAGGTCAAGAGATTTGGAATGTGGCCATTGTCCTGGCTGTGCTCTTCACCCCGATGTTTGCGCGGCTAATCCGTGCCGAAGTGCTTTCGCTGCGAGAGCGGCCCTTTGTTAGCGCTGCCCGATGCAACGGTGCTACCGATCGAGTGATTCTATTCAAGCATTTGCTGCCCAATGCACTGACCGCTTCGAGTGTCCAAATTTCAATCAGCATCGGCATGGCAATTTTATTGACTGCGGGATTGTCGTTCATCGGAGCGGGAGTTCGTACCCCCACGCCGGAATGGGGCTTGATGGTAAGTGACGGAGCGCAACAGATGATTCTTGGCGTGTGGTGGGTTTCCTTGTTTCCAGGACTAGCCATCGTTCTGTCAGTGCTCTGCTTCGCGCTGCTGGGTGACCAGCTAAAAACTTTTTTCGATCCGCATTCCAAGCCAGCGAATATTCGCGGGTAGACCATCCTCCCGAGCTTCCGATAACAGGCTAGATGAAACCAATTCTTGAGTTGCAGGAACTAACCGCCGGCTTCCAACAGAACGGAGAATGTATCCCAGCGCTCACGTCGGTCAGCTTCAGTTTGAACGAAAACGAGATTCTCGGGATCGTTGGGGAGACTGGTTCAGGAAAATCGGTTCTCGCCCGAGCGATCATGAACTTGTTGCCTCCCAACAGCTGCATCCTCAACGGCGACATTCGATTTCGTGGAAGGTCCTTA
>DATNNZ010000196.1:0-2704 GCA_035601575.1 Chthoniobacterales bacterium
AAAAGTGTAGCCAGCGAATGTCAGCTTCAAAGAAGGCCGATACACCCAAGACCAAGATAAAGACGCTCGCTCCGATCAAGACAAGCCATTCCGGGGCTCCGAATTGCTGTTCTGGATTTTTCATGAAGAACACTACGAAGACGTGTACGGAAAAGTTCCCTGGAGCCCAGGTTGGCACAGCATGGAAGTCAAGTGGATCGGCTCAAAAACCACGGATGTCCGGTAAGGCGACTAATCAGGCTCAATCATGTCAATTACAGAAAATCAGCCCTACTCGGCGACTTGAGGGACACTATTGCTCATTCGTCGGTGTCCAATTGAATGGGCGAAAACTCTTAATATGAAACGCATTCATGCGTCAATTCTGCTTGCCCTCGGCCTTGCGACCCCGCTTGCCTACGGGCAAAAAGCCACAAACAATCCTCCGCCGAAACCCCTGGAGGCAACCGTTTGCGAGATTCTTGATGACCCTTCTGCCTATAACAACAGACTCGTGAAAGTTCGTGGCTACGTCAGCGCAAGTTCAGAATACTCGCTACTCGTGGAGGAACGATGCGATACAAATCCTATATGGCTTGCGTTCGCTGACGGCTCCGCTGCGCCGCAACTCGTGGCAACTGTAAACGGAACTGGAACTGCTGGCGGCAGGGATTCCAAAGGGCGACAAATCCCACCGATGCCAGTACATCTCATCAGGGACGCGAACTATACGGAGTTGATGCACTATTTGGCAATTTCGGCAAAGGGCGAAGCTTGCGCTGATGGGCCTCCTTCCCCACTCCCGCCTGACTGTACTACCTATCGCGTCACCGCTACGTTTACGGGCCGTGTTGATGGCGTCTCCAAGCAGATTCACGAGGCCCATCGCAAGCGGTCCAGTGGCGACCAAATCGACGGGAAGGGGTTCGGACACATGGGCATGTTCGATGCACAGATAGTCGTCCAATCCGTCGAAAATGTGATTGCCGTTGACGAGACGGAAATTCGGAAGTCTGCCTCGAAACCACAATAGTGGGATGGGTTTTACGTCTAAGTCCCGATTAACGCGGTAATCGTCCATTTGAATTGACTTCTCCAGTTATGCGACTAACCAGACTTGGAATCCAGAAAGATTTGTCGGGTCCAGCCTGTCTGGCTAGATGACGATCGTCTCTTTGTAGATCCGGACAACGGTACCTGTATTCGCGTCTATTTCGATACGTTTGTAGGTTCCCTTGAAACGAGGCATAAGGGGATCGTCAGGCTCCGTTTCTCTTGAGTCTGTGATGATCCAAACAAAAACCTTCTTCTCCTCGGAATACTCGAATCTGGCAGAGCTAAATTCGGTTGGGAAGCCATTGCTTGTTGCTATTGAGTAGGCGTCCCGGCAAGAAATGATGTCAGCTTTGGCCGGGTTCGATGCGATATCGGGAAGTCCTATTTCGCGGTTGACCGATCCGTCGTCGTTGAGCGCCATTTTTGTGAAGAAGGCTTTGAGCCCTCTGTCGGGGTCCGAGAAGGAAAACAACAGGTCATAGGAGCCGAGCTTTACATTTTCCTCATAGGCGGACGGGAACTGTTTGCGGAGATTCTCCAGGTCGAGCCACTGCCCCTCTTCGAATCTTAGTTTGTGCGCAAACGTATCTCCGAGTTTTTCCCGAAGATATTCGTTAAGGCGATTCCTTACTTCTTCCGGAATTTCATCCAGGCTTCTAAAGAGTTTGACCAATTCACGCTGTTCGTAGCCGATTCGGAAATATCCTCCTCGAAAACCCGAGTCAACCTCACACCTCTGAGCAACGGCTTGCGCTGAGGAAGACAGAGCCAGGAATGCCGAGACAACGAAGTTCACTGTTTTCATGGTGGCTTTCACGCATTCATCGAACTGTCCTTTTAGACGTCTAATAGATGGAAGAAAGATGCCCAGAAAAGCAACGAGCCTGGTAAAACGCGCAAACCGTCCATGTTGGTACTGGGCCTGTCCGGCCAGAGGTGATTTCACATTTTCTGGATGGCCACCCTCAGAACAGCCAACAGGTCATTCACCGTTTCCACAGGCAGTTTATGTTCTTCTGCGAAAAGACGGAGTTCAACCCAATCTATGCCATCAAGAGGTGATAACCATCCCGGATGTCCTGCGTCGATGACGGGAGTGGCGAGATTTGCCTTGTCGCTGCTTTTCAATTTGCCTGAATCGAGCGCAGCCACAATACGACTAGCGGCTTTTTCATAATCCTTCCGTTGACCTGCTGAAAGAGTTTCACCGATTCTCTTGAGTAAGTTTCCAAACGCTCGGCGCATGTATTGTTGCTCCGGTCGTAGGGATTCTACCGAACAGACTCACAAAACACACGGTCAGTCCTGGTAAACGCGGAAGCCGGACAAGTCCCTATTAGCCGCCCAGGCGACAAGCGGACTCCAAAACTCACAAATGTCGGCGCTTCAAACGACGATCTGGGACATCCGCAAGCCTCCTTGAGGCACGGTGAAGATGTCGCAACTAGCGCTACCTGCTTTTTCTCGGCTCAGTTCGAGGAACCGGTTGTCACCCGCGCCGCTCAAAATCAAATCACAAAACCGGTCACTTTGCCGCTAATGCCGCCTTTTGCCGCCTCATTTTTTTGCAACTGCCGTCATCTCAATTAGATATGGCGGAAGCGTGTGGGAGTCGAACCCACCATTCGACCCGCGAAGGATCGAATCGCCGGCTTTGAAGGCCGGGAAA
>DATNNZ010000197.1:0-5063 GCA_035601575.1 Chthoniobacterales bacterium
CTCTCTCCCGCATATTACGCAATCCGAAGCCTTCACTCGTTTCTAACCGAGCGGCGGCGATCCCGGATCCATTGTCTTTTACGCAAAGAACGAGGTTTGGTTCGTCCCATCGAAGAGTCACCGCAACCAGAGTGGGAATAGCATGGCGGACGGCGTTGTGGATTGCTTCCTGGGCGATGCGGAACACCTCGTGTTGCACCTTGGGCGGCAAGTTATTCTCCGGTATTTTGTCGGATCGGAACGTACAACGCAACCGGCCGGGCACGCTTGCGCGCGCGACCAAACGTCGCAGGGCCACGGCCAGCCCTGATTCGTCAACGATACTTAAACGTAAATTGTGGGCGCAACGACGTGCTTCCGCCAAGCCAAAGTTAGCCAACTCCACAGCCCGCTGAATGCTGCGGAGGGGATCACCTTCTTTTGCCGATAGTTCATCCTTGGCGACTCCCAGTTGCATGCAGATTCCGGTAAAACTTTGCGCCAACCCATCGTGAATCTCGCCCGCCAGCCGGTTTCGCTCTTCCAGTACTGCCGACTGCCTGGCGGCTTTTGCTAGTCGTGTGACCTGAACGGCAAGAGCCGCCTGGCTTTCGAGAGTCCGAGCTACTTCGATCTCCTCTGGACGAAATTCGCGGTCCTCGCTGAAACGAAATGTTAAGCTGCCGATTAACTGCGTCGCTAAGTTTAATGGAATGACAAGCAATGTCTTGATGCCGAGCCCAAGCAGAAGGGACCGATGAGCATCAGGAATCGGTGGAATATTTTCGATAAGGTGCAACACCGCCGCTGTTTGTTTCAACTGGTTACGCTGTCGCTCATCCAGCGGAATAGATCGCAACCCTGCCGGATACTTTGCTTCCGCCGGGGTCATTACGCGACCGTCTTGGAAAACCAGGTCTAAGGTCAAACAATCCTCTTCGAAGTTGCGCAAACGCAAAACGGATGACGCCGCACCCAGCTGCCGGGTGATCGCCGCCATCACTTGCCCGAGGAGCTCATCCAATTCGGGCACCGAAGCGAGCGCATCGAGACATCCGCGCAGTGCTTCGTTTGCTTTCGTCAGTTCCATCGCGCGCTGCTGCGCGAAAATTTCTCGTTCGCGAGCGATAGCCGCTTGCAACTCCTCCGGCGTTATCATCGGAACAGACTTCCGTCGCGGCCGGTGCAAGACCAGTATGATCCCAATCGCGCGATTATTATCGACGACAACCTCAGTACTGGCATTCGGCAACAACTGGCTCAACTGGACCGGCCAAGCCGCAGATGCGATTTTGCTGAGGGAAGAAATGCGGCCATCACAAATTAAGCCGTGGTTATGTCTTTCTACCAGCCGCTGTGCACCGTTGGTGGCGTACACAATCACACCACGCCGGTCGATCGCCACAATAGCTTCGGTTAGCCAATGTGACCGTTTGCTGAGGAAATAACGCAGCAACCGCTCATGGTCATCCTTGATCGACTGAGCCAGCATACTCTCTATCTGTCGTCCAACCGCGCCGGCCAGGGCCAGGCTTTGCGGGTTGAAGGTTGTGGCCGGGCCAGAGATATCGAGAATCCCTAGCAAGTTGCCCTCAGTGGGATGCCAGATTGGAGTGGCCGCACAGGTCCATCGCTGGACGTCGCTGCAGAAATGCTCGACGCCATGGATCTGTATCGGTTGCAACGTCGCGATGGCGGTTCCGATCGCGTTCGTTCCGATGTCTCCCTCGGCCCAGTGTCCACCCTGCTCGAGATGCATGATCCGACCGAAATCTACCGTTCGTGGATCTCCCGCCGTCTCTAGAATCACTCCAGATGGATCGGTGAGGATGATCATAGAACTCGCTTCACCGAGTAGGAGTCGCGCCTGCTCCAGGGCCGGTCGAGCTGCCGTGATCAGTTCCGCATGCTCGGAGTGACGCTGAACCACTTCCGCTTCGTGTGCGATTGGCGCTTCGCTGCGTTCGACTGGGATCTGGTACCCCTGAGATCGCTTCCACGAGGCGGCAACAATCCCCCGGACCGCATTTGGTGCGGTGCCGCTCTCTATGAACCTTTCCCAAGCCCGCTGAATTTCCTGATTGGCCACAACAGATCCTCCTAAAGGGCGATCGGAGGGCCACCGCTGGGTCTGCATCGGTGGGTTCGATCCATCATGGTATGGGAAGTTCGTTTAGAGCAATTTGTCGCACGCACTCGCGAACGACCAAGGGCCGCGCGGCTAGCCTCGCGGATCTAATTATGGTTGATATTCACCTCGGCCGCAAACTGCTTATGCGGGTCGATCGTCTGAACTGAATGCGCTATCGAGATCTGCCTTTGCTGCTCGAAGCGAGTCAGTTAAGGGAAGATTTAGTATCAAATACTCCTGAGTGAGCAAATACAGTTTCTCGAGATACAAGAAATGCTCGACAACGGCGCTTTTTCTCGTGAACTGGTTGGGCTCGCCAATCGGCTTTGAATCGCCGATATTTGCTACGGCATTGGCGCTAAGCAACTGGGCGGAAATCGGTTTGTCCATAGGGACGGGTCCTGCGAAAAACTACCGCTCACTTTGTCTGAGGATCTTGGGCTTCATGCTGGAAACCGATAGCTGGCCGCCGTTCTTAGCATAGTAGTCTGCGACCATGGCCGTGATTTCCCGGGCCGTTCGCGCGGTATCATCGGTGACGCCTCTTGCTCCTGCATTTCGTAACGCATTTGGCAAAGCCCCAAACATTCCACCAAGAACTGCACCGGGTTCAGCGTTACTGCCGCCCGATGTCTCGAATTGAAGAACAGGCTCTTTGGACCGGTGGGAAAGATCATACACCCGGACGATCGTTTCCATTTTTGTTCCGCCGGCGCCTGCGCCGATCAGACCACGCAAAGCCCGACTACCTTCATTTACTCGTACAAATTCTCCTGTGATTAGCCAAGCATCCGCCCGAGTATTCCTCGAACCGTTCTGCCGAGTGGCTGGTACGACCGACTTGCTGAGGTCCGCAACCAAGTAGTTGGCTAATACATTGGCCGTCTTCTGTTGAAGCGTTACCAGTTCGTCACCGGACCGGCTAACATGAAATGTGCCCCTGTTGGTATCAAAGTCGGCAACAAAAATCTGTTTTGGCAGTTTTGGATTAGCGGCTTGCGCCGGATTACGGACTCCCACCGACGCGCATCCAACCAGGCCCCAAAGAAGACCTATGGCAAGAAAGACTTTTCTGCGGCTTTGATTTTCCATACGGCGCTAACAAATAATGTCGGCCCCCCCGCAACCTAATGATTTCGGATGAACGCGGAAAGCAGCCCACGAATGGCCAGAACCAGAGGTTGAACGCGTCGGTAGCCATTGGTCAATGACGATGCCCTCAACTCGACACGCCGATTGTCGGCTTGTTCGAGGAGTTGCGACCGCCGCAGAGCATTAGAATTAATAACTGGCAGTTATTAATTTCGTCAGACACTTCTATTGGAAATGATCAAGGATACAGCGAACCATCAGGGATAGAGGCAATGAACATGGTCGAAATCGCTATGACCTCGCTTGGACTAAATAGCGTTATTTGGTCCGGTTCTCCGTTCTGGGAGTTAGATCATGAGACGATATACATTGGCCAGACGCCTGGTCGGAATCTGGAGAGACTTTGACGAAAAACTATCTTGGAAGTATCGAGAGATAGCCCCAGATCTATTGCTCAGATCCTTTAAACTTCATGAAGCGGATGTGGACCGGTCCGAGCTTAACCGCGCAGAGTGGTTCTGGCGACGACGACCCAGATTGGTTCTGGGTGAAGGTTTTTTCGGCTGGGGGGTGTTCTGCCTCCCTGCCATAGTTTTGTTTTCGGTTCCGCTTTCATTCGTTCGGCTTGGAGCTCTGGCCCCATTGGTTGGACTTGGGCTCTCATTGGAATGGATCTTCGCAATGTGCGTCACGATCATGACAGATAACGCGCGACTCGTACGCTGGCGGCGTGAATACGAGTCGAGTGCTGACCGCCTTATTCGCAAGCGGCACAGTGCATCCTGACCACAGCACGAACCTCCGTGCATGCGAGACCTATGCAGGGAATCAGCAACGAACTTCGCACCAACCAATACCAAGTTGACATTGGATCGAGGCAGGCTTGACGTAATCCATGGAATTCGCCTGGCTGGAAGATTTTCTAGCATTGGTGGATTTTGGAAATTTCTCGCGCGCCGCCGAATTGCGTCACGTGACGCAGCCGGCCTTTAGCCGCCGAATCCGTGCGCTCGAAGACTGGGTCGGAGTAGACCTATTCGAACGCGACAGCCATCCGGTACTGCTGACGGAAGCGGGCCGCCGTTTCCGACCGGTGGCCGAGGAACTTTTACGCCATCTCTTCCAGGGCCGGGAGGAAGCTCGTCAAGCAGACCACGCAGCTGCCGCGAAACTGAGGTTCGCCGTAACCCACGCGCTCTTGCTCAAATTTTTCCCGGCTTGGCTGCACACCTGGGAAGCGAAGGCGCAGCTCGGCGCTATTCATCTACTCGCCGATAACCTGCAGGCCTGCGAAGCGTTCATGCTCCGCGGCGAGGCCGAATTTCTGGTCTATCATCATCATCCAGCCGCACCAAGCCGGCTGGGACTCGACCAATTCCACTCTGTCCAGGTCGGCGATGACCGGTTGGTGCCAGTGGTCGCTCCGAATCAGGTTGGCCAACCCCGCTACGCTCTGCCTGGAGCGCCTGGCTCCGCGCTCCCCCACTTGGTTTACGGCTCGGAATCCGGGCTCGGACGAATCCTAAGAAAAATACGCGGAGACCAAGGCCGCGATGTTTGGCTTGAGCCTGTATTTACCTCTCATCTTGGTGCAGCCTTGAAAGCAATGGCGCAAGACGGTCGTGGTGTCGCGTGGCTGCCACTGAGCTTGGTCGGCGATGATCTGGCACGCGGCTCGCTCGTGCGCGCCGGCGACGAAAGTTGGGATACCGTGGTGGAGATTCGTCTGCTCCGCCCGCATTCGCGCCAACGGCCGGTTGCAGAGAAGTTCTGGTCTTTGGTCACTAGCTAGCGTTCACAAAACCTTCGGATTGGTGACTTGTGCAAGGAACTGGGAATGATTGCTTGCACGCGCATATTG
>DATNNZ010000198.1:0-2696 GCA_035601575.1 Chthoniobacterales bacterium
ACCGTGGCCCCCGCCTCCTCCACCATGTGCGAACGCGGCGGTGGGCGCGAGCGCCAGAATCCCGGCCAGAACCAGACCGACCAATGAACCCTTAATCAATCTCATAAGTAAGCTTTCTGGTCGCAATTTGGCTTCACTGAACGGGAGGGGCTAATCGGATACTTTGATTGGATATCAGCGGGCGTTATGGCAGTAGCCGACTCTGTCGACATAGGGCCGACACGAGAAGGACACCAGGAAGCGCTCAGGGCGTGGAACGGGAGAGAACGGAGCTTAGCAGGAAAGCCGGTAGACCAAAATTAAAACTGTGGCCTTAGTCAAATTTTGAATCGCCAGTTTCTTGCTCTCAAAATTGGTTGTTCCTGGGTCTACTTTTCGCCGTTCCAGAAGCCGCAGCGCGGGATCCGTTCTTATTGCGTAATTGATGTTTTGCGGAAAACTTCCGGTCCTAGCCAAAAAGTCTTCTGGATTGACGGTGCTCGAAGCGACTCCAATAAGGCCTCCCTCTGAGATCACCGCCCCTCCGGAGTTGCCCGGTTGGATCGAAGCGCTAATCTGGACAACATCAGGATTGTCCATCAGGCCGGTGACGGCGCTTACAATTCCCGACGTTAGTTTCGGATTGAAGCCTTGCAAGCTTGGGACAGGAAACCCGAGCGTATATATTTCGTCACCCAGGGCAATATTTTCATTGAACGAAATCGGAACCACGGCGGGCGCATGGCCCCGTATCCAAAGAAGGGCTAGATCATGTTCTGGGTCTTGTTCTACGATTGCTGCGGATAGAGTCTCGCCAGTCGAGATAAGGACGTTGATATGATCAGCCTCCCTTACCACATGGAGACAAGTCAAAATCCAGCCATCCTTTTGTACAAAAAAGCCAGTGCCATAACCCGCAAGGTTCATGAATGCCATCCTCGCCCTGATGCCGCTTCTGACTGCTACCCGATCTGTGTCCAAATATCTCTTTGTCGCCAGCGAAAAATCTAGCGCGATAGGTTTGAACGCCGACCACCCCCTGTCGCTGCCCTAAAAAAGTCCAGCTGCTCCAAACGGACATTTTGGTCGGAGTGTTGTACTAGCTCCAGGAAGTGTTCGAAGGAGACGTATACAATAATTTGGCCTGAGTTGATAACGTCGAGGATGTCCTTTGCCTTCTGGTCGTTCCGGTGCTTGTAAAGTTCGATCCAGGTCGAGGTATCAAGGGCCACGTATTTCGGCTGGAGCACAGATTGAAAGGAGCTGGTCATCCTCTTGGGGCTGAGAGCCGGGCGTCGTCGGATTCTGTAATCGTTTCGCATGGCGATCGATCGGAGCTCCTCGAAGCGCTTTTGCGTTTTGGTTTCCAACGTCGAGACCTCTTTGGCCGCAGTGGAGGTTTGGTTACGACCATGTTCTTCGTTTTCAACGGAGAATAGATTCCTGAAGTTGGACTAGGCGTCGGATCGGGTAGCGCACCGGACTCCGGAAGCAGGGCCATTGAGGGAGGATGCGGAATCTCTAGCTTTGAATTTGGTAGAGCAGGTTCATCGACGGTATTCGGCGTCGGCGACGACTCTTGGGCTCGCACGGATGCCGTCAACCCGAAAACAACCAGCAAAAGCTTTACCAAAGCCTTCATCCGATCTTCAAGAGTGCAGTCTGAGCCTGGACGCCAGCCAGAAACTATCTCGTCGTCTAATCGGCCGGGATTAACGGTTTCTGAAACGACCTCTCCGGTTCCGAACGCCGGTTCTGAAACGAAATTCTTGCCTTCGCTTTCCATTCCTCACGAAGTCCACGTGGCCTCGGCTCCCGCTCTTTGCTCGCAACAAACGCTTTTCTAGAGAGACTGATTTGTAACAAGGGGCACGGACTCTGTAAATCCGTAAATCTTCGAGCAGAGGACATCGGCCGAGCCATAGCTCAGATCACCTGTCATAAGCGATCCTGTGGATGTTGGGGAAAAGAAGCGCGCGTAGCCGATAGTTGGCGGCTACGCGTTTTTTTGTGTCGCCTTAGCTGAGCGCCCTGAAAAACTCCTGTTCCTGGCCGAGAATGTCGGCGGCTTCTTGAGCGCGGGCGATCTGCACCATGGGCCAGATGATGATCATACAAATGACGACAGCCCCGAGCACGCCAATGGACACCGCTGATCCGGTACTGCCACAGGTCTGGAGGTGGACAACCAACCAGCTGGCCACGACGTTAGTTCGTACTAACGTTGGTCTGGGTTATGTTCATCTGCCGTCCGGTCTCAATAGCGAAGACGTAGCCGGGTGGGATTACGAGAGCGTCGCAGAGTTGACGGCGGTTCCTGTGCTTGAATTTCCTAGTACAAATCGGGTGATGGCTGAGGAACTCTTAAGGGCTGACTATCTGCAGGCCAATGAAACGCCGGTCGGAGTCCAAATGCACGATGGTCGTGGAAACAACCACCAAGCCTACCTGTGGCAGTATAGCCAGCCGGGATACAGTAATTCAGGTGGACTGCCACCCGATTCACTGCTTTTAATTGGTAGACAGAACTGCACTTAAAGGAAAGGAACGCTCATGCGGATCATCACGTACATAAATGCGCACAAGGCACTAGTGCACTGTTACATTGATTGTTGATAGGCGGTTGCGGTAGAAAGAAGGGGTGTCTGAACGTATCGTGATTTCGCCGCCGGAGAGAAAAATGCTGGAGAGACGAGCTCGAACTCGGAGCGGAGGCG
>DATNNZ010000199.1:0-5369 GCA_035601575.1 Chthoniobacterales bacterium
ATCCCCCAACAGGTCTGGCAAGACCCCGTGCGACAACCGCGCCCAGGTGGGGTAGATTCGCTTCAATGTTTAATACAAAGAAAGGATTCAAAAATGCAAAAGCGCAAACTTGGAAAAAGTAATCTGGAAGTCTCGGCCATCGGACTCGGCTGCATGGGAATGAGCTTTTCCTACGGCCCGCCTGCTGACAGGCAGGAGATGATCTCACTACTACGCACAGCCGTCGAACGCGGCGTCACTTTCTTCGATACGGCTGAGGTCTATGGTCCATTCACTAACGAAGAACTCGTGGGTGAAGCCCTCTCTCCGCTCCGCGATCAGGTGGTGATAGCAACGAAATTCGGCTGGGAGCCGAATCCGCAGGACGGAGGCAATTGGACTGCCTTAAATAGCCGACCCGAGCACATCAGGCAGGTCGCCGAGGGCTCGCTTAAGCGGCTCAAGGTCGATGCCATCGACCTGTTCTATCAACACCGCGTTGATCCGGACGTGCCAATCGAAGATGTGGCCGGAGCGGTGAAGGACCTGATTCAAGAAGGTAAGGTTAAACACTTCGGCCTTTCTGAAGCAGGCGTGCAAACGATCCGTCGCGCCCACGCCGCCCAGCCGGTCACAGCAGTCCAGAGCGAATACTCGCTATGGTGGAGACGCCCTGAAGACGAAGTGCTGCCGACGCTCGAGGAACTCGGAATCGGCTTCGTTCCCTACAGCCCTCTGGGCAAAGGCTTCCTCACGGGGAAGGTGAACGAAAATACTACGTTCGACAGCACCGACTTCCGCAACACTCTCCCTCGGTTTACGCCGGAGGCTCGTAAGGCGAATCAGGCCTTGGTTGATCTGCTTGGCAAAGTCGCAGCACGCAAGAATGCAACCCCTGCTCAGATAGCACTCGCTTGGTTGCTCGCCCAGAAGCCCTGGATTGTTCCAATCCCGGGAACCACGAAACTGAATCGCTTGGACGAGAACATCGGGGCAGTCTCAGTCGAACTCACGCCCGACGATCTTCGTGACATCGATACCGCCGCCTCAAAGATTACGGTGCAAGGGGCTCGATACCCGGAATGGCTTTTGCAAATGAGCGGTCGCTGAGCGGCATTCGAGAGGCGCGTGTCGACGATTCAGCCTTCATTGCGGTTTGTTCCGGCTACTATGCTCTAACGGCATAATTGTAGCCTTATGTTGAGTTGGCATAGATGTGGAGTTGATCGGTCTTCCAGCTGATTTGCGGTCCGCGGTCGCTGTGCAACTTCACATTTTTGACAATAGAATTTTTACAAGGATTCGAGCCATTGGAGAAGGTCTTCATCTGTGTTGCGGTGTCAGGAGCGTGACGTTTGCCAAGACGCTTCTGGGGAGAAAAGACTTTCTCCACGTCGAGCCAGCAAGCTGTCTCTCCTTCGTCATTCTTCTCTGAAACTTGACGTTGGAGGTGGCTTTTTAGGCTGCCTTTGGAACTTGAACAAGATCGAATCCAAAACTGTTCGCGCGTTTGCGTAGAGAGTTGAGGATCTGGTCCTTGTATTTAAGTTCATAAGTGTGCAGATCGGGTTCTTTGTAACCTTGGCCATTTTTGATGAGGCGGTAGATCAGACAGCCTAGCTTCCTTGCGGTTGCTGTAATTGCCTTTGGAGCACCGAGCTGAGCGCGTTTTCTGCGGTAGAAGGAGCCCAAGGGGGTGTTGGTTTTGCCCAGTATCATCACCGCGAGTCGTAAAGTCGTTGCTGCGCGATTAACGACTTTGCGTGTGCGGGAGCTCAGCACTCGCTGCCCACTGATCTTGTTGTTGGGGCTTAGTCCCAGCCAGGAGACGAAGGCTTTCTCGTTGCGCCACTTCGCCATGTTGGTTCCGATCTCGCTTAGCAGATTCAGGACCGCGAGAATGTTCAATCCAGGGATTGTCGTTAGATCGACTCCGAGGATACGCTTGAGATGCCCGGCCAAGCTTAATTCCAAGGCATCTTTGGGCTTTCTCTTGCGTGGCTTGGAACCCGCCGAATCTTGCGATTGTTGTATTGGCTCTGAGGCCTGGTTGGGGTTTGGGCAATCGGCCATTTTTGCCAATTGCTTCTCAATGCTCAGATCGCACTGGGCGATTTGTTCCTGCATCTGTCGGTAGTTATGCAGCGATTGGCTGAGCACGAAGAGCAGTTCCGGGCGGTAGTCGCCTGTCAACGCCGCTTCGATCTGGGCTTGGCTTTTTTCGACGCGACGATCCGCCAGCGAGGCCAGTTTTTTTGGATCGCGTTCACCTGCGAGAATAGCATCTAGAATCGCCAGTCCACTGCGTCCGCTGATGTCACTCAGCACGTGATGCAAGTGTAGGTTCATTTCGTTGAGAGCCTTCTGCATGTGCTGAATCCACATCGCCGCGGATTCGACCAAGTTCTTGCGATGTCGTTGCAAGGTGCGTAAGCGGCAAATGGAGTCTTCGGGGCGAAACGCCGCTCGTAACAACCCGTAACTGTGCAACTGCTGCAGCCACTGGCAATCTTGGACATCGCTTTTACGTCCAGGCACATGCTTGGCTTGGCGCGCATCGACCAACAGGACTTCAAAGCCAGCTTCTTCGAGCTTCTGGAACAACGGGATCCAGTAAACTCCGGTCGATTCCATCGCCACGGTTTTTATTCTGCAGTCTTTGAGCCACTGCACTAACTCATCGAGCTGGGCAGTGTAAGCGCCAAAGCTGCGAACCGACACCTCAGCCCGGCCTTCGGGCACTGCTACATAATGAATTCGAGCTCCAACATCGATCCCGGCAGCATCTGGGTTGGTAATAGTGAGCTTGGACCTTCGCCGATTGCCATCGCCTTGCTGGCAGTGGCTATCTCTGGCCTTGCGCTTAGAAGCTGAGCGTTGAGCGTCGGATCCTTTTTTTTCCTTCCGTTTGCGTGGCGTTGACATACTAGTTTTCCTTTGCGACGGCTGGGCATCGGCTTCCCGGCGATCTTATTCTCAATCTTCTCTCCGGGTTGATTGCGACAGCCAGCCGCCGCAATCTCACCAATAACTTCATCGCTTTCCGGGAAGAACCATGCTCCTAGTCGGGCTAGAGAGCTCGCGCTCCCTGCACCAGTGAAATGCCGGCCTTTGCTTCCGATGCTCCTCCGTACAACGCACCTTTTGGCGCGTGAACCAGCCGAGCAACAGTTTCTTCTTAAATCTTCACGCGCGCTTGCCCGTGGTGTGCTCCTAGGCAAACCCAGGTTCGCCTAAAACCAGTCCTTATGTTCCGCTCCATTTCAGCCGAAAGGCGGCACGCGGACAAGCGAGACGCCTCCCTAGTTCTCCGTTCCAGAATACTCCTCTTTTGATGCTCGCCCGCCAGGGAGGCGGAGGAGGGTGCAGACATCTCTCATTATCTAGATTGGTTCGCTGCGCGTCTTTATTACGAGGTCGCGGCCGAGGCTTCGAAATCAGTTAGTCAGTTTGGCGATTGAGGATCTGCTTGCAGATATTTTTCAACAGCCTTTCTGACCAGCGGAATATCCTGAGTGGCTGTGTCCCAGAGGCGGCCGAGATTCACTCCGTCGTAATCATGAACGAGGACGTTGCGCATCCCCTTTGCTTCTTTTGCGGGAAACTCGGGCATATCCGCCAGAAGTTCGTGGGACAAATGCCTGACTGCTTCTCCAATGATCTGAATTCTTCGGATTACCGCGTCCTGGCGTAACGTGTCGCTTAGAAATGCCTCCTTGGAAACACCGTTAACGAAATCTCAATCAAGGCCGCTGCTTGGGCAATATGAGTTAACCGAAGTTTCTCCTCAGGGGACATAAACAGCCACAGCGCTCTTTAGGATCAGATCTCTCGCCTCAACGTTTTTTATGGCTTCAACGTCAGAACGAATGAGAAAATCCATCGGTCTCCCAAGAGCATCTTCGACTTCTGCGGCCATTATAAATAGGTCGTGGCGGGTAGCCTCAGGCGACGGCGTGACCAGAATATCCACGTCACTGTCGGAAGTCATTTCTCCGCGCGCAGCGGAGCCGAAAAGTTCCACCCGCTTGACGGGTTTACCACGAAACGCGGATTGGATTGCGTCTCTAATCCCTGTCGCAGTTGTGGCGCTCATATTAACCCCCTTTTGCTGTTATCAATCTCTAGATCACAGATTCCGCTGTCAATCTAGGATTCTGAATAGCCGGATTGCGATCGCGGGCGGTCGATCTCTCTTCATCTAAAGCAGCGATGTTTCGAGGATGGAATGGTTGGAGGCGATTTCGCGCGACGCCAAATATCTCCAAAAGAATTCGGCCAAATAATTCCAAAAGTATCAGATAGGGTTAAAGCCTACTTCCCTCTGTTCACTACTTGGATTAATGGTTTGCATACCTCCGCCCCTTGCTCCCTACGGCCTTCCGGCTCGGCTCTCACTGAACACCAGGTGAGCTTCTTTTTCTGATTCCTATTTGGGCTCGATCCTGACTGTGGCTGTCATGCCCGAGGAAAGAATGGTTCCATTCGGAACGTCAACCAGTTTAATTCGGACTGGAATACGCTGCGCGAGACGCACCCACTCGAACGTCGCATTCACATTTTGCAACAGATTTTGACCTACTGGATTCTCGGTATCACCGATCCCGCGCGCGATGCTGTCAACTCGTCCTTTAATTGCAGGTGCTCCGCTCATCAGTATGACGGTGGCGTAATCGCCTACCTTAACGAAATTCAGCTTGGTCTCTTCCAGATAGGCCTCGACCCGAAAAGAATCACTTTCGACGACTGCCACGACAGCTTTTCCAATGTCAGCGAAATCTCCCTCGTCGAGGACGAGGTTTGTCACGTAGCCGTTTACCGGTGCGTACCCGGTGGTGCGATCCAGGTTGATCTTCGCGTTCTCACGCACCGCCAATGCTTGTTGATAGTTCGCCTCAGCCGATTTGACTTGAAGATCGAGGGTCTCAAGCTGTTCGGCAGAAATCGATAGCCTCGTGAGTTTGTGTCCCCGCGCTGCATCTGATTCCTGCAGCTCCATGGTGGCGCGGAGTGATACAGCTGAAGCCTCGGCGTTATCCAGGGCTGCCTTATAAGTGGATGGGTCGATGATGAAAAGTATCTCTCCCTTCTTGACTGACTGGTTTTCGCGAACGCGTATATCAACAATCCGACCACTTACCTCCGAGGCGATCGTTACCGAATTGGCTACTACCCGGCCGTCTCGGGTCCAGGGAGTTAACATGTAACGCTGCCAAAGTTGTACCCCGGCGAATATTCCGACCGCTGCGATAACCAGGGTAGCGATCACTCGCCCGAAACCCCGAGTCCGGCTCATCTTTCCCTTATTCGAATCGTCCAAAAGAAAATAGCAGGCTAAAAAGGGTTACAAACAGAGCCAGGCGAATCAGGGCCGGATGCCAAATCCAGCG
>DATNNZ010000200.1:0-8142 GCA_035601575.1 Chthoniobacterales bacterium
CGGGAGGTCTTTTTGTTCAAGGATTCCTAGAGCTATCTGCAAATAATCCTTTCCCGTATTCTGTGTTGCTATCGACTCTTGAATCTTCCATCCAATAACGGTGACAACCAAAGCGACGATCGCTGTAAGGATACCGATCGCTACTTTTTGCACCGATATCTATTTTATCCCAGCGGTCCTTTTTCGGCTTGTCGTTTCCTTTCGATATGGCCCTTCGAGTTTGCCAAACATTTGCCGTGAGAGAGTTCCGACCTGAGTCATTTGGCGCGTTGTTGGGGATAGCCATCCCGCCAGCATAGCAATTCTAGAGCCGAAAGAGAAGCTCGCTCAAGCGAGCATCGATGACACCTCCGCGGTAGCATGGAACCAGTCGTTTTCCCGCAGTACGTAGTTCTCTCTGGTCCACGCCGCGGAGACATCCGGCGATTCGATTACGTCACACAGGAAGAGTTCGAGCGACTCGGTCGGAACGCAAGCGTGACGCTGGAGTGGAACAGATTTAGGGCCAGGATGATCTCCGCGGACCCGGCGGAAAAGTCGAAGTGGTCGCAACGTCGCAAGCATAGGCGCAACACGGAGCTGGAAATACGGCAGCGTGAAGCGGAGCAGAAGCGCCGGCGGCGACCGAGCGTCAGGCGATCAGCCGCTCGATAAGCTCGTAGGCAGCGGCGAGCATAATAGCTCTTCGCAAGTCTTCTGTGTCCGCGAAAGATCGCTCCACCTTGTCGATAGCTTCCCGGAGTATAGGGAAGTACCACGAGGTCATTTTGAACTCGTTCAGCTGATCGACTGTTGTGGGATTTGCGGGATCAGTAAGGGCTCCGGCGAGATAGTCCAAGACAGCCTGACGCGACTTCTGTCCCTCGGCCTGTGCTTGCTGATCCTTGTTGAGTGGTCGAGCCATCCTACCCTTGTCAGGTGTGTCAGATGGCTCTGGAGGCTGGAGTGGATAGACGAAAGCGACCCACATTTGTTAGATCGCCCTATAAACTCGCGGGTCCTCCCCGCCAGGCGGCAACCACGGGTGCGTTACGATCCCAATTTGTCGCTAGCGACATGATTTTGAAAATCGATTTCCTAGCATAATGGGAGGTTTTCTCCTGGGAGATTTGGTTTTTTGGCGGAAATCGAGCGCATTTTTGTACTTCCGCCTAAACCGATCGAGTGATCTGCTGTTAGCGGTAGCAAGCGAATGACTTGCTACTGCCAGCGGGGGAAAGCCAGTAGGCGTTCAGGTTTGCGGCCGGAAGGATACGTAATCTGACCTTGCTTGTGCAAGTGCGAAATGGAACCCGCGTAAAAATCGACCTCCTAACCACAGGACGCGTTTTCTGTGGGTGTCCGCTATCATGACCTTCGGAACTCCTCCCGCGATCGCAGGCGTTGAGCTGGTGAAGGTGGTGGCGCGGTAAAGCAAAAAAAACCCGCCCATCTCTGAGCGGGTTTTCGGTTCCAGGTTTGTAAAATATGAAAAAAATGGGTCGGCCTATGCCGCGTCACTTCGGATACTGCCGAAGTGGCTATCATCTGTTTAAGCTAATTCGAAGGTTTCTCTTCGGAAACTCCCCATTTTTTCTTCAATCCAGCACCGCCCATCTCTCGGCCGCCTGCGGCTTCTCCGAGAACTCGACCACCCGATTCCCGTTTCTTTTTCTTCTCCTCAGCACCGCCCCACTTCTTTCTTTCTTCGGCACCCCCCCACTTTTCCCGAGAACTGTGAACTGGCTGGTCGTATCGACTCACTGGTACTGGGCGAACGAGATTCCCGTCGTCGAGCACCGCGGCATAAAAAGTCTGCGTGCTGCCGGCGACGTTGCCGCGCATTTGGACCAGATAATAAGGAACCGGGCCGTTTACCCGTTGAACCGAGGTGGGCTTGGTAGAGGTGGCGTTGTAAAAACCGCCCGGAATTTTCCCACCGAGAATTGTTAACGAATTCGGGTAGTTATCGGATTTATCCTTGTCTTTCAATCCGGCCGCCCAACGGACCGCAACGACTGCGGCCGAGCCGGCTGTCATCGGGAAATTGGCAGAATAGTCAACTTGCGGATTCGGCTTTATTTTATCTCCGACCGGAGTGCCAGGAGGAACCTCCAGGCTGTAAGTCACGAGTCCCGAATCAGTCCGTACTGAATATACGATCGCTTCAGCGGATGAAACGAACAGAGGTGTACTTAGCGCTAACGCAAAAAACATCTTCGTATTCATCGCTCTTAACCTAACATTCGTTCAGCAGCGAAAAATTCAAGGTTGGATTAAAGCATTTTCGTGAGGAAATCCAGCAGCGCGGAGTTACCTCGTGCGGAAATCGACGCGCTAGGGCCAAGCCTAGAAAAATGTGAATAAGCGGCGAGCGAAGTGCGTCTGTTAGATCGGTTTCTCTCGCAACAGATTGCAGGGCGAGTCACCCTGCGATTGTCAGAAACTAGAGTTATCCAGGGGTCGCCTCGGTAGCAAGCCGAGGCGGCTTCTTTTTTTGTTTCTGCTGCTATGAGCAACGGACCAACATCACCGGGAACGAACTCGGGCTACGGGTGGGGTGGCTGTCCCAGCAAAATGAAAAGCGCCCCAGTGATTCCTGAAGCGCTTGAAACATGGTGCTAGACGATTAGCAGAAGAACCACCAGACCGTCAGTGCCGTTCGATCGTAACAGGTCCGACTTGGATAAATGTGCGCCGGTGGTGGCGATATCCCCAGTATCCTCTGTGTCCGTACCGATACCCGTCCTGGTTCTCGTACCGATATCTGTCCTGGTGCTCGTGCCGATATCCGCCATTCCAGTCGCGGTAACGGCGATCCTCGTCAGCTCTGGCTGGAAGTGAGCTTCCAACGATTACTCCGAGAGCGAGGATAGATAGAAACAATTTCTTCATTTGATTTGAGACGCTAGGGCGAGGCTGGTTATTCAATGCTCGCCACGATCGCACACCTCTAAGGTGTTACGGGCGAGTGACTTCCGACCGATCAAACCCCCTTGAGTGGAAACCGTGAAAATCTTTCAGAGGACCGATGCTTGACCGAGTGAGTGTTCTATTGAACACAATCCTTCATGCTCAACAAAATCCCAGAATTTGACCACTACTACGTCGCCTATCTGAAAGAGGATCCAGCCAAAGAACCGATCGCAGCAAGCTACAGTGCGCCAGCAGTGCTGGCAGAAGCAGCACACAAGACCGGAAGGGCGACGGCGTCGCAGGTTGCGTGCAGGGTATCGAGTTCTTTTTTTGTGATTGTTCTTCCACCTCGATCTTTCACGAGGCGACCTGGATGGATAAGGTTTCGCAGTTCTTGAATGCGATCTGTGGAAAGCGGGTTTGAAGCGTCGTCTGGATCAAATGAAGGTAGCCAGTTCGCTTGCTTTGCGACCTGTAGCAACTCCCCGAGATGCCAGCGCAGGACAGAGCTTAGTCTGAGCCGGGTGCCTATCTGTTTAGCCTTCTGGAGCTGCTGAAGAGCTTGTTGAGCTTCCTCGGGAAAAACGCTAGTCAAAATCACGAGGTATCCCTCGATCGTGGCCGCGAGCATGACGCAGTTCGCCAAATAAGCGCCAGCATTGTAACAGGTATCTGCTTCCGACTCATAGTTGCTCATGGCGATAAAAAGTGAACCAATCTCGGAAAGATTCAGTCCGACATCATCTGCCGGGATCGTCGTGGGCAGATCGGTTGATTGCTGATTTTGGTGGCTAGGCATGTTTCCGCTTAAGGCGCACTATTTCGTGCCGAATTATGGTTTCTATGGACTCCAAACAAAACTTAAGCCCGTTCGCAAAAGATATTCTCGATCAAATAGAAAGTAGCAAGGAAACGAAGGAGGGAAAAGGAATCATCGTCATTCTAGGGAAGCCCAGTAATAATGAAGGGACGGCTTGTGTGTTCTCTTTGAGAGGCGGGACGACGGTTGGCTACAAACGCGAGGACTTTGTGGCGGCATTAGCAGAACTTATCCAGGGTGGCTTTATTATGGAGCTGGATCGGGAGGATAGTCAGATTCGGTACGAACTCGTCGGCACTAACTGAAAACGATTCGTCCGAACGAACTCGGCGCGGATTTAAGGATCTCCGGCTCTTAAAGCTGCTGCGGCGTCAGGGCAAAAAAAGAACCCCGCCAGTAGGCTCTATAATTTCTAGAATATCACGCTAAAGCGCTGAACCCGAATGTCGATTCCAGAAGTAGTCATGAGATCGCTGCTTTTTCTTGGAGTAATCGCATCCTTCTCCCTGTTCAGTTGTGCAGTCGATGATTTTCACCCGTACACTGGACAACAACAAAACTGGCCGACATCTCCCGGAGCGATTACTGACGCTAGATATGCCATTCCGGTCTACTACGGATTCCCTCCTCGTCCTTATCGGGTGTTAGGATCACTCGAAGCAACAACCGCCTCTGGAATGAACGCAGTTGGTTATGCCGCATCTAAGGCCAAGGCTCTTGGAGCAGACGCGGTCATATTTCAGACCAAGGGAACGCAAATCGTCGGAGCAACCGGCTTCGGGAATGCAACCGTAACACAGATCGGAGGAACTAGCTTCGCGAGCGGAACCGCGACTTCCGTGCCTATCACATGGAACAAAGCATCGGTTATCGCGATCAAATGGCTGTGAAGCACAATGGTTTCTAAGCCGGTTTTTGCGCTTCGGAATTCTGCTTTTTGAGGAATCCCTGGATGCCGGAATTGCCCCAGGACGCTCGGAGCGAGGTGGCGCTATCATGGCATTGCCGGAGGTTCACTCCCCGGCAACTTGTCCGCTCAGTAACGCACTCACCCGTCGCGCGACATCCCCTACGCCTTGAACGTCCTCGGCTAAGATCGCCCTGTTGTCGCCTCTTCGGAATGATGCGAGGTGCCTGACCCCGTTAACATAGGTGATCGACATCACGATCATGCCGTCGATCTCTAGGGCGCCGTCTGGCACAAACATTAAGCGATCCTAGCAATCCGTTTCGCAACTCAGCTCTCAGCCTGAGCCGGACTTCGTTCGATTCCGGGGAGTTCTGCCGGATCAGATCGAGAAGCACCTCCGGCTTTACCAAGTCCACGCACTTATTGCAGGCAGTTTCTACGTTCGCTTGTAGCACCTCTTTGCGACCGACGAGGGTAGCGAGCGCGGCTTCATACTTCGCCACTCGTGAAGCCAGTACGGCGATTGTGGCAACGAAAGTAAATGAATCGAAACAAACTGTTTTTAAACTCTTCTCTCCAAAAAGCAGCGGAATTTTCCGGCGTAGCCGGAGAGTTCCGCCGCCACAGCCAAAACCAAAAGGCATTCGCCTCAGTCGTGATGAACGATGTGATCCAGGCGAGTCGAAAGATTGAAATTTTGCTACTCCGCCTCAGACCGATCTTAGTACCATGCGCAGTTTTCAGGCGATGGTTAAAAGCGAGCAAGTGTGGAAAAACTAATCCAGATCATTCTTCTTTGTGCTCTGCTTTCCGGTTGCTCGCATCTGGTCAAAATCTCTTACCCGCCCGAAGCGGTCATTCATCCGGGACTCGATCAACGGTTCTGCACGTGGGAGGGCGAACGCGTGAAAGTGGTGTTGACGCCGTCACTACTGGGTGAACCGCTCAAATATTTGCGTGAGTACGATCAGATCATACTAGCAAACTCGATCCGTCAACGAGGTCTTCGCCATGAATATAGAATTGCAGGGAAAGGCACCCCGTTAGTTGTCTACGCCAAGAATCCTGAAATCTCACCCCAGGAAAAACACTATCCATCGTTCGGTATTACTCTCGGCTTGACCGCCGTCAAAGAAGAGCATCCGGGGCAGGTCCCGTTACTCAAGCTTTACGACGCGTTCGACCCTAGCGTGGTCCAATCCTCTTACGGTTCGCATCCGATAGCAGCCAATTTCACCGCCACCTTGGCGGTACTCGATTCGCACGCTCGAAAGGTAGCTGGTAGTGCGGCCGGATCATTCCTCCTGGTTTTTTCTGTATCCGACTGGGCAACCGGTGCTGGAGAGCGCTGAGCAGCTTCGGGAGGATCTGCAGGCGACACAAAAATTATTCGATCCCGAAGGCACCGCTGTCCCATCGCATCATGTCGTAGTCATCGCACATAGCATGGGAGGCCTGCTCGCCCACACCTTAGTATCGGACAGCAGCGACGCACTCTGGAACGCGTTCGCCAATAAACCATTCAATAGTTTATCCCTCTCGGCCGGCGAAAAGCATTTAATTTCAGGGTATTTCTTTTTTCGTCATCGACCCTGTGTCGATCGTGTGATTTTTCTCGCGGTACCACATCGCGGAAGCCGGCTGGCTGCCGGCATTGTCGGCAGCATCGGCAATCGGCTGATCCGCCACTCCAAAGCTGCAGCGGAAGCGGTGAAGGAATTAGCTGCGGAAAACCCTGGAGTTTTGAGTCGCTATTTCTCCAGAGTGAGCGTACGAGGCGGCCCGACTAGTTTATTCTCGCTGGCGCCGAACCCACTGTTGGATCGCTTGGCTTCTTTGCCGATCAGAGTCCCTTATCACAGCATCATTGGTGATCGAGGCCTCGACGGCGGAACGCGAAGTTCCGATGGCGTCGTAGCGTACAGCAGCTCACATTTGGCTGGAGCAGAGTCCGAAAAGATCGTGCCTGCCGGCCACACCCTCTTTTCGAACGAAGCCGCCGTCCTCGAAATTAAGCGGATTCTAGAGGAGAACATCGCGAGAGACATTTCTAAATCGGGTCGCCTTGGTCTGGTCCGGTCAAACTGAAGCCACGCGACGAATGCCCTGCTGCTGCGTCCGATTTAAGCCGGCTCTGAAGGAGTTGGTCGAAAACAGACTGTTCCAAACTCGAAAAGCGCAGCAGCCGCGAAAGACTTTCGCGACTGCTGCCTGAGCCTGCATCGCTCACAAATCTCTAAGGATTTATGAGCGATGCAGACCAGAGAGGATGTCTTGGCTGATCAACGCATAATCTCTATCATCGCGACCTATGAGATACCTCCGAAGCAAGTTCCTCCATGTAGATTGGAGAACTAATTCCCCTTCAAAAGGGTTAGTGAGAAGTGGACCGGACGGGGACTATCAGGGACACGCCCTAGCGGTTAGTAATTGCTGGTGGGTCCTTCGCCGTGCTGGCAGGAAGCACTTGGCTCAAAGGAACGTGAAACGAGAACGCAATCGAATAGCCGCGGTGGCTGGAGTGAAAACTTGGTTCGGACATCGCCAGGTTTCTTGCATCCACCCTGGCGCTAGGGGAGGCCATGGCGGACAGGCGCCTCGTCTTTCCCGGATTGGGATGGGTCTCGGCTTTAGCTTTCTCTGTCTGATTGGCTCGGCGGCGGGTAAATCGAAGGACAGCGCACCACCGTCGCCGGATCAGTCCTGGTCTCCACCGGATCTAGCGGCCCATCAAGCCGGCTTACAGAACCATCTTATAGAGCTTCCGAGCAACATCGTCATTGATTCTCGTAAGATTTATCTGTTGCCAGAGCTGATCGATATCGCTCAAAGACTCAATCCCGAAACGAAGATCGCCTGGCAAAGAGCGAAGCAAGCATTAGCCGCAGTCGGCCTGAAAGAGGTTACCTACTACCCGATTTTGTCGGCCGCAGCCGCTGCTGGATACACTCGGCTCTTTGCTCCGCTCCCCGCACTGAAAATTGACCGCGCAGCGCTGGTCCGTGCGATCCAAACCGGCGGATCCGCGCAATCAGCTATTAGCCTGCAGAATGATGGGGTCCTACACCTTGATGTGCTCGCCCAGACAACCCTTTCCGTGAAATGGCTGCTTTTCGACTTTGGAGAGAGAGATGCCTCGGTCCGGTCCTCGCGCGAGGACCTGCTGGTCGCCAACCTCGCCTTTAATGCGACCCATCAAAAATTGGTCTTCGAGGTTAGTAAGAACTTTTACACCTACAACACTCAGCGCGACGCGGTCCGCGTTGCTCGGTCCGCCTTGGAAACGGCCAGTACCGTGAGCGAAGCAGTGGAAGCGCGATTGAATACCGGTTTAGCGACTCAGCCTGAATTGCTGCAAGCTAAGCAACAGCTTGCGCAGTCACGATTCGATCTGGAGAAGGCTCTGGGTAGCCAGACGGATTCGCTGGTCGATCTGCTGGTCAGCATCGGTCTCTCGCCGTCCGTAAAGATTCAGATCACGGACAGTTTCACCGGATCGCTCCCGACTGATATCGAA
>DATNNZ010000201.1:0-3144 GCA_035601575.1 Chthoniobacterales bacterium
CCGATGCGGAGATGACGCGGTCAGGAATTTCGACAATTACGACGAATCGCGGCAAGCCTTCCGAGGAACCGAACCTATCGCGCCCGGGAACTTCTATGCGATAAATTTGGCTCATAGTTTGGGAAGGCACATCATTTTCCCATCGGTTCACCAATCAGATGCGTTCTGCTAAACTTTAGTAGAAAATATAGTAAGTATGGAAATTTTCCCCGAGACTGATACAAATGCGCCAGAAAACGCAAAGACTAGAAATCCCTGACAAGCCTGTTTCGATCAGCACTATTGAGTCGGTGGATGCTGCTTGCCGCAAGTTTCTTGCGAGGCGAGGGATGATATTCAGGTGGACGGGTTACGGCACGAAGCAGGTAAAGAAGTGAAATTCCTAGCCGTGGGGGCTGTTCATGCGGGTAAGCGTTGAGTGATCGGCTTGACCTGTCGAATCGGGTTCTGGAGCATGCATTTTAGCTGGTTGCCGCGAAATTGCAGAGTGGCAATCCTCTATTTTTTAGCCGAGGAGCCGATTCAAGACCGTGAGCAGCAAGATTGTTGTTTGATTGTGGAAGTCCACGTTCCTGATCGGGTTGATGACCACTGGGTTCAGCAGGCAGCGGAAAATGCAATCGAAGAAGAATTCGGCAAAGCGTTGACGCTCTGGTCTGTCAATGAGGACGAAGCCCTTCAGTATTTACGGCTGGATCCAGGCGCCACTCGCGGTTTGTTAGACTTACGGAGCGGTGTCCCACTGGTTTGGCATCTCTTGCCGATAGTCTGATCTTGCGCGCCGGTAATGCCCCGCGCGGAACCCAGCTCACACACGGATTCGGCTGATGATGCGCCAATTCTATACTGAAAACATGATGGACTGGTTGACCTCTGACGTCTCCACTGAGGTGATGATGTAAACGCAATCAGAACCTCCTAGAATCCATGAAAAATCGGATTGCCGCGAGCCGTGCCAAAAATAGCGATTTTCGAAGAGGCGGCTCGAACGCTGGATATCCCGGGCGGAGTCAAAATGATCCAGGAGTATTATCGTCAGATGCGAAAGTTTGGTTGTAACATTCTGGCGGTCGTGCAGCAGTACGACGTCATCAAAGACTCCCCCGTTCGTGGTGCCATGATCGGGAACTCGAAGATGTTAGTAACCGTTGGGTTCACTAGTTCATCCGAGTAGTACGAAATCGATAGCCGACGTTTGCGAGAGAGATTTCGTCCGACTTCAAGGGTTCCCCTATGAGCACACAGTGTTTTTCGATGAACCAAGGAACCGTGCGAAATCTCTCAAGACCGACGCATCATAGGGGATCTAAATCCCTGGCTAGGGAAGCGACAGCCGGTTCACGATGTAGGCCATAACCATACCAGCGATAGACGATCTGCATCCATCGCGGCCATTCGAGGCTGAATGCTTCCTTGCTGATTTTCTCCTTTTCCAGAATGTGGTTCAACATCGATCGCTGCCTAAGCAACAACGAGTAACCTAAATCATCTTCTTCTCGCGGCCACTGAAGGAAAAGCAAAGGAGCGGATATGAGCATCATGGCCGTCTCTGCCGTCGCTTCTGGTAAGGGGCCCTCCTTGGCAACGCGAACAAACCGGAGAAAATGTAAAAGCAAATAATAAGAGCTGATACCACTTCGTAGCGTCCGGTTCGGTGGAGTCCAGTGTTCAACCAGGTCCATTGATTGATGACTGAATTTAGAAGTGCCCAGGCAATCCCAGAGTCTTCTACCAATGAAGCCAACCATCCATTGACATCTCTGGCTTCGAAAATCGGTCGCTCGTCATTGCGGTACGGCGATCGAACCTTGAAAGTTGCTAGGTTGAACGCCGTTTCACCCAGTCCGTGCTCCATTAAAGCACCCCCTATTACCGCTTGGGCTAAAAAAAGAACCACATAAGGGAAAGCGACAAAGTAGGTTGGCCCCCCAGTGGGCCAGTTCGACGGCCTAAGAACGGTGTGAATCCATCCGAGATCGTTTATATAGCTCTCTTCTTCAGTTTCCGCTGCCGCTACGAGGCAGGCCATCAATTCGGCGGCAGTATTGACACCGGGCAACGCACTCCTCAAAAGATCTGCATTGGTCTGCGGCGCATTAGAGCTTTGCATCCAGTTGGTCATGGCATTCACGTACATTTCTGCGGCCGCCTTCAAAAGTCTTCGCCACGCGACCTTATCTCGGTTTCCGATTAGGTCGATCGCCCTATCGTAAGCCGCCTTAGGCGACGCCAGAGCGCCAGAAAAATCCAGACGATCACCAACACGGTTTGCCAGTGTCTCATCCTCCGACATGATATTTCGAGACTTCATGAGCACGATTCTTCCGGTTTGATTGCCGAAAAACATGGGGCGCTGGTCGATCGATCCCATTTTGGAATCAACATAGTCGTGCAGCGAATTTGCAGTAACTTCTCCCTGAGCATTGTTTGCGCCACCCTTTAGTCCGTCAATCAGATACCGAGTGAAACGCCCATGCGATTTATCCTCGTATGCGCTCTGATCTGCAGTGCACGCACACATAATCACTTTGCCTGTGCCTTGAATTACCTGAAGCGTCCTCTCGATTGTCGTCTCGGCGCTTGGTTTTGTTTCTGTACGGATGCGCCGGGGCAGTATGCCTCCGCTATGACAAAAATCTAACCAGAGGAACAGTCGGTGCGAAGGCGCTGCCGTAGCTAATGGCGCCTCCGCCTTGCCAATGCGATAGCATCCACTACACTCGGGCACTTAGTAAATGGACGACGCAGAAATTCGCACGCTGTTTGAGCCGCTTTATGCCGATCTTCGGGAAGCCAAGGATTCTTTTCCTGCAAAGCGGCCCCTGCTAGCACATTATACTTCGGTTGCGGTACTGGAAGCAATCCTGCAAAAGAACGAAGTATGGTTCTCGAATCCTCTGTTTATGAATGATATCGAGGAGGTTCGCTTCGGAATGACTACCGGCGCAAATCTCTTCCTTGCAAGCCCAGAGATTGAATCTGCGTGTAGAAGTCAAAAGAGGAATGCAATGCTCAAAGCTGGGTTCAGCTATTGGTACGCCAAATTTGCCAACGACCATTTGCTTGACCTTTACGTTTTCTGCCTCTCGGAACACGCAAAAGAGGACACTGACGGGCTTCTGTCGATGTGGCGCGGCTACGGTG
>DATNNZ010000202.1:0-5812 GCA_035601575.1 Chthoniobacterales bacterium
GCCAGGAACTCGCCGATCGCGTGGTAATATACGATCCGCGTATTTTTGTTGCGGACCGGAACCATGAAAAATTCAAAGAACCGTGTGGTCGCCTCCGGGCCAACATCGGCGACAAGCCCGACCCCCACGATTGTGTGGCCCAATTTGGTGGTATAGATGTGGTGGATCCGAATGCCGGTTATCTCGATCAATGGAAGAAAATTGGTGAATCTGATACGACCAGTTGGTGGAAGACCTGGGAGGTCAATCTGAAAGGCACATATTACGTGATTCGGTATGCCATACCGTATCTTATCGAATCGGCAAAGAAGCATTCTGCCAGCGGATCAACAGGTGGCCATCTGATCCTCATCTCTTCTATTGGCGCTCAATTCGTAAGGCCGACGGCGTCGGACTATCAGACATCGAAGCACGCGATCAATCGTCTTTGCGAATTCGTCAATGTTGATCATGGCGCGGACGGTGTTAAATGCTTTGCCATCCATCCAGGAGGTGTTCCCACCGTCTTGGCGAAGAACATGCCCAGGGAACTTCACGCCAACCTTGTAGACGAACCTGATTTGGCAGCCGGGTTCGCTGTTTGGCTTTGCTCCGGCAAGGCTGATTGGGCGAAGGGCCGATACTTGAGCTGCAACTGGGACGTTGATCAGTTGACGCAACTCAAGGATCAAATCATCCACGACGATTTGCTGGTTAATCGTTTGCGCACCAAAGCTTGAGATCCCAGATGTGCACAAAGGAACGCCAGTCATCGCGTTCATTGCCGCGATCAGTTCGCCGGACGGGTACTACCACAGCGAGCTCGAGGCCGAACTGAATCGATCCCTGGCCCCAACGTCAGCAATACGGCGTTTCGTGACGAATAAATCCGTACGGTCCCCGGAGGTGTAGGCGGACTTGATGAGAGTTTCTCTCAAGCATTGATTTCTGCGCGACCGTTCATTCAGTTCGACAATTTACGGGGAAAAATGGACTCCCAAATTGTGGAGGCGTCTTTTACTTCAGATTACATTAATGCTCGCGTGCCGCATCGAGGAGAAACGCTTGTGGCCACGCGAAGCTTTTTCGTGTTCATGACGTCTAACGGGGTCGAAACCACGCGAGATTTTGCTAATCGTTCGTCGATCGTCCGGATTCGAAGGCGTCAGGGCCACCAATTTAAGCAGTTTGCAGGAGGTGACCTTCTCGCGCACGTCCGAGCGAATGAGCCTTACTATCTGGGATGTGTATTCTCCGTTCTCTGGGAATGGGTGAACTGCGGCAAGCCACGGAGCCAACTTGTTCGTCGTGCGATTGCTGGAGATACCGCAGCGCTGATCTTCGCGTGTAAAACCGGGAAAGGGAGGTTTCCCCAAGGTTACCAGTATTTCGCCTCATCCATCATTCTTCGTCCAACAGCTTCGAGATCATTTGGCATAAGCTGAACATTGTTGAGCACGCAGAGCAAGAACCGGTCGATCGGCATTTTGCGCCGTTGCACGTTTGTTTTCTCGGTCTTTTCCTCGCAATGCTTACAAAGAAAAATGGGCTCTAGAACTTTTCCCGGTTCAGGACTGGGAGTACCCAGAATAGCAACTCCGTGCGTGTGGTCCGTAATCACACCACCGCAACCGTCGCAAGTTATTTCCGGACTTGTCTACTTGAAATACGATTGCCATACGATTGCCATGGATATCAGATTACGTCACGCAGCTTGATCGGCAACCGCACATAGCGGTTCTAAGGTCGAGCCCCCGATCTGCTAGTATTAAAGGCAGTCGCGTAAGGTGAACTGATTAGTCGAGTGCCGCGTTAGCTTCGGGAGCAGGACGTCACGATTTACGGACAGCAGTTCGTCAGACAGCTCTGGATCATCAGACATGCGAGCAAGTACTAGCGCTCCGACCAATGTCGAGTACGCTGTTATCGTCGCCGAACGTTTTTCTTTTGAGGTTTTACCCGGGGCCGAACGACTGAGATGCTCCACGCGCTTCTTAAAGCCTTCCGTTAGTTCGTGACGGATTTCGATTGGTTGCCGCACCGCCTCTTGGCCGGTTGCCGCGAAAACACAGCCTTCGCCATGCTTTTCTCGATGCCGGCGCGTTAAGTACTCGCTGCAAAAGTAGGCTAGGCTAGGATATTCGAGTTTTCCCTCTCTCCGCGCGGCGTAACCGCAAGCTTGCGCCATCAGGTCGCTCTTAGACTTGAAGTGCCCATAGAAAGCGCCGCGGGTCAGGCCGGCCTCATTGGTCACCTCGTCTATCGTTACGGCATCAAAACCGCGCTTGCGCACCAGTCGTGCGGCTGCAGCGAGGATTTTGCGCCGATTTTCCGCTACTTGCTCGCGACTAACTTTCATTCATCAAATTTTCTCTGGCGGTTACTATACATGTTGACAGACATGATTGCGTTCTCAATATTCATGTCCAACAACATGAATAGGGTTGTTACTGTCAGAGTGGACGGCGGAAAGGCTACATCGACTATCCCGAATTCAGTACAAGTCAATGAGGTTGCCGATGCAAACCGAATTCAGAGCAATTGTTCAAAGTGAGTATGGTGCTCCGGAGAAAGTTTTAAGAATTGCGAAGCGCCAATTAAAGAGCGAAGAGCTTGGAGCTGACGATGTTCTCGTAAAGGTCATCGCTCGACCGATCCATCCCGGCGATATCCAGATTCTTTCCGCTCTTCCTCAAGGAGGACCGGTCGAGCCCATTCCGGAAGGAACTCTAAGAGTACCTGGGTTTGAGGGCGTCGGGACGATCCTTCGGCTCGGAACAAAGCCAAAGGCGGCGAAGAGGTTTAGCGAAGGCCAGCGTGTCGCGTTCTTTCCAGCAAAGGGTACTTGGGGAGAATACGTGGTCGTTCGATACAACTCTCTCTTGCCAGTTCCGAACGAGATTTCCGATCAGATTGCGGCGCAGATGCTCATAAATACGATCACCGCATCCGTACTCATCAAAGCTGGTCACAATTCACTTAAAGCTCCGATTACGCTCCCCGTTTACATTCTTCAGAATGCGGCTGCATCCGGCGTTGGACGTTTGCTGACTCAAGTTGCTTTAGATCGCGGTGTCCGCCCCATTCGTTTGGTGAGATCGAATCAGTCTGCTGAAAGGCTTCAATCGGCACTTCCTGGCCCGGCGGTTTATTCAACGAGCGATAGCAATTGGAAAGAACAGGTTCGCGGGGCCCTGGGAGGACACAAGCTCGAAGTGGCTTTCGATGCCATCGGCGGAAAAGCGATCGACGATCTTGCGGAGCTTGTTGATGACGGTGGAACCATCATTAACTTCGGCTCATTGGGTAGCAACATGGGCACGAACATTTATTCGCTCGTCCCAAATAATGTCGCGCTTAAGAGCGTGTCAATCATGAGTTGGTTTCGTCTGACCCAGGATGAAAAGCAGAAAGATTTCGAGCTCGCTCTAAGTCTCGCGAGGAATCACCCAGAGCTTTTCGAGGTCGCGCATGAGTATGAATTTGCCGATTTTCAAAAAGCAATTCAGCACGCGTCTAGTCCGGGAAAAACCGGGATCGTGTTACTGAAAAGCCCAATTTAGGACCAACTTAGGAAGGACAGCTTATGGAAATCGGAACCATTGGGGCAGGAGCTTTCGCACAAGCATTCGCAAAACGGGCGTTGAAGGCAGGCTATAAGGTAAAGCTTAGCAATAGCCGAGGCCCCGAGAGCCTGCGAGAAATTGTCAATCGACTTGGTCCTGGAGCAATGGCTGCCACCAAGGAAGAGGCAGCAGCTTGCGAAATGGTACTTCTTGCTGTGCCCTGGGACAACGTGCCCGAGACACTTGCAAGTCTTCCCAAATGGAAAAATCAGATTCTGATCGATGGGACCAATCCTTTTCACGGTAAGGCCGGAGATTTCACACCGGCCGATGTTGGAAACCTATCTACTAGCCAGCTTGTTGCGGCGCTAGCCCCTAGAGCACGAGTGGTTAAGGCACTGAACAACATGATCGTGCCTAACTTGGAGGCGGATCCGGTCGTCAACGGGGCGAGACGAGTTGCATTTATTTCAGCAGACAATGACGGGGCGAAGAAGCGAGTTGAAACCTTACTCGAAGGTTTTGGCTATTCAGTCATTGATCTTGGAAACCTTCGCGATGGAGGGCTAATCCAGCAAGCAGGTGGTCCTCTCGCAGGCCGAGATTTCTTGGAGAGAGGAGAATCCTAAATGAAAGCCATTCATCTCACTGCGTACGGTAATCCAGCTCAGAACTTAAGGATGGTCGAAGTTTCGGAACCAAACGCGCCATCTGCGAGCGAAGCTCTGGTGCGCATGGAGTATGCGCCGATTGATTACAGCGACCTCCTTTTAGCGAACGGAGTTTACTTTTTAAATCCGAAGCTTCCTTCTGTCATAGGAGGTGAAGGTGCGGGAATTGTGGAGGCGATCGGTCCCGGAGTCACCAGCGTCAAGGTAGGCGATCGTGTTACGATCCCTTTTAGAACATTCACCTGGTCTGAAAAAGTCCTTGCTCCAGCCCGAGGTCTTTTCGTCGTTCCTCCTTCAGTCGATGCCAAAACGGCCTCGATGTTAAATATCAATCCTACGACCGCAGTTCTTCTCTTAGACGAATTTGTAAAGTTAAAGCCAAAAGACTGGATTGTATTAAACGCAGCAAATTCCCAGGTCGCGCGATGCCTGATCGCGATTGCAAAATCGCGCGATCTCAACGTTATAGGTATTGTGAGGCGGTCCGAGCTTATCCCAGAAATTGAAAAACTGGGTGTTGATTTCGTTGGCGTCGAATCGCCGGAACTCTCAAAGCAAATTCAGATTGCAACCGGCGGAATGCCAATATCTCTGGGTCTTGATGCCGTAGGTGGTCCAGCGACAGCGACGATGGCAAGCATGCTCTCTCCGGGGGCTCATCTCGTCAGCTATGCGCGGCTGAGTGGTTTGCCGATTCACGTGCTGCAAGGCGATCTCATTGGCAAGAGGTTAAACATCCACGGCTTCTGGATGTATTACGAAGAGTATCTCCCCAAAATGCGAGCGGCACTGACTGAGGCAACAAAAGTAGTCGCTTCCGGCAAATTAAGTTTGCCAATCACCACAACATACAAACCGTCCCAAATCAAAGAAGCAGTCGAACACTCCCAGCGTGGTGGCAAGGTTCTATTGGATCTCAATTACACAAAGTAGGACCTGCCAGAAATTCGTAATTGGAAATGGGACTTCTCCAAAAGACGAGAACTCAGGCCGGGTTCCTCTGGGAGTGCAGTCGATTAAAGGAGTCAGTCAACAAATCTGTTGACTGACCCTTTTGTATATTCCCATCGAACGGTGTCGATGCATGATTAGCTTGCCGCGACAAGTCCCTGGGACTTGAACCAGCTGAGCGTCCGCCGAATGGCTTCATCCACTGACACTTCGGGCGCAAACCTGAGGGACTGGGCCGCTTTCTCGCCGCTGATGAACTGGCCCGAAGCGGGCCGGCAGGCGATAGACTTTCATAAAGCCTAGAGGAGATGATTGAAATACGCTTACTGGGCGCCCTAGCCGCCCAAGCTAGTAGGTTTGGCAATCGACTTTGTTTTGCCGACCTTTGCACAACGGAAAGATAGGGCTGATACACGAATAGCCCGGCAGCATGATCTAGTCGGGGATCCCAAGACACTTGATGAGTTCGGTTCGCTTGGCCGATGGCCGTGCCGACACGTCCCGCAACCGCTCCCGACAATTCAGATTCCCTGTTTGGGAACCATAAGATGTCCAAAATGGACAACTTATGGGTTAAGGCCCACCGAGCAGCAATGGATTGGAGGCGAGGGGAGTTGAACCCTCTGCCGAGGACAGTGGGATTCT
>DATNNZ010000203.1:0-4963 GCA_035601575.1 Chthoniobacterales bacterium
TTTCAGAAAAAGGCGGGTGCCCAAGCGGCAATACGCGCAGCTTCTTTCGCGCTGTTCGAGCTTTTCTTTCCGGTTCGGTCGATGACTTGGCATTCCAAGACGTTTCTTTGCATCGACAAGTTTCGATCATCTACACTCCGAACGGTCCCCTGATTTACCGATGGGAGCGAAATACCGGCAAATGAGGGGAAGCCGCCGGCCGTTAGGCTTATCAGCTTTCTACAGCTTAAATGACACCCAATGGTGACGGTATTGGTCAAAGGTTACCTTCAAACCCGTCGATGTCCCTGGCACCGGAGCGTAGAAAGCTGAGAAAGTTCAAACCTTTCCATTTGCAAGTTTCAGCGACGCTCAACAACACAAGGTAATCGCGCATACTTTTGGCCGTGCTATTCGTGCCAATAACATTCCGGAGTCGTACAAACGCCTTAATCGCGTGTTCGGCATTGTTGTTGTTCCACGGTATCCCGTCGTAACCGAGGAAAGTGAACAGGCGGTCCCGATATTTCTCGAACCTTCGCCTGTAGCCGTTTGCCAGTTCGGTCTGATAGTTGCGCTGCGACAGCGCGTCGTAGAAGCGGTCCACTGACCTTCTGTGTTTATGAAGGTGGCGAGCCTTCAGACCGAACTGATCGACTGTCTCGACGATCGGCTTGAGCAATGCAGCAAAACTATACGCGATGAGTTTCATCTCCTCATTGAATGGCTCCTTGCGGAGATCATCATTGATATCTCGCATCAGGTGGATCAGACACTTTTGCTGCGGACAATCAAGGCTGTCGTACGCGGTGTAGAAGTCCGATACCAGAACGCCGCAGAAATGGCGAAGTACCTCCTGCGGGGTTTTACCCTCCCGAGTTTCCCCATAGACGAACGCCACCTCCTCCAAGTTAGTGAAAACCCATACATACCGATCAGTGCCATCAATCGTCACTTTCGTTTCGTCTGCGTGGACTAGATTCCCCGCTGCGATCTTCTCCAGAATCGCTTGGTATGTAGCCTCATATTGTTGGGCCCAGCGCGACTTGATCCCGTTCACCGCCTTAACGCAGATGCTCAAATCGAACAGATTTTCAAGGCTGCGCCCCACCGCGTGTTGTGAAATGCGCAGCTCAATCACTTGATAAATAACGAACGCGCCCAAATCTCTGCCGTATCTGCTTTGCCGGGGAAGCGCATGGAAACTGCACTTACATGCACAACATATGTATCGATTAACCGAATATTGTACGATCCAACGCTTGATCCCGGTGCCGGAAAATCGGAGATCGTAAACCATGCGCGGGAATTTGCCGTTTCTATAGATGATAGTCGCCCCACAGCGTGCGCAGTGTGCTGGCCTTTGGTCTATGATCTCGATAAATTTGTTGATCCGCGCCGGCTTCCGACTGCTACGCTGGCGTCTTTGTGAGGCTCTTCGTACGCGATTATTCGACCGTACATAAACCTTGTTCCTTTGATAATCCCAATACGCCGCTGCATTGATCTGCTCGAACGCCGGAACGGCGAAATCGAGCGGTGGAAACCGTTGCGGATATTCTGATGGCAAAGATTTCACATTGATGCTTTCCACAGCTGCGTCTGTCGTCCGCTGTTCGTCACACACACGGGCGATCGCTTCGGCCACTTTCTGTACCGCCGCGCAATCTTCGGCATTGTAGGTCATCAGTTTCCGCCTGATTCCAGAATCGCGTGAATTTTCCCAATCCGACCGCCACATAAGCGCTCTCAGCCCTGTGGGATCGCGCTCGGACCATTCGAAGCCGAGGAAACGAGCGACATCCTTGAGAGCATTCGAATAAGTTGGAAAATAGATTTGCGCGTAGGTGAGCGATAAGAGGTTCAACGAGGACGAGATCAGATGATCGATCAGGCCGGAGTTCATCGAAACACCGGAATGCCGAGCCTTCATCCGTCTCAAAAACTGCGTCTCATAGCTGCCGTAATGGATGAGTCTTGGCTGATTTAACAGCGCAAGGGTTTCGAGGCATTTAAGCCACATGACTTTCTCATCGGATGGGTCATCCGCCCAGAACGAGCGATGTATGCAGTTGTTGCCCGACATGTACCGCAATCCAATTAAGTAATAGAAATCGCGATCAGGAACTCCTTCCACGTCGAAGTAGATCGGATGACCCAAATCGTTCCAGACTGGCGTTCCTACGACGTGTATTTGCCTCTTTCGAATGGCGAGCGCTTTTAGAGCAGGTTCGTGCTTTAGTGATTTTAAGCCTCGGCTCGCCGAACTTCGCTTCGGGCGAAAAGTGTAGGACAATTGAGTGGTCGTAAAGATACCTTTGTCATTCTGCGTCTTGCGCACCTTTGCCGTAATAGTGGGGAGGAGACTTAGATCGTCTTTTTGTAAAACGACTTGTCGGCAATGCGATCGAAATTCGCATCCGACGCAATGTTTATTCAGGACCGGCAGCGGGGCCTCAGCGCGGTGGGCAGCGATCTTGCCGACGATAGTCCGCGCCTTCCCAATCAATTTCGAGAGCGGAATCACTGCCGCTCTGTATTTGCACCCATGGATGATTTTGCCGTTTGCTGGGGTTTTGCCTATAATGGTCGAGATAGCCAGCGCATCGAATGCTAAAAGAAGCTTGTCTGCACTTGTCAGTTTCTCGCTTGGTACAAAATGGAGTGGTCGATAAAACAATGGCTTTCGATCCGGAGTCGCTGACGTAAGTTCCAAAGCATCCAGCTGTGTGCATATCTCGGCTGAAGTGGCGATGTAATCTGCGACGATTCGCCAATGCTTTCGTTTGAGAGCTTCGACAGGTGGAGTTCCAACATAGAACTCGTCTTCTTGGCACATTGTGCGGAGCCGAGATATGCCTTCTTCTTTGAAACAATCGCGCTGGCGGCGTAGCCAATTTTTGAATTCGGAATCAGTCTCAGCCGCACCTTGAAAATAGAGCTTCGATTTTGTTTCGCACTGTAGGAACGATTCAAAGACTTCAATTGTAATCGGCGGAGCCGCGACTGCGACGTCACGTTCTAATCGTTCGACTGGTATAGACATCGCTCATTCCTATTAGCCGGACCAACGGCGTTATGCGAATTGTTTTACGCGACCTCGGCTTTGAGACAGAACATCTGTGCGAAAGCTCAGCTCAAAATGAGCAAAGTGAAACTGTGCAGGCATCGGTGGCTATCATTTCTTCGGTCACCCAACGCGGAACCCGGCACTCGAAAACCTCCGTCTCAGGCAATCGAGCTTTCCAGACGCAAGAATTCGAATCGCGCACCAAAATTCACTCGTAAGTGGTATGTTGACTTTAGCTTAAGAAATATCTTGAACACTTTCCGTCCGCAGAAGTCAAAATCGAACTATTTTGTAAGCGCTCTGTGTCAGACTGGAACGTCAACCCGGCAGAGATTTTTGAGCAGGATATTCTTCCGGCTGTCCGTCATTGGGACCCTTTGCTCAAACGTGAGCAAAAGAAAGCCCCGAGCACTATCACTTGATGGCCCGGGGCTTGATCATCTTGACAGAGCCCGCCGAAAGGAACGACGGGCAAGGATAGATAGGTACCGGCGCGAAGGCTTTGCGAAGCGGTACAATTTTTCGGGCGTCGCCAGATTCGTACTACCTACAGGGATACTCTCGACCAAATGCTTTCGATTGATCCGCATTACTGGTTGCCATGGTATCTTTGGTTCATGGCAACACTCCAACAAAATGTGATGCTGAATCGGTACAGTCTATTTGGGTCGGCGCATGAAAATATTTATCACAGCGGACTTTGTTGCCGCGATCTGGTCAAAATTGCGTTAACTGTACCTAGCGGAAATCCGGTGCTCTTCGCAATCTTTCGCGCTCCGATTCCGGCATGCTGGTTTAGCGTAAGAACGGTCCGGACGGTTTCCTCCGGGAGTGGCGGTCTTCCGAGTCTTTTGCCTTTGGCTCGCGCTACCTTAAGCCCAGCAATAGTTCGCTCGGATATTCTTGCCCGCTCTTGCTTCGCGAGCGTCGCGAACATTGAAATCATAACATCCTTGAACGGTCCGGTGGAGTCCAACCACTGCTCTTGATAAGAAACGTAACCCACCCCTTTCGACTCAAGCCGCTGGAGGTAGTTAAGCGTCGCTCTTGTACCCTCCCTGGTCAGCCGGTCCAAAGCCCAAAAGACTAGAATGTCGAACTTTCTTTGATGAGCTGACTTAAACATCGCTGCGAAGCCAGGACGATCTTTCTCCCTCTTTCGTCCGCTCATCACGTCCTCAAAGGTATGGACTAGTTTCCAACCTCTCCGATCGATAAAAGGTAGGATTTCCCTGCGCTGATTCTCCAGTTCTTGTGCTTCGGTACTAACTCTTAAATAATAAGCTGTACGAATCGGCTTTTGGGAGCTCATAACAATCTATAACAATAGTACAATTTAAATGAACAAACCACAAAGGTCGAGTAAAATCGTTATATAAAAGGAGCGATTTGTATGACGGCCTAACGTTCTATTTTCTCCCTCGTAAACGGATGGTGTTTTTATGTACCCTTTTATATAACGCCTTTAAATTCGAGAGTGCGGCGGTTAGTTCGTCCTTCACAGTTTTCTACGCGATTTGAGGCTTAATGATGGAACAATTTTTCCAGTTAAACGGAAGCGTGGCGTGGGAGCCTATACCCTGTGCGAGTCTTGCAATACCAAGACAGGAAGCTGGTACGGGAGTGCCTACGTAGAGCTGGCGAGGCAGGGCATGCAGTATCTGCAAAAAGTTCGGTCAGCGGGTGTTTTTTATCTACCATTTCGGATCAAACCGTTGCGCGTAATTAAGCAAGTCCTTTGTATGTTTGCCTGCGCGAACGGTCCAGAACTTCGGCGGACCAAACCGGAACTCGCTCACTTCGTTCGGAATCGAGAAGAGAGGCACTTGCCCGACGACGTTCGCGTGTTTGCCTTCTATTCCATCGGCGACCGTTCTCGCTCATCGGGCCTAGCAGGACTTTTAACAGGGTTCG
>DATNNZ010000204.1:0-5465 GCA_035601575.1 Chthoniobacterales bacterium
GGGGGGTAACTTCTTCATTCGCGTGTAGTTATGATGTGGTTATGGAAAAAATGCATGAAGATTTTGCGTCTTCTCGCTGGATTAATTCAAATTGCATGAAGAAATAGTGTTTCTTAGGTTTTCCAGCTATTTGGCAAGCAAAGAATCGATCGCCGAGAGGAAAAAGTATTCTCCCCACATAACGCTTTCATCGACTCCCAGCCCCTTACGTTCATGGTAGATTCCGTGCTTGAGGATCCCCTCCCAACCGGGCGTTTGATCCGCTAAAAACTCGGGCCCAAGGAGCGTGTCGAGAATCCGATACGCTCTGACCCGGTAGGCCCGCGCGATCGTCGCGTTCTTGACGACGTCAGATAGGGCAAACAGGCCACAAGCCGCAATCGCAGCAGCCGAGCTTTCATAGATGAGCTGGGGCGTCGGCTCCTCCCAGTCGTTCGGCGGAACGCCATGCGAAGGCGTGCGATCAATAAAAAAATCGGCACATTGTTGCGCCACGCTCAAAAATCGTTTATCGCCGGTAAATTCGTAAGCGGTGGTAAAACCATATAGGGCCCATGCTTGTCCTCGAGCCCAGCTCGAATCGTTTCGCCAACCCTGGTGCGTCGATTGCCGCATAAATTCGCCGGTATCCAGGTCAAAGATTCCTTCATGGGCGGTACTGGCATCACCGCGCACCAAATAACGTCTGGTGGTCAAACAATGCTGAACAGCTACCCTCCACAATGCATCATCCTGCGTTGCTTTGGCCGCATAGAAGATCAGTCCGACGTTCATCATGATGTCGATGAACAGGCTTTCTGGCGCCACGAACGAACAGAGATAGCGCCCGTTCTCTTGGAAACGCAAGGCGAGCGTGCGTCCAGCATCAATCACGACCTGTTTCTGGACCGGATCACCGGTGAATTCGTACCAGACCTTCCAGGTTGGAAGGAAAAGGAAACCGAGGTCATGAACGGTTCGATCGGTCTTCCGGTGCTCGATTAAGAGCGAATAGTGCTCCGCTTGATCCCGATACCAAGGATCCGCTCGCCGGCCAGCGAGAATCCAAAGTATTCCGCCGAGAAAACCTTCGCACCAATTGGTCCAGGCCTCGCGGTCGTGATGCCATTTTCCACCTTTGGTAAACAACGGAAAATAACCCGGATAACGCGAAACCAATTGACGGACTTGGCGCCCGGCAAAGTCCAGAGCAGCATCTGCACGGCGGCGCAGATCGGGAAGGGCTGCATCCGCCAGCGGCTCAATTCCCCGGTCGTTGATCTTTTTTAACCTAGATGCACCTTCCAGGTGTGAAACGTGCGGTTGCTCCTGAACGTTTTGACCGCCCAGAACACGCGGATACTTCGGCTGCTTCGGTAGTTGACGTTTTTTCATGCATTCCAGCGTTCCGCACCTGGAAAGTGCGTCTACGGTCGCGGCTTGACCCACCAACCGGTTCGAGGACCGAAATGGACCTGAATTGTTTTAAGATCGGTGAATTCCTCAATTGCTGATCTGCCTAGCTCCCGGCCTAACCCGCTTTGCTTATATCCGCCGAATGGCAGCTCCGCTGGACCTTCCATGAATGTGTTGATCCAGACCGTTCCTGCTCGCACTCCTCTACTGACGGCAAAAGCGCGATCCAGATCTCGAGTCCAGACCGCGGCCGACAACCCATAAGCAGTGCTATTGGCAATCGCGATCGCATCATCGGCGTGATCGAAGGGCAAGACCGAAAGGACCGGCCCAAAGATCTCTTCTCGGGCAATGGCCATATCCGGCCGGACATCAGAAAAAATTGTCGGCTCGACAAACCGGCCGGCGGTGCTCTTCAACTGGCGACCTCCAATTCGCAGACTCGCGCCAGCTCTTTGGCCCTCTTCAATGTAATGAAGTATTTTATCGAGCTGCTCGTCATTCACGATTGCCCCGATTTGTGTGTTCTCATCCAACGGGTCACCGACCTTTACCTCGCGAATAAGGCTGATTAGACCCTGAGTGAAATCTTCGTAGATCGAGCGCTCAATCAACAAGCGGCTCCCACTGTTGCAGCACTCGCCCATATTGAAACAGATCCCAAATACCGCCGCATCGAGAGCAGCATTCAGATCGGCGTCGGCAAAGATGATTTGGGGATTTTTGCCACCAAGTTCGAGGCCGACCTTCTTCAGGTTTGAGCGAGAGGCGGCAACGACACTTTTTCCGACCTCGGTGGATCCGGTGAATGACAACATATCGACGTCCGGGTGCGCGCTCAGCCGCATCCCAACCGGATCGCCGTAGCCGCTGAGGATATTAACGACACCGTCAGGGAGTCCGGCTTCAGCCAACAACGGTCCAAGCCGCAAGGTGGTGCCTGGCGTTAGCTCACTCGGCTTAACGACACAGGTACAACCTGCCGCCAGAGCGAAAGGGAGCTTCTGACTTATGATCAGCAACGGAAAATTCCAGGGTGTAATCATGCCGATGACCCCGATCGGCTCGCGGACAACCAAGCCAAGCATCTGTTCTCCCAACGAGTTGTAGGTATCACCGGCGAGATTGCGACAAGAAGCGGCCGCGTAATCCCAGATACCGGCCGCCCATTCCATCTCGTTCCGAGCTTGAGCGATCGGTTTTCCACTTTCGAGTGTTTCGATCAATGCCAACTCGTCAGCATGTTCGCGAATGAGCGAAGCCAATTTCGAAAGGCAAGAGGCTCGCTCCGCCCCGGAACGCTTTGGCCATGGTCCTTCATCAAATGCCCGTCGGGCGGCAGCAACGGCGAGGTCGGTCTCTTCGTTGCCGGCCAGTGGATAAACTCCCACTACGACATCATGCGCGGGACTGCGGCGATCAAAGGTTTTTGCTGACTTGGACGGTTCCTCCTTTCCGTCGATCCAAAGTTGGTACTGAAATGGTTTTGCAGGAGGCGTATTCATAGACCTAGAAAATTGGGACTGCGTTTTTCCCGAAAAGCCGCTAATCCTTCCGCGGCATCTTTAGTGAAAGCATTGGTAGCGGCCGCGATCGATTCGAGAGTTACGGCACTGGACCCCGCCACCAGCTGCTTGGCGGTTTGCACCGAGACCGGCGCATTTGCAGCAATCCGATTTGCTAACTCTTCGACCCGTGAGTTCAGCCGATCGGTCGGGACAACCTCGTTGACCAGACCCCATCGTTCTGCGACCGCGGCGGTAATTGGTTCACCTGATAAAATCATTTGTTGGGCCCGTCCTTTGCCGATCAGTTCTGGTAATCGAGACGTCCCACCCCATCCTGGTACTGTGCCTAGCTTGACCTCCGGCATCGCGAATCGTGCGGATTCACCCGCGATGCGGATATCGCACGCCAACGCGAGCTCCAGACCGCCCCCAAAGGCCAGCCCTTGAATCGCACAGATAACCGGCTGACGCAGATGAATCAGGCGAGAGAAAACTCGATGACCATGGCGAATCCATTCCGACCACATCTGGAGTGGCGTCAAAGCGGTCCAAGCATTGATATCCGCACCGACGCAGAAAGCTCTCTCGCCAGTTGCTTGCAAAGTGACGACTCGAATATCGGAACGTCCTTCCAGCAGACTCAAACCCGTTTCGAGCGCTGCCAGCATTTCCGGATCCAAAGCGTTCAGCTTCTCCGGCCGATGCAAGACAATCCGTGCGATGGGCGGGTCCGAAGAGATTTGAATTTTGGTCGAGTCAGTCATTGGATTTTTTATCGTTTTTGCTTAAAGCCACACGTTACCCTACGACGTGCAATTACCCCTGGCGACGGAGGGGCGTCGCTTCCGACCGCTGGGCCAACCACGATCAGGACAACTCGCCAATTCAAAAAGCAGTTCGATTTTCAAAAAATCATCTCCCCCTCAACTTCTCCACCAGTTGTTCCGCCGCGCGTGCACCGACGGCCAGTAAAGTCAGAGTTGGATTGATCCCGGGACAGGTCGGGAACACAGCGCCGCTGAAAACGTAGAGCCCTGTCGTATCGTGGACCTGCAATTGCGGATCCACCACCGAGACGCCGGCATCTTCTCCCATTCGCGCGCCGCCGAAATCGTGACTACTGCCCACGCCCGTAAACCGCGGGCCGCGCCAAGTCGCAGTAGCACCCATTTCTCGTAAAATCTCTTCGGCTTTGGCTTCCATCCAGGCGGCTAGCCGCTGCTCGTTCGCTCGCATATCGTAGGTGATACGGATCAGCGGCATGCCCAACCCGCTCCGGTCACAGTGGCTGGGATCGATATCGATAAAGTTGTTATCGTACGAAAGTGTGTCCGGTTGGATCCGCACAACCCCAAAATGCTGCCACTGTCTAATGTGATCTTTGTACGGTTTACCCCAGCGCCGTACGATGGGAGGCAGCGCTTCGCGGCTGATCTGAATCGGCAAGAATTGCTGTTCCGCACCTAAAGTCGCGCCTCCGACAAAACCATGTCGAACCGAATCGAAGTCTCCGGCTAAATAGTCGTCAAGGACCACTCCTTGTGCCGCTGGACCGGTATGACGATTAAAATTTATCTCCGGGAAAAGGCCGTCGACATGGGCAAACATCTTGGTCATGAAATACCGGCCGAGCTGCCCACGGTTATTTCCCAGGCCGTTGGGACGCAAATGATCTCCGGAAAGAAACAACAGCCGCAGGTTTTCAAAGGTATACGCTGCGAGAATGACCGTCCGGGCCTCTTGCACCTTCCGGCAACCGAGTGGATCGACGTATTCGACCCCGCTGGCGTGACCGTCGCGATCCGTGAGGATGCGAATCACCCGGCAACCGGTCCGTAAATCGAAATTCCCGGTTGCCAGTGCTTCGGGAATCGCGGTGAGCGACGGATCCCACTTATCTCCAGTCGATGATCCGAACCCATTACTCCAGGCGGAGTTGGTTGTGGCAGGTCGACCTCCGTATGGCACAGTATTGACACCTGCGGCCACTGGATGCGGGTGAAGCCCCATTCTGCGCGTCGCCTCGCTGAAAAAATTCCCTAGTCGAAATGGGCGAATTGCTGGCATCGGCAATGGCTTGCTGCGCGAGACGAATGGATTTGATTCGTCCCCAGCGACCCCAATCTCGTGTTCGAGCCGAGTGTAGAACGGCTCGAGTTCCTCATAAGAAACGGGCCAATCCGTCAGTCGACAGCCTTCCGGCAGGACCGATGTCCCCCATCGTTCTTTGACCTGAGAGAGCGTTCGAAAGTGGTGCGGGTGAAACCGCCGCAGCCAAGCTCCATAGTGAATCACGGAGCCTCCGACGCTGTTCATCATGCGGCCGAGCGAGAAAGTTGCTGCGGTCGTCGGTTCGCCTTCATTCCGCCGCCAGCGGGGAATTTCGCTGGCAAACTTCGGTCCCATGGTGGCACGGCAGTAATAAGCCGCGCCGAGTTCATCCGGTAGATAATCAGCCTGGGTGCGAAACGGGCCAGGTTCAAAAGCGATTACCTTCAATCCGGCTTTCGCGAAGATCGGTGCGACGATCGAACCCATCGATCCTGCTCCGACTAGAACGAT
>DATNNZ010000205.1:0-3693 GCA_035601575.1 Chthoniobacterales bacterium
GTTCGGCAACCGTTAAATTCACAGTAGTTTTTCATGTTATTAGCCGTTTCCCCTTACCGTCGAACAACGGTTTGTGAAGCAGCTTAGATTGTATTGGGAGGGTCGCCGGTTGCGGAGTGACGGCGGAAATTATCCACAGCAGAATCGGAGGGGTGGCGACCATAATAGCCACCGATACGCAGCCAAGGTAGTTGTTGATCATAAAAGATTCATTAGTGGAGGCATCGGACAAATAGCAACGCCAGGCCGACACCAGCCAACTCTTGTAGGCGATGCGGAGCGCCAGGACGTGATTCTGCCCGTTGATCGAGGTGTCTAGATGAACATCGCGTGCAGGTCGGTCATCGTTCGCGACGAACGCTCTTCCTGTAATAACGGCGTTTTTGTGCCAGACTTGAGCGTGCAGCGCGTTTTTACTGGAAGGTCCAGATGTCCGCTCTGAGAAACTTTCTCCCCCGACGGTATTATACAAGATTGCCACGCATTGAGTGCAAGAAGCGCTCATAAGTGGAGGCAAGGAGCTAAAGCAAAATTTCGAAAGCGTCCACGTTCTGGTAAGATTACTGGTAATTCTCACAAACATTGTCTCTCACACGTTTTTGGCAAAAGTGTTGAACCATTTCAAAAGAGATGCGTATTCTCGGAAATTGCTCTCTCTCCCCCCGAGAAAAGAATCAACCGGTAGGTTCTAGGCGCTGGTCCTGCCTACCGGTTGATTAGAAGAGTACCGCAGGGTAAACGCCTTGCTCTTTCTTTTTTTCGAACACTTCTAGGATTCGGTTACAGCTCGTTTGATGGGTCGCCCGACCTGGATGGTCGGTCGTATTGAGAGCGTCAGTAACTCGCAGCGAATAGGTCGGTTGATCATACCAGAAGGCTGCCGGACTATAATTTGCGGGCTCCGTCATCGGTCGGACCGTGCTGGATAGTAAAGCGCAACCGTCGTCCGAATTAGATTACCTCAGCGGGAAACAGCCTGTAGCACCAGTAGTATCGTTGGTGAAACCATCGTGATTGTAAGCTGGACTACCGGTTAGCGGCATCGAGTGCGTTGTACCCGATTGAAAGTACCAGCCTGATTGACTAATGCTCGGTAAGCGCCAGCTTTGAATCTACCGAGCCGATCGAAAGTTCGGACCCTCCGCGTTAAGTACAAAGCCTCCCGGGAGTTTTAAACTCGTAATCGCTTAACGACCTGCTTCGGGATTCTCAGGCTCCAGGAGCCTCCATGTCGCGAGGGGTCAGAAGGAATGCCTTAGGCTATCAATGGTAGTAAAGGACTGCCTCGGAGGGGATACGAATACGAAAGCGACCCACGTTTGCTAGATCGCCTTCGTCAATTCTTTGATTATGTTAGTTGCTCGTCGACTCGGCCTCTTCTGATCCTAAGGCGATGCTGGGGTAATGTTCCAGGTTTGCATCCGATCCTTCCAAGCACCGCCCTCACGAACCTGAATCGCTGACCAATTCAGTTTCGCCGAAGCAAAGCTCGGCTGGGAACATCATCAACCTGACCGGCGATTACATTTGGGATCTACTTCAGACCAGGACCCTTCAGCGGTTGCGTCCGCTAAGGCCGGGAACGCTTAGCGTATACAAAGCACCGGAATCTGAGACAGGGTAGCCCTTAGCGTACAAAATTCCCGAAATGGTCCCTCCTGGCCATGAAGCCTCCCCGGGTTTAGAAGCAATCCTTCTTCACATGGTTTTTGATGATCTCTTTCAGGAGTCGAACGTTCTCTTCATCTTGCCGTTTCACATTTTCCCAGAACCCGCTCAACTCCTCGTCGTCTTTAGCGTTAGCGATATATTGGTCGTAGCGCCATAGCGCGTCCAGACGCTTGCTGAGATCGTGGATCATGTCATGGTCATGATTCGCCGCGCCTGCCGTTTCACCGATGTGCTGGATCTCTTTCTCTGCCGTGAGTGCCATAACTATTCTCCTTTCATTGCAATTGTTTCCGCTTTTCAACCGTTCGCATTTCGCTGAAGACCTGGATCAATAATTAGTGTTTTCAATAGCCACAGATGGAGCCCTACCGTTGATCGGTTGCGGTGTGTCCTCCCAAGTTGGCTAAAGCCGAATGCCGTTGACTACGGCAGCGAACACCAGGGCTTGTGAAGGTCCAGCGGACTCTAGATTACGCCCGCGCTGGAACGATGACGAATTTCTTAACATTTTTCCCGGCAAAACACACGTTAGAACCTTCCTCTACGCGAACATGCTAGTGGAAGTCTGGGCAATCCCGACTTTAGGTATCAGGGCGCTTTTCTTGAGAGGCGCACCCGCCGGTGAACGTCGTCTCCTTTGAAGCGTCCGGTGCCACGTCGGATTTTGTTGGGAACAGAGGCGGAGCGAAACGAAGATGGATTTCGTCAAAGACCTAACCGGGAAGACATCGGATTTTTGCCGCTGGATGAGTTGCGCCTCGCTCGCGTCCGCACTTTGGCTGGCCAGCGGTTATGCTAAAGACGTTTCCGGCAGCAGCGATCATCCCGCACTTTCGCGGATCGCTGGATCGACAATTGTGGTGTACGAGCCAAAAGACCAGGCTGAAATCAGAATCCCGCTGGAGCGCGTCGTTTTCGATTTGCAGACCCAGAAATTCAACGCCTTCAAAACAATCTCTCCTTCGGGTCGATTAATTCGCAGACTGTACGCGCTTCCGGCTGGGAGCACTCCGCAGGCCGCTGCGGAATATTACGAGAACGCGTTGCGCCAAGCCAATGGCGAGGTCCTCTTTTCCGGTGCGCAGGATCAGCTGGACAATGGCAATGACCGGTTTGTTAATCAGACTTACTATGGCAACCTCCCGGAGCGGATATATAACCTTCTTCTCCTGAATCGGGAAAACGCCTACCTCGCTGGAAAACTGAACTGGAACGGCCGCGATCTCTACCTGCGGATATACACTTTTGCAAATCGAGAAGGCCACAGGACCAACCTGGTAAAAAAAGACCGTGTGGGTGCGCTAGTGGATATTGTGGAAGTCGGTCCGGCGCATCCACCCACTGCTCTCGTCACATCTGAGCAAATGGCGTCCGAGATCAATCGCACTGGCCGCATAGCACTTTACGGCTTGTATTTCGACACCAATCGAACTGAGATTAAATCCGAATCGAAGCCCACGTTGGAGCAGATCGCGGATCTGCTGAAGCGCGAACCAAGTCTCAAACTTCTGGTGGTCGGTCACACTGACAACGTCGGTGATTTCGAGTCAAATCGAGATCTCTCCCAGCGCCGGGCTGAATCAGTGGCCAATGCGCTAGTGACAGGGTTTGGAATACCTCCGGATCGGCTAGTGCCGTTTGGCGTTTCCTATGCTGCGCCGGTTTCCTCGAATGCTACTGCGGAAGGCAGAAGCCAAAATCGGCGGGTCGAATTGGTGCGCTACTAAGGTATCTAGCGCCTCGTCTTCTTCATCCATAAAGCCGCTCTCGGAAAGCCGCTGACAACGTCGTCTAGAATTGCACTTTTCGTACAGCGGCCCAGCAAAAAGAAGCGCCCCAGTGACTTTCTGGAGCGCTTAGACCATTTTCAAAGGAAGAATGGGCCGGGCCGCTGGTGCTGATTTACGGCGATAATTTTCGTCTAATAGGCCCGCGAAAGTAGGTTCATTTTTTTGATGCACTGAGTAATTTACAGAGGAGGGCCTCACAACGATATTAAATTGAATAGGAGGAGCCACAATG
>DATNNZ010000206.1:0-4305 GCA_035601575.1 Chthoniobacterales bacterium
GCCGGGATTTCGCGGGCAATAATCTTTTCAAAGATCGTCATCGAATCGTTAATAGCACCTGAGGCGGCGTGTCGCCACGCTCCATTTGGGCGCGGATATAATCAACGATCTCGTTCCGTAATTGCGTACAACTCCGACTCCAGGTCTTGGTTGATTGCAGAAATCGAACACAGGATTGCAGGCCATGCACGTTGATATTGGAAGCGCCTTCGCCAAACGCCGGCTGCATCCGCTCCTTCAATAGTTGAAAGAAAGCCAGTTCGTAACCAGGTCCGGCTTCGTTAGCTAATTCGAACAGCGAGATTTCGTACGGCAGATCCAGGGTTTGATAGTGGGTCGCGATCTCCCCGTAACCGATCGCCTGCAGAACCGATCGCATGATCTCGTCGATCTGTTGACGAGCGATGACCGGACCCTCGTATTGCGTAGATAAAAAACAGATTGCGCTTTCGGCTACGTGATCTGCTAACCACCATTTGCTGTAACCCGCTCGGTCGGCTGCTCGGCGAAGGCAAACCGTTAACCAATCGGGCCGGATCACCTGGACGCTGGAATCTTCCAAACGAAGCATTGGTAAGAAATTGCTCAGCGCTATCACGGTATAAACAGTTCGGCTTGTTGTGCGTTCTTCTTGGCTTTTCGGCTCAACGATTCGATTTCGTCGATAAACTCACCGACGTCCTGAAACTGTCGATAAATGGACGCAAACCGAATATAAGCAACTTCATCCAGGGCATGAAGCCGTTCCATAACCCTGACTCCGACCTCGCGGGATGGGACCTCATGATCGAATGTTTGTTCCAGTTCCTGAATAATCTCCTCCGCCGCTCGTTCCAAAGTGTCGTAACTTACAGGCCGCTTCTCGCACGCCTTGATCATTCCGCCCAAAAGCTTCTGGCGATCAAACGGTTCAGGTCGACCATCCCGCTTAATGACTCTCAAGTCGCGCCGCTCGATCTCTTCGTAGGTAGTAAATCGATATTGGCACTTCAGGCATTCCCGGCGTCGTCGAATAGCCGCTCCCCCTTTCGCCGAACGAGAATCGATCACCTTATCTTCGAGATTACCGCATTTCGGACATCGCATCCAAACTGTGGTCAGTTAACACCACAAGATATTGTGGTCTGTCCAGCCAAAAATACAAAGAAAAGTTTTTTGGGCATCTAATCTCGTCCCACGTTTGATCCAGCACACGGTCCTGATTGCAGTTTTACGGTGCCTCCACGAGCAGTTCCCGGTAGCGGCGACTAGCCTGTCCGACAGAGTCTTGATCTTTAGGGGTTCGCACTGCTTTTTCAGGACGACGTCGGATCCAATCGGAGGTAGACGGGTGCCGGGTCGAGAAATGCAAGACCGTAAGGAATACAGCGAGCCTGGACCACTGAGCGGAGTCGCCATAAGACGGTTCGCGAATGACGACTACATGCTGACGAGAAACGCTACACGCCATCACCTGCGACACGATGGCGACTGCGGTTTATGGTAGCGCCAGACCAGCAGCTCCGAATGAGTTCTGTGGTTCGTTCAAACTAAGGCGCGTAACGGGACAGTCGCCGCTGGCGCCACGCACATACGTCCCATTGGTCCCATTCGTCCTATAGGTCCCATTTGCGCCGACCGCCAAAGGCCCCTCACTGCTGTGCCTGCTCACGCGCTCGATTTTCAAAACGCGTAAACTCTTTCAAGAATGTAAGGCCTACATCGCCGGTAGGACCGTTACGTTGCTTGGCAATAATCAAATCTGCCTCACCAGCTTTTTCCAGTTTCGCCTCGTCGTCGGTCTCGTAATATTCGGATCGAACGAGCAGTCCCACTAGATCCGCATCCTGCTCGATTGAGCCCGACTCTCGAAGATCGCTCAGGCGCGGTCGCCCCCCTTCCTTGGCTCGAGTGTCGGGTTGCCGGTTGAGTTGCGCGATCACTATGACCGGAATTTTCAACTCTTTCGCGAGGGATTTGATACCGGCAGAAATTTCCGAAATTTCGATCTGTCGATTATCCTGTGCGCGACGGCTGGTGGAACGCAGCAATTGCAAATAGTCGATCACCAGAAGTTCGATCTGATGTGAGGCAGCTAGACGGCGCGCCTTTGCCCGTAGTTCCGCAATGGTCAAACCGGGCGTGTCATCGATGAAAAGTTTAGCTGTCGCCAATCGAGAAGCCGCCGTAGTGAGATTCGGAAAATCTCGCTCCGACAGAAAACCGTTGCGGACGCGTTGAAGATTCACTTTGGCTCGAGAGCAGAGCAACCTTTGGACAAGTTGCTGGCTACTCATTTCCAAGCTGAATACAGCTACCGGCTTGCCCACATCGATCGCAACATGCTCGGCGATGTTCATCGCCAGCGCCGTCTTTCCCATGCTGGGACGCGCAGCGATTACGATCATTTCGGCGGGATGCAACCCGCTCGTCATGCGATCGAACTCCGTAAAACCGGTGGGCAACCCTGTGACCGAACCGCGATTCTCGTAAATTTTCTCGATCTGTTCGATTGCCTCCATCACCAGATCTTTGGTGGGCACGACATCGATTTTTACGTGGTCACCGGTAATCTCGAAAATTTGGCGCTCGGCATCGTCCAGCAATGGTTCGACATTTTCCTGATCATCATAGCAACGGCGAGACAGAGAATCGCAGGCCAGGATCAATCGACGTAATAAATACTTCTCCCGGACAATATCGACATAATATCCGGCGTTGGCCGCAGTCGGAACGAAGGTATAAAGCTCATTGAGAAACTCCGGACCACCGACCTCCTCCAGAAAGCCGCGATCTTTCAGAGTTTGCTTAAGCGAAATGAAATCGATCGGTTTACTCTTGTCACTGAATTCAATTACCAGCTCATAAATGATCTTGTGAGCGGGAGAATAAAAAGCTTCGGGGTGCAGCCGAAGAATGCAGAGATCGCCCACCTCTCGAGGCGAGAGTACTAAGGAGCAGAGAACACCTTTTTCGGCGTCTTCACTGTACGGGAGAGATCGCGGAATTTCCTTGCCCGCGGTGTGAAGAACTTGTGAATAACCGCGTTTCTCTTCCGATTGGTATCGCCCTTGGTTGCTCAAGGGGCTCTCAGCAGGTTTGGTCAAACCTTGAGAACCTTTCGCCATTCGGGATTACCCAGTGGATCTCGTCCTACGTTTCGGCCGCGCCTTCGCGTCGGCTGGTTCCTCTTCCGCTTTGACTGAACCTGCAGTGTGCACCTTGATGTCTAGCTTTAAAGCGGCGGTCACGGTCGCATGCAATCGGATAGAAACTTCTTGCTCGCCCGATTCTTTGATTGGGCGGTCCAACTGAATGCGATGCCGATCGATCTCGATATCTGCCTCCGAGCGGAGCTTGTCTTCTATATCTTTCGCGGTGACAGAGCCAAATGCCTTTCCGGTTTCACCCGTTTCTAGCACAAATTCCAACTTTACCTTGTGAATCTTTCGAGCCAACTCCTCCGCTTCATTCAGTTCGTTGGCCTCTCTCTCCGCACGCTTCGCTTTCAGCAGATTCAACCGCTTCAGATTGGAGGGCGTGACTTCGTACGCCTTACCAGTGGGGACCAAAAAATTGCGTGCGTATCCGCGGCGTACACTGACGATGTCAGCCTCCGCGCCTAGTCCAGGTACGTTTTCCTTTAAAATGATTTCAGTGACAGCCATGCTGATATCCTTCCGAAAGGCAGGGGGAGATTGGTACGTGAGAATGATCTAGCTGTCAAGCACCCGGGGGGAATTTCGTTGGCGTCCCGTCCCGTACCGCCGGGCCATATAAAAAAAGGCCGCCTTCCAAACGGAAGGCGGCCAAAAAGATGCGTTCGATTACGTGGATCGAATTAGCTAAATTCCAATACTTCTTGTGGGATATCGATTGGTTTTTCCTTCTTGCTCAGTGCCCGGCGCAATTTCGCCAGCGCTATATTCTGGAGCTGACGGATTCGCTCTCGCGTAACCCCGAATTTCTTGCCCACTTCTTCGAGAGTTTTCGGTTTGCCACCATCCAGTCCGAACCGCTGGAAGATGATCTTCCGTTCGCGGTCGTCCAGGACCTCGAGCAACTCACTCACTTCGTCGCGCAGGTTCTTGTCTCTGAGCAACTCAAACGGCGTTTGCGCTTCTTCGTCGCCAACAATCTCGCCAAATTCAGTCGAGTCGTCATCGCTGATCGGTGCGTCCAACGACGCGGGCCGGATCGAGACGGTTTTCAATTGCGACACTTTGCCGCTCGAAATACCGATCTCTTCCGCCAACTCGTCGTCAGTCGGTTCCCGGCCAAGTTCTTCGCTCATCTGCAAAGAAACTCGGCGCATCTTGGAAATCT
>DATNNZ010000207.1:0-5805 GCA_035601575.1 Chthoniobacterales bacterium
ATCGCGGAAGCCGAATTGGAGCGCAAGCGACAGGAGCAGATAGAGCGCGCTTCGACTCGGAGAGGTCCGCTCGATTCTCCAGATATATTGGAGGATGTACGCCATTCGGGCGAGTTATTTACCGAACGGCGCCACCGGCCCCGGCGGGCTCAGCGTAGAGCAGCGCGCATGCGATTGCTTATCATGGTTTTGACCGTCGTTATTCTCGCCGGCTTAGTCGTTTTTCTGGCCATCCAATTAGTTAACCGGCTGTAGCCTGATCCCCTGGCTCCGCGCGTTCCGGATGTTTTTTTCGGTACAAGCGGCGACTGTCCCCTATGCGCCCTCTGTTCTTGATGCGACCTTGAAATGAACCCGGAGCCGTGCGCTTGGGAAAACCACAACCCGCAGTCGCCATCGTGGAGCAGCATTTGGCGTTTGGTGTTCCTCGATCCCTCCCACATGTAGCCGGAACTCGCGAGGTCAGGTGCTACACTGCTAACAATTTGTCGGTCCCGATTTTTGGTTGTACTAATCACCCAGTCATGAGTTCCACGAAATTTGACGTCCAGTATGTGGCTGAGCTGGCTCGCATTAGCCTGACTCCGGAAGAGATCAATACATTCCAGTCTCAGCTTGGTCATGTCTTAGAGCATGTCGAAAAACTGAACCAGCTCGATCTCGCGAACGTCGAGCCGACCGCCCATAGTTTCCCAATTTACAACTTGTTCCGCGAAGACCGCGAGCAACCGAGTCTGCCGCATGACCTGGCTCTATCAAACGCGCCGCGTCAGGCGCACGGGCTTTTTATCGTGACCAAAGTTGTGGAGTAGAGCCGTGGAAATCACTTCACTCACCCTTCACGAGACTCGCGGCCTCTTGAAGTCGAAACAAATCTCAGCTCGCGAAGTAGTTGAGGCTCTTTGCCAGCGCATCGAAAAGATCGACCCGAAAATTCACGGGTATTTATCTTACGACCCTGAGAAAGCGATTGCCGATGCCGCGAAAGTGGATGTCAATTTGCCTTTGGCCGGTGTTCCCGTTGCAATCAAGGACGTCATCAATGTGGCTGGGCATCCTTGTGGCTGTGCGTCGAAGATCCTGGAAGGTTACGTTGCTCCCTACGACGCAACCGTGATCAGTCGTTTGAAGCACGCCGGCGCAATTCCGTTCGGGCGCACCAACATGGACGAATTTGCGATGGGTTCGTCTACCGAGAATTCCGCTTTTGGGCCAAGTCGAAACCCTTGGGACACAGAAAGAATTCCGGGCGGCTCCAGCGGCGGTTCGGCCGCCGTGGTCGCTGCGGATGAAGCGTTTGCCGCGCTTGGCTCTGATACTGGCGGATCAATCCGGCAGCCTGCGGCCCTCTGCGGCTGTGTCGGCCTTAAACCGACTTATGGCCGCGTTTCCCGATTTGGCTTGGTGGCCTTTGCTTCTTCGCTCGATCAGATCGGACCCCTGACCAAAGACGTGGAGGATGCAGCCTTGTTGATGAACGTCATTGCTGGCGCTGATCCGGCCGATTCAACTTGCCTTAACGAACCCGCCGCGGATCATACCGCGGAGTTAGGGAAGGGAGTCAAAGGGATGCGGCTCGGATTGCCGAAGGAATATTTCATTGAAGGCCTCGACACTCAGGTCGAACAGCGGGTTCGCGAGGCGGTGCATCACTTCGAAAAGCTCGGCGCAAAAGTGATCGATATTTCATTGCCTCATACCGAACACGCGCTGAGCACCTACTATCTCATCGCTCCGGCTGAGGCATCGGCTAATTTGGCGCGATTCGATGGAGTGCGTTACGGATTTCGTGCAAGCGAAATCAACGGCTTACTCGAGCATTATGGCAAAACTCGAGAGCAAGGTTTTGGGGCGGAAGTGAAACGCCGAATCATCCTTGGAACGTATTCGCTCAGCTCTGGGTACTATGACGCCTTTTACCTGAAGGCGCAGAAAGTAAGGACCTTGATCCGTCGCGATTTCAGCGATGCCTTTGCCCAGGTCGACGCAATCGTCTGCCCGACTTCACCAACTCCAGCATTCAAACTCGGAGAGCGCACGGCCGATCCGCTCAGCATGTATTTGGCTGATATCTTTACCCTGGCTGCGAACATGGCCGGAATCTGTGGGGTCAGCATTCCGTGCGGTTTCGCCACGTCCGAGGGGAAGCAACTTCCGGTCGGCCTGCAGATCTTGGGAAAACCCCTCGCCGAAGGCACCATCTTACGTGTTGCCCACGCCTACGAGCAAAGTACCGAGTGGCATCGAGCGAAGCCGAAACTGTAGGCGGGTAGGGATGCGCTCTTGCGCGTCCGTTTCGGACCGAAATGCGTTACGGAGCGGCGAAAAACGCGAATTCCGAAGTCCTCAACATTCCGCATTCCGCAATCCGCATTTCCCATTCTCTTCTACTCTTCTTTGCCCTCTGAATTCCTTAAAGTGGCCAGGACGTTTAGATCTTCCAGCGTCGTTGTGTCGCCCGTCACCTGGCCGCCCGCGGCCACTTCTTTCAGCAGCCGTCTCATAATCTTTCCGCTTCGGGTCTTCGGTAATGCCTCGGCAAAACGAATATCATCCGGTTTGGCGATCGAACCGATAATCGTTCCAACGTGTTGCCGAAGCTTGTCCCGCAGTTCCGGCGATGCCGATTCTCCCTGCTTCAGCGTGACGAAACAGACCAGCGCTTGACCTTTAATTTCGTCCGGACGTCCCACAACCGCGGCCTCAGCAACGGACGTGTGACTGACCAGCGCACTCTCGATCTCTGAGGTTCCGAGGCGGTGCCCGGCGACATTCAAAACGTCATCGATTCGGCCGACAATCCAGAAATACCCATCTTTGTCCCGCCGCGCTCCATCGCCGGTAAAATACATCCCTTCGTACTCGCTCCAGTACGTTTGTTTGTAACGCTCTTTGTCACCCCAAATTGTTCTCAGCATGGAAGGCCAGGGTGTCCGAATAACCAGTTTCCCTCCGCGGTTGGCTGCTACTTCGTTTCCATTTTCGTCGACAACAGCCGCGTCGATTCCGAAAAACGGAAGCGTCGCGCTGCCTGGTTTGCACGGTATGGCGCCCGGTAGGGGAGTGATCATGATGGCGCCGGTCTCCGTTTGCCACCAGGTATCCACGATCGGGCAACGGCCGCCGCCAATCACCGTGTGATACCACATCCACGCTTCTGGATTGATCGGCTCGCCGACCGTTCCGAGCAGTCGTAGTGAAGTAAGGTCGTGCCGATTCGGATATTCGTCTCCGGCTCGGATAAACGCTCGAATCGCCGTCGGCGCCGTGTAAAAAACGGTGACTCCGTGATCTTCGATCAACTTCCAAAAACGATCCGGTTCCGGCCAATTTGGAGCTCCTTCGTACATCACAACCGTCGCCCCGTTGCTAAGCGGTCCGTACACGACGTAGCTGTGGCCGGTGACCCAACCGACGTCCGCGCTACACCAATAAATATCTTCCTCCTTTAGGTCGAAGACGTATTTGGTGGTGATCGTCGCACCGAGAAGGTAACCGGCGCTGGTGTGGAGAATTCCCTTCGGCTTACCGGTCGAGCCGCTGGTGTACAGAATATACAGCGGGTGTTCAGAATCGACATATTCTGGTTCACAATGTGACTCCACATTCTCCATTTCTTGATGCCACCAGAAATCGCGCCCTTCCTTCATGGAGATTTCGTTGTTGGCCCGCCGAAATACGATCACTTTTTCCACCAGTTCGTTATCGCTCAGCGCTTCATCGACGTTCTTTTTGAGAGCAATCACACTGCCACGCCGGTAACCGCCATCCGCCGTAATTACCATTTTCGCCTGGCTGTCGTTGATTCGGTCCTTGATCGCGGCGGAGCTAAAACCTCCAAAAACAACGGAGTGGATCGCACCGATTCGGGCGCACGCAAGCATGGCAACCGCCGTCTCCGGGCACATCGGCATATAAATGAGTATCCGGTCGCCCTTTTCGATTTGGCTTGCCCGGAGAACGTTGGCAAACTTGCATACTTCCCGGTGAAGTTGCTTGTAGGTCAGGGTCCGCTTCTCGCCTGGTTCACCTTCCCAGATGATAGCTGCCTTATTGCGCCGGGGTCCTTCCAAGTGCCGATCCAGGCAATTTTCCGAAACATTCAACTTACCTCCGACGAACCATTCCGCAAAAGGCACATTCCACTTCAGGACCTCGTCCCACTTTTTGTGCCAGACCAGCAGTTCCTCGGCCTGCTGGCCCCAAAACTTTTCCGGGTTCTTGATCGATTTGCGATAAAGCTCTTCGTATTCATCAAAATCGGAAATCAGGGCGCGCTTCGCAAAAGACTTGGAAGGCTTGAAAACTCGATTCTCGACGAGATGAGATTCAATGTGGCTGCTCATGGGAGGATTCGAATGTTTGCAATCTTACCTGCGATTAAACGGAATTTAGTCGGAAACTATTCTACCTGTTTTATAAACCGGAAGCTCGGGAAGTGCCAGCCTACGAAACTTGAATGACCGGAAGCGGATAGCGCAGTCGAAGTTCCTGATCCAACATAATTTCTACGTGATGCAATCCATATTGCTGGAATTGCACCCCAGTGAATAGATTGACGTTAGTCACGTGTCCTTCCAGTTCCTTTAATTCAAAATCGATCTGTGACTCCGCCAACACATGTTGATCGTCGACACCTAAGATCCGAGCATTTTGACGGAAACGCCCGACCCCGCTGCACCACCGGGTCCAGACACAAAGCTTGAGCAAAGCGACCGGCAACATCCGAGCTGGGATCAGGTTGATTATTCCAACCAGCGTCTGCATGCCGTTGACTTCTTGGCGGACATCCTCACATATGACAGACGCTTGCAGGTCAGGAAGCACGCTCTCGGGATCCAGCATCGGAAAAGTTGAGTCGCTAGATCGCCGCTTCTCCTCGTTCGTCGGTTCGTATCCGAATGGCTTCGTCGATAGAAATCACAAACACTTTCCCGTCTCCGATCTTCCCAGTTCTAGCAGTTTGAACGATTGTCTCTACTGCTCGCTGGACCCGGTCGTCGGGCACCACAATTTCAAATTTCACTTTAGGTAGGAAGTCCACGGTATATTCACTGCCGCGATAAATTTCCGTATGGCCTTTCTGGCGGCCAAATCCCTTCACCTCACTGACGGTCATCCCCTCAATCCCAATCTCCGTAAGGGCTTCTTTGACGTCCTCCATCTTAAAGGGCTTGATGATCGCCTCGATTTTCTTCATGTGCGGCCTCAAGGTGAGGTAGCGTTTGCAAAAATGCAAGGTCAGAGCGGACTGTTCCCTGCTCGAGCCGTCGGAGCGTTGACTAGTTCCGGCGCATGGTCTTCTGTAGCCGTCCGGCAGCTGCCGGTTCCGACATAGTCTGACCCAAACGGGGTTGCCTTCCGGTAGCGGCGACTGTCCTGCTACATTCGGCGTTTGGAGTTCCTCGATCCCTCCCGCATGAAGCCGGAACTTGCGAACCGGGCCATGGCGACTGCATTCAATGGTCGGGCCCGCTGGATTCCTCTCGTTCAACCTCCCTTCCTTCGGAACACGTTTAACTTGCGCGGGATCCGACGTCGTCCTGATGAGGAAGGGGATCCCAGTAGCAGACTATGTCGGACAGGCTAGTCGCCGCTACCGTCGTACAGCAGCATTCAATGTACGTTCGGCGTTCTGCGTCTTCGGTAGAGCCAAACGCCCTCACCTCTCACCAACCACCACTCACCGACCTAAACCGGTGGCCAGGTTTTGAATCACCGCAGGTAGAAGCTCGTGTTCCGCCTCCTGAATTCGAGCGTGCAGTGATTCTGGTGTGTCTCCCGGCAAAATCGGCACGGTTCGCT
>DATNNZ010000208.1:0-5921 GCA_035601575.1 Chthoniobacterales bacterium
AGTGGCTCAAGCGGTTGCCCGACGTCTGGGCAAATCGCTGCTGGAACTCGGCGGCAATAACGCGGTGATCGTAACTCCATCAGCGACCTTGGAGACGGCGAAACGAGCTTTGCTTTTCGGTGCGGTTGGGACTGCCGGCCAACGTTGTACCAGTACGCGCCGGTTGATTGTACATCGCTCGGTTCGCGAGCGGCTGCTGCAATCTCTGCAAACGGCCTACCGAAGCGTGAAAATCGGAAATCCACTCGAGCCATCCACTTTGATGGGTCCGCTCATTGATGACGGGGCAGTCCAGTCGATGGGCGAGGCGCTGGCGCAGGTTCGTGCCCAGGGCGGAGAGGTGCGATTCGGCGGAGAACGCCTATCTGGCCCGGAATATCCTGGAGGCCAATATGTTCGACCTTGCATTGTTGAAGCCCAAAACGATTGGCCAATAGTCCAGAACGAAACATTTGCACCGATCCTTTACGTGTTGACTTACGATCGTTTGGAAGAAGCCATCGCGATGCAAAATGGGGTTCCCCAGGGACTCAGCTCCTCAATCTTTTCCAATGATATTCAGGAGACCGAGACCTTCCTTTCTGCGATCGGCAGCGATTGTGGACTCGCGAACGTGAACGTCGGCACAAGCGGTGCAGAGATCGGCGGCGCTTTCGGTGGCGAAAAGGACACCGGAGGCGGCCGAGAAAGTGGAAGTGATGCTTGGCGCAACTCTATGCGCCGCCAAACCAGCGTAGTTAATTACTCTTCAGACTTGCCGCTGGCGCAGGGAATACGGTTTGAGTGAATGCGTGCCCAATTGCGGGGATCGGTACAGTCAGAACGATGCTAGTTCCATGACCGGCAGCAGTTTGGATATCTAATTTCCCATCGATTTGCGAGGCTCTTGTGCGCATATTACTCAATCCGAAGCCTTCACTTTTCTCCAGGCTGGCACTGGAGATTCCAGATCCATTATCTTTTACTTTAAGAATGAGATTAGGCGGTTCCCAGCGAAGTGTCACGCTTACCACGGTAGGCTTGGCGTGGCGAACAGCGTTGCTGATCGCCTCCTGGGCAAAACGCAGCAGCTCATGTTGTATCCTCGGAGGCAAACTTTCTTCCGGTATGTTGTTGGACCGGAAATCACAGCGCAACCGGCCGGCAACGTTCGAGTGCTCAACCAAACGTTGCAGCGTCGTAGTCAATCCCGATTCCTCGATGGCATTGGAGCGTAGGCTGAGAATGGATCTGCGCGCTTCAGCTAAGCCAAACTGTGCGATCTCGTTTGCCCGCTGAATTTGGCAGAGAGGATCGCCTTCCTTTGCAGAGAGTTGCTCGCCGGCGACTCCCAGTTGCATCGAGATGCCGGTAAAGCTTTGAGCCAGCGCATCATGGATCTCAGCGGCGAGCTGATTTCACTCTTCTAGAACGTGTGTAAAGGCTCTACGAAGAAGTAATCGAAGCTGATGCATGAGAGTAGAAGCGCCAGCACGGCACCCTCAGTCTCTCCATACCAGGCGGCGACGGCGACGGCAAACAGGAAAAGCGGCACCTCCACGTCGCGGAACTGGAAGCGCTCCAAGAGGAGCGCCCCGCCAATCGCCACGGAGACGGAAAGCACGGCAAGGCCATAGCGTTGAACCCTAGACAGTGGCTTCGGCAATTGGCGTTTGCATCGCACCGTGGCCTGCCTCGCTTCGAGACGTGCCTGATTCATTCGGCACCAATTCTAACGGTTCTCCCTTCGCGCCGCCAGTTTTGCTTCACCTAGGCTGCGAGAGCGATAAATCCTGCGGCTGCTGGCGGTTTAGACGCGTGCGATGCCCGGGAATGACGCGACACGTGCCGAAGAACCGAGCTGAGGGGCAATTTGCAATTCGCAATCCGCATTCGAATATTCACCTTTCGCATTCAGCATTCCGCAATCCGCATTTGGCCTGTATCCACTCCAGATAGTCCTTTAATACCGTGGCGCGAATCAGGTCGTTGTGCAGTTCGTGTCTCGCCTCCGGATAACTAATAAAAGTCTTGCTCGGCGCCAGCAGCTCTTCGAAATACGCTCGAGTCGCTTCGATCGAAGTTATTGAATCTGCTTCGCCGTGGGTTAGCAGCACCGGTGCGTTTGCAGAAGGATGCGCCATCAACTCCCGGTTCGTTTTGATGATTTCAAGATAGGTTCGCACAGTGATAAACCCGCGTCCTTTGTCCAAATCAGGAAAGCTATTGAGAAGCGCTTGGTCGCGGCTAGTATCGTCCGATTCAATTCCGGTTGTGAAACGCCATTGCGGCAACACCAGATTCAGCATCCGCGCGACTCCTTCCAACCAAATTGGCGGGGGACGCGAAAGGCTCAGCCAAGGCGAAGCAGCGATGTATCCATTCGCCGGATTTCCCCCAGATTGCCCATACGCCAGAACAAGTTGGCCTCCGAGACTGTGACCAAAAAGAATGAGCGGTTCAGGTCGTCCCAGATGGGTAATCACCGATTCGAGATCGTCTATGTAATCCTGATAACGACTGATAAAAATCGGCCTTCCCTCGCTCGAGCCATGACCTCGCAAATCAAATGCGAACGCGGTGAAGCCAGCTCGAGCAAAAAAATCCCCGACGTGCACATAGCGCCCCGAGTGTTCACCCAACCCATGGGCGATCACAATCGTTCCTTTGGATGGGCAATCTGGGATCCACCGACGGAAGAAAAGGTGCCGGCCAAGTTCAGTTTTGAAGGTCCCGGTAACTAAAGAGGGTGCCATAGCAAAGATCCAATCGACACTCGAGACATTTGGACGATCATTGGGAAAGGTATGCGCTTAACTAATCTCCTGCGCTCTCTTCCTGTCGGCAAGACTTTGAATGAGTCAAAGGACCGGATTGTAAGTGCTCGGCTCAAGCAGATCGCGAACGAAGAGCTGAAGCCTTATGGAGAGATCCTCGAGTTGAGAGTCAATACCCTGGAACAATGCGCGGCCTGCAGCGTTCGTCTCAACGGCGAGACAGAAATATTGGATCTGGAGCTCGGGCATTTCCAGCTGACCAAAACAGAGAACCTTCGATCGATCGAAATCGAAGGGCGAGACATACGGACCTCGCGCGAATGGCTAACCGCTCTGCTCCAAGATAAGCTCGGTCGTAAAGCAGTACCGCTGCCGGCCCAATTGGGTTGGCTCATTGAGTTTTTGAGCTAAAAGGGAGCAGGTCGGGCGATGCTGCACAACTTTGGTAGGGCAAACCTCGGCGCTTTGAGTAGCTTCGCTCTACCAAAATAAGGCCTACTCTGACAGCAACGGTCGCCTCGAACGGAATGTTAGTTCGGAAATTCCTGATTTATCGATCTCGCCCAATCCAACCCGAATCATCTGATCGTATTGCGCTTTCGAGCCCTCCAAGAGCGGGAGGTGTAACCCTTGTTGTTGCGCCAGCGCTAAAGCGATCCCACTGTCTTTTGCAGCGTGAGCCGCCGAGAAAAATGTGCTGTGCTCGCGATCCAACATATCGGGACCGTCAGTTTCGAGAACCCGAGAATTAGCGCCGGTCTGGGAGAAAACTTCCGCCACCACTCGAAGATCTAGGCCAAGTGCATCGGCTAATCCGAGACCTTCGGCGAGACCGGCGGTATTGATGTTCATCACCATATTAACCAAAGCTTTTAGCTCGGCTGCCTTTCCGGCCTCGCCGATGTAACGGGTCTTGAGCGCCAAATCCTTGAGGATCGGTTCGGCGCTTGCAATCGCCTCCGGTGAACCGCCCAGCATCATGAATAATTTGCCCTCACGAGCATGGGTAACACTGGAAGCCATTGGCGCTTCCAATACCTTGGCACCTAATTTCGCCCCCTTGTGCGCGACTTCCCGATGGACCGAGGGACTGATGGTGGCACAATTTACGAATAGTCGTCCGGCCGCGTGCGTAAAAAGGTTGTCCGGCCCGAAATAGATGCCGCGCATCGCAGCATCATCCGTGACTACCGTGAAAACAGCTTCCGCGTCACGGCTCACCTCGGAAACGGACTTGGCCCCAGAACAAGCAAGTTCAGCAGCCAGTTCCGTCGCAATCTTTTGATTGGTGTCAAAAACTGTCGAGACGACATAGCCAACTTCCTTGAGTCGTCGCGCCATGTTCGCTCCCATGCGACCAACGCCGACAAAACCGATGCGAGGGGATTTCATACTGTCGAATATGGATCTGTTTCAAAATGACAACAGCTTTAACTTACCTCGATCAGAGTCATTTCATTCATGGCGTTTTACTCTTTCATCTTCAGATCATTGCGCGATGCTCAAGGGCCTTTACGAGAATGGACCCCCAGGAAATCGAAAAAGAAGTCATGCTCGAATCGATGGAGTTGCTGACTCAAGCAGCTCGGTCGACGCCAAACTTCGAGGCAGACCGCCTTCGCGAGGAGAACCCTCGTCGCTTCACATTTTCAGACTAGGCGCCGGACCGGTGGCACACGCAGAAGCCTCCGCAAAGAAAACCCTTTCCATCCAGATAAAAAGCGTTAATTTCGGACTCCGCTGATTTCAGGGGTCTTAGCTCAGTTGGTAGAGCGCCTCAATGGCATTGAGGAGGTCAGGGGTTCGAATCCCCTAGGCTCCATTAGTGTTGATCCTGTGGCACTTACACAAAGGGGAAAGGCCGATGGATAACAGAGAGTAAAAAAAGCCGCTTTTTTCCGGGTCGCTCGAATTTCCGACGAAGTACGGCTATGTAGTTACCACCATCATCGACCTGGGCAGCCACGCCATCTACCATTAACCCGAGCGGATCCATGTCCGACATCTACGTCCAATACGAAGCCACGGTCAGCGAGACGCACAGCTTTTGGCGAATTTTCGCGAAGGTGCCAAGAGCGAAAATTGACCAACACAGGCAGGCGACCAATGATCGAATTACGGACGACAACGCGATTGCCCGGAAATTATCAGAACAGCGAGCCAAGAGGACTTCGTATCTTGGTCAGCTTGGCACCTATTCGCTCGTTGTATCTTATTCGGACTCTGCCCCGCCGTCACTGGAAGGCCGTGCGCCACTCCTTGAGCAAGACGGCATGACTTTCTGGGCCGCATGAACTCCTGCCCGAACATCGCTTCCTCGTTAAGCCACGCCTCTTCGCCCGAATCACTGTGAAAAAGCCCCGGTTTCTTCCTTTCTGGGTCGTAGGTCTTGGGGTCCTGGTTCTCTACGTCGCGGGCGTTTTTGTCATCCTAACGGTTGATAGGTTCCTTCCGGCATTACCGCATTCGGCTGCGTTGGGCGAGGCCAGCGCCTTGGTCGGCTCGTTTTTGGCGGTCATTTCAACTTTTTTCCTCCTCTATACGATCCATCTGCAGCAAAAAATCCGCGATGAGCAGGCGGTAGAAGCGCATTGGTTCGAGTTGTTAAAACGCTGGGCGGAATTTGCCCAAGACAGCGAACTGAAAGATCACAAAGCAGATTATCAAGCAGGACTAGCGAAGCTCATGTATTGCTTCCAAATTGCCGATTCTGCTGACAATCTTTCGGAGCAGAAAGGCTTGGAAGAAATTGCCACTGTGCTGGCACAAGTAGGCATTTTTGAGCTGCCTTTAATTTCAGAAACTCTCGATCCATTGTTCGCGGCGATGATGACTTTACAGGAGCGAATCAGCGAGTCTGGTCGAGATCTCCTCGACAATTCATTCCTGCCGTTTTTGCCACAACATGTCGTTGAAGCGACTCCAGAGGTCTAAGTGACATTTAGATATCAGTATCCTTGGCCCGTTCTTTCAAAGGAGCGAGCCGGGGCATCGATCCTCCCTTCCTGCGAAGACGCGTCGCCAGAAAACTGCCGCACCACGGCGTAGAAGGTCGGGGTGAACAGGAGGCCGAACAGCGTCACGCCAAGCATCCCGAAGAACACGGCGGTGCCGAGGGACTGGCGCATTTCAGCGCCAGCGCCGGTCGCGACTGCGAGCGGAACC
>DATNNZ010000209.1:0-21689 GCA_035601575.1 Chthoniobacterales bacterium
AGTTGGGCAGTCGCCGGAAACTCGCCGCGTACCTTTTCCGCAAATGACCCGTAGATCTTGCTGTCCTCTTCTTCGGAAGAGATAGCGAGAGCGAGAAGTTCTTTTTCGTTCAATTCGTGAAATGGCTTAACCATAAGGTGCAGAGGTCCGGAAGCGTTCCAGCAACCGAGCAAGGTGTGCTGCCGGGGAGGGTCTACATAAAACGCCGGCATTGAAACGTCGAGGAGGTTTGTCTGCAGGCGAGAAACTGAGAAAGAGCATCATCTGCAGAAGGCAACGCGGGGAACGCGTGAGAGGTGAGAGGTGGTGAGGTCAGGACGGTTGGGTCAGGACATCGGTAACACTCGGGAGGAATTGGGTGAGCTCGACCATTAATTGCAGTCGCCATGCCGCCGCTCGCGAATGGCGGCTACAATGCATTGATTGCGCCGCTCGAACGCCGATATCCCCCGGAAGAACGATGCAAATACCCGTGCAACGCTTTCAATCCGCTGCCGGCGTTATGGGTATTACCGGAATTATGGGCGTTCCCGGCATTACTGGCGCTCCCGGCGTGACTTGCGCTACCCGACGATCCCCTCAAGTGTACAGTTTTTTCCAGGGCTGACAGTTTCTGGTCAAATAGGGACAGAACAAGCTCAGCTATGCTCGCCAACTTCGAGGCTCTTCGTCTTTCTTTATTGAAAATGAACAGCAGAAGGCACTTCCGTCCCAGGGCGAGAACACTTTTGGATATTCGGGCCCTAGCCCGTTTCAGCTTAACAATCGTTAACTGAAACCGGCGATTTGACGGCGTCTCTTTCGACTTTCTTTACGATTTTTGAAAGTTTGTTGCCGAGGGAACCTGGCCTTCTACACTAAAACCAACGATCCAATGGCACGGGTGATGCTTAAGTCCGACCGCGATTTCCTACATGAAAACCTACGCGGTATGCCAGAAACCCCTACTACTACGCCCACGACCAAGGCAACCCTTGGTCTAACCGGTCTAACCGTTAATGCGATGGCGCTCATTGCGCCAGGCGCATTTCTTTGGTTGACCTTCGCTCAACAATGTCTCTACGGCCAGCCCATGGCCGCAATTGGGATGTGGTTCGGCATTTTGCTTGCGCTGTTGCTCTGTCTGGCGACAGCCATGTCTTACGCCGAACTGTCAAAACTCTATCCCGGCGCCGGATCATCCTATTTCTTCGCCGAACAGGCTTTCTTATCGAAATCGAAAGCCTTTAAATTCGCGCGAATCGCAAAGTTCGCCGTCGGCTGGGCCAGTCATCTTTATTACTGGGTTTATCCCGGTGTGATGGTCGCTGTCACCGCCGTCCTCGTGGGCTATCTTGCGGGGCAGCTGTTGCCAGCGGTCTTCAGTTCGGCGGTGCCCAGCCCGCTGCTAATGATCCTGTTTTGTGTCGTCTTTCCGTTTTTCGTTGGATGGATCGCGTATTCCGGGGTCAATGCCTCGACTGGGGTAAATCTTGCTATCAACGTGATTCAAATCTCGGCGCTGATCGTGTTCACCGTGATCGCTATCGCCTATCGTGTGAACCACGTCGAGGGCTCGAAGGGAATCACGCTTAACCCTGATGGTGTCCCGGTGAGCAAGGTCATTGCTACCGAAACGACTAAGGACGACAAAGGGGTCGAAACCACCGCTCCGAAAAAGGACAAAGATGGCAACTACGTTTTTGAAAAGAATACGGATGGGACTGACAAAGATTACACGCTAACGTATGCTGCCGATCAGGCAACCAGCAAAGGAAGCGATCCGAAGAATCCAACGGATACGTTTCAGTTTCATGCCAATGCGGCTTCTGTCATCTCGCCGCACGGATTCAGCTTCGTGTTGGTTCAGGCCTGTATTGCCATTCTTATTCTGGTCGGTTTCGAGTCGGTGACGTCAATGGGTGAGGAGGCAAAAAACGCCAAACGTGATATTCCGCGAGCCGTACTCCTTTCACTCGTGATTCAAGGCGCGTTCTGTTACCTGTTCGAATATTTCGGAGCCAACTACTTCCTCAATAGCGGCTACACGGCGGTAACTGCGTCCGCGTCGCCGGCGCCGATTGGGGATATGATGCAGATTGTCGGGACCTGGGTTTTCGGAAGTCCCCAAGCCGGATGGTGGTTCATGTTTATCCAAGCCATCACCGTGTTTCTCGCACTCATTGGAACGACGTTGGCCTGTATCAACACGGGAGCCCGCGTCACTTACGCGATGGGTCGCGATGACGAGCTCGCCGGTAATTTGGGCGTGCTCCACACCAAGAACCTGACTCCGCACCGGGCGATTTGGACGCTTGCGGGCATCTCGGCGGTAATCGGGATTTTCGGAGTAATTTTCTACTTCTGTGGTGGAGCAGCGCTAACCGGTGACGCCATCAAGGGTCTCCCGCAGAATCTTTGGTATAGCTTCGGCATTTGGCCGCACGATACCGGTGCCGCCATCCCGCAGAGCTTGCTTATTATCACGTTGACCAGCAACTTCGGAACGTTCCTGCTCTACATGATGACCTGCATCGTCGCGATTGTTGCGTTCCGCGAGCATCATAGCTTCCACGGCTTCAAGCACGTGGTTGTACCGGTCTTCGGTTTGCTTGCTAATCTGCTCTGTATGCTGTTCTACTTGGTTGGGCCGTTCTCGGTTGCGGGCATGAGTTTCAAAGAACCTTATATTGCGCTCGGCATCGCTGCATTGTGGGGCATCTACGGTGCGATCTTCTTCCTTGGAGCTAGCAAGAAAAAGGCAAAGTCGGTATTAATAGATTCGGTAGAGGCGAAAGCATAATCGGTTGGCTGCTGCCACGCTTTAGGCGTGGCAGCGGCTCTCGCGAAGTGCAATCTGTTCGAATAACAAAAATCGCATAACACCAACAACAAAACCGAACCATTCGAAAGGAGATCATACAAAAAGCTGCACGTGAGTGACTGCGCAAGTCTGTTGGGCAGCGCAACTTAAGAGAAACCAAGTCGCGGTCTGGACGATCTTTTCAATTGATGGCAGGCATCCTGCTAGCTCGGCTGCGGGGCGTGCCATAGATTGGTAACGCCCTTAATTTACCTTAACCCCTTATTACCTTAACCACAATCGGTTCGGACCGCGGTCCGGCCGTCGCAATATTTCGGAGGAAACTATTTTGAAGAGAGTCGCAAATCGACTCGTGACCACTGCTGTTTATGGGTTCACGATCTGCGCATTGAGTTACAGTCTGCCATCCTTTGGTGCCGACGTCACGGCATCGCCAACCCCCGATGGCAAGGAAATTAAGAACGTTGTCACGCCCCCCAAACCGCCAGAGCCGCGATTCAAGCTTTATGGTTGGATCGAGGGTGGGATTACGGTCAATCCGGATACACCGAACGATAACCACAACTTTGGTCATCTGTTTACCGACCGAGCGAATGAGCCATTATTGAACCAGGTCTCGATAGTTGGCGAGCGTGCGTTGGATCCCAACGTCACTGGCTTCGACTGGGGTTTCAAAGTTTGGGTCATGGAAGGTAGCGATGCCCGTTATGATAAAGCCGCCGGATGGTTTGACCTCATGACCAACGATCGAATCCAATTCGATATTCCGGAGGCCTACGCCAGTTTCCATGTACCAATCCCCAGCACCGGCGGCCTCGACCTCAGGTTGGGCCACTTCCAGGATCTCTCATCCGCAGAAACCACGGATCCACGTACTAACGTTTTCTATTCTCATAGCTACATCTTCAACTTCGGGATCCCGCTCACGCATCTGGGCGGTTTAGGTATTCTTCACGTAAACAAATTGGTTGACCTCTATTTTGGGGTCGATCGGGGCACAAACTTAGCCTTTAAAGACAATAATCATTCGATCGCAATAGAAGCTGGCTTCGGTCTAAATCTGCTCGACGGGAACCTAACGGTATTGGCGCTTTCCCACATCGGTCCGGAGGATGCGGGAAATAATCACGATTACCGATTTGAGAATGACATGACGACGACCTGGAAGATTAATAAATGCTTAACGTCGATTACCGATTTGAACCTGATCTACGATGAATTAACTCCTGCCTGGGGCGGCGGTGCAGCGCAGTACTTCACCTATGCCGTCAATGATTGGTTGACGCTCGGAATCCGGGGTGAGATTTGGCGTGACGCGAATAACTTCTATGTCGGTCAATTCCGCGCCAATAACGATTTTATCCACCTTGTACGGGGCGATCCAGTCGCTCCTGATCCGAGCACTTTCACCGGAGGCAAAACGACCTATCTTGAAGTGACGGGAGGCATCACCATCAAACCACCGATGCCGAAGCCGATCGCTGGGCTGTTGATCCGACCCGAAGTTCGCTACGACCGTGCGTTGACGACCAATACCAAACCATTTGATCAACTCACGGATCGCGATCAATGGACGTTTGGGATCGACGTGGTCTTGCAATTCTAGTCTGAGCATTTCAGACCGTTCCGTTCTTTGAAGCGCCGGGGGGTCCCGGCGCTTTCGTGTTTCCGGCGATGTTCGGCTGGGCAGCCCGACCTGTCCGGCCATAGTCAGGATGCCAGCTCGCTCTTCGAGCTACGGCGCGCCGGCAAGATCAAAGCCGCGCAATAGCGAAACGACGGCGGGACGAAAGAGGAAGGGCTAAGAAAACGCTGGGAGCGCTGGCCTCAAAGAAACGCTACCGTGGCGTCCGCGCCTCCTGCCAGCGTTGCGTCCCTGTATCAAAATAACCTTTCTACTAAAAAAAGACGACAGGTCTGGTGCGCGCTGGAAGGCGGAACTTAGCGATTTAGCCTGGAATTAACCGAAGTGGGCAGGAAGCAGGAGGAACAACGCCGAAGAAAGGCGCGGTCCACTCAGTTGGCACGGCCAGTGCTCTGAAAGTATTACGAAAACACGGCTTCGTAATACTCAATAAAACCTCTCCGCCTATGAATCGGCTTCAATCACTCTTCTGCTCGGCTTTGCGCCGAGTCACGCTTCTCTGCGTCATTTCATTGACTTTTTCGGTCGCCTTGGCCGAGCCTCTCAAGGTCGCCTATAGCGATTGGCCTGGGTGGGTAGTCTTTGATATCGCCATCAAAAAGGATTGGTTTAAGCAGGAAGGACTCGATGTCCAGTTCCTGTGGTATGACTATGCGCCCTCGATGGATGCGTTCTCGACCGGCAAGGTGGATGCCGTTGGCATGACCAACGGAGACGCGTTGGTGACCGGTTCCGGCGGTAAACCATCTGTCGCCGTCATCATCACCGATTTCTCAAGCGGCAATGATATGATCGTGGCCAAGCCCGGCATTGAATCGGTGAAAGACCTGAAAGGCAGAAAGGTCGGTGTCGAGGTGGGATTGGTCGACCATCTGCTGTTGCTCAACGCGCTCGAGTCAAACGGAATGAAGGAGACTGACGTAACGCTGGTCAACACGCCTACCAATGAAACGCCCCAAGTCCTTGGTGCAGGAGCCGTCGATGCAATCGGCGCATGGCAGCCGAACTCCGGACAAGCAATGAAAACGGTCCAGGGCTCAAAGCCGATCTACACATCGGCTCAGGCTCCCGGGTTGATTTACGATCTCATTTATGTCTCTCGAGAAAACCTGGAAAAGCGGCGCGCAGACTGGGCGAAATTCGTGAAGGTCTGGTATCGCATTATTGACTACATGCAGGACCCGGCGAACTTGGATGAAGCGTTAAAAATTCTGGCCGCACGCGATAACGTAAAGCCAGAAGAATACGAGCCTTTCCTGAAAGGCACGCACCTTCTGACATTGCAGGAAGCTTTGCAGCGCTGGAAGAAAGGCGATGGTCTGAGTTCGATCTACGGTTCGACCAAGGTCGTCGACGACTTCAATTTGAAATACGGCGTGTATAAACAGCACGTCGACTTCCAAGGCTATCTCGATCCGAGCTTAACCGAAGAATACGCTCGATCGGTAGGCACCAAGGCGGCCAGCAAATAGTTTAGATTTCAGGTGCGAGTGGGGAGGTCTCAAGCCGCCCTACTCGGGCCGATCCTTGAATCACCAACGGGATGAACCCGAAAGAACCCTGGTTCAAGATTCGAGAAGGACTCAATGTCCGTCGAGCGACTTTATTGACGGCGTGCTCGTTTCTTCTTCCACTCGCGCTCTGGTGCCTGGTTAGTTACATCCCGTTCATTTGGCATCCGGACGTGCGACTGGAAGTGTCTGCCGATCGAGCAGACGTCTCGACCGTCTACATTGCCGGAGACCACGTTAGCAAAGAGTTTTTTGGTACTTTTCAAGAGGCGATCCGAAACGGGAACAACACCATTCTCCAGGATCGCGCGAATGGTAACGAAACTGGCGGATTGATGACACGCCGCGATAACCAGAAGAAACTGCGACAACTGGCCGGTCTGGCTATCGCCAATGGTTGGTTGCGCTCCAACCAAAGAGAAGATGACTCTGCCATCTTCCAAGTCTGGAAAGGAATTGCGACCGGCGTGCTCGTACCGAAGGCACCTCCTTTGACTACCGAAAATCTGGCAATCGTGCGCCAAAACTGGCAAACGCTGTCTAGTGCCAGCCAATCGTTTGATGTACGAAAACTCCCTGAGCAACCACTACTCAACCTCATCCCTCAGGGACTCCCATCCAACCCCTCTTACCTTCCGGCACCGCACGAAGTGCTATTGACTGGATGGCACAATTTCACGAACGGAGATCCGCTCGGTCAACTATCGTTGTTCGATCGGCTGTTAATTTCTATCCGTATCGTTTGGGGCGGTTTCCTGCTCTCCTGTCTGGTTGGTGTTCCGATTGGTGTATTGGCCGGGACTTACTCCGTCTTTTCCAAATTGTTGGAGCCCTTTACCGATTTTTTTCGCTATATGCCGGCACCAGCATTTAGCACGTTGCTAGTGGCGGCTTTTGGCGCTGATGATGCACCCAAGATTTCTCTCGTTTTTATCGGTACTTTTTTCCAGATGGTGCTGGTCATCTCAAAGACGACTCGCCAGCTCGACCATTCACTCCTCGAAGCAGCGCAAACTCTTGGAGCCAGGCCGCGACAGCTGTTCTCGCACGTCGTCATTCCCGGGATTTTACCGGATCTTTATAATGATCTCCGAATCTTGCTTGGTTGGTCCTGGACGTGGCTGGTCATCGCCGAGTTGATCGGAGTCAAGACCGGGCTCACCGAGTTTATTGAAACACAGGGCCGCTGGCGCAATTTCGATGCGGTCTTTCCAGTGATCATCCTGATCGGTGTGATCGGTTTCTTCACCGATCAATTTCTCGCTTGGTTTCGTGGTGTTCTTTTCCCGTACACTCGTACGTCCCGGGCAAAATCGAAGGTGCAGAAGAAACCGGGTCCTCCGGCCAGAACTCAGCAAACTGCGGCTTCGAATGAGACGCCGGTCAGAGAGCTCACACCGACATGACCCAGATCGAGCTTCCAGATTATCGTCTTCAATCCCCGGAAGTCGCTGCTCGATTCGATCGACTCAAGTCGCGACCGATCGTGCTCGAAGCGAAGAACCTGGGTAAGACCTTCGCTTCTCCGCAAGGAGAAGTGATTGCTCTGGAGGATATCAATTTTGCCGTTCATCGCCGCGAATTTCTTTGCGTAATCGGGGCTTCAGGTTGCGGTAAATCAACCCTGATTCGTATCCTGGCCGGGCTGGAAACACCCAGTGAAGGCGAAGTGCTCATCGACCACAAGCGGGTCACCGGCCCTGGACCGGAAAGAGGTATGGTCTTTCAGGCTTACACGCTCTTTCCTTGGCTGACGGTCAGAGGGAACGTCATGTTCGGCCTGAAAATGACCGGGCACGCTCCGTCGGTGAGCGAATCGGAGGCAAGACAATGGATTGCGATGGTCGGCCTCTCCAAGTTTGAGAACGCCTATCCGCATCAGCTGTCCGGCGGTATGAAACAGCGAGTCGCGATTGCACGGGCGCTCGCCAATCAGCCTCGAGTCTTATTAATGGACGAGCCGTTTGGCGCTCTCGATGCTCAAACTCGATGCCAAATGCAGTCTTACCTTCTGCAAATCTGGCGGAACGTTGATGTAACGATCGTATTTATCACTCATGATTTGGAAGAAGCGATTTACCTGGCAGATCGCATACTGGTTCTACAGGCTCATCCCGGTCGTGTCGAAGAGCTGATTGAAGTTGCGGTGCCGCGTCCACGAACGTCCGAACAATTCATTTCTCCGGAATTCCTCGCGGCGAAACAACGGCTCGAAGAGCTGATTCATCCCCCTGGTCAAACCACGGGCGATAAGCTTCCCACGCTGCGACTGACGCAGGCAGGCGACGATGTCGAGTAATTCTTTTTCGGAAGAAACAATTTAATTCCCGCTATTCGGAACCCATGGAAACAAAGGCCCTATCTCTCAACCACAAAGTCCAATCCATTCAGGAGAAATTGAAGTCCCAAGGCGTCAAGTATTGCGTAGGCGCCTATGTCGATCTTCATGGCGTTCCGAAAGGAAAGGTCGTTCCGATTGAGCATTTCGAACATTTCGCTCACGGGTCCGAACTTTATACCGGATATGCTTTGGACGGGTTGGGTCAGAGCCCGAACGATGATGAAATCAGCTCGGTCCCGGATCTCGATCGAGTCATGATTCTCCCTTGGAATCGTGAAGTGGCCTGGCTACCGGCAGATAACGAATTTAAAGGGAAACCGTACGAAATTAGCACCCGAGTGGCTTTAAAGAAGGTGCTTCGCCAAGCCGCTGAACTAGGGGTCGGCTTGAACCTGGGCATCGAATGCGAAGTGTTTGTTGTCCGGCTGACGGAAGAAGGGAAACTCGAGATCCCCAATCCCGATGATGACCTGACAAAAAGTTGTTACGATATCAAACGTTTCATGGATCGGTACACTTGGCTGGACAAGGTGGCAACCGCTATCAACCAACTCGGGTGGGATCTTTACTCGTTTGACCATGAAGATGCCAACTCCCAATTCGAGTTTGACTTCAAATACGCTGACGCTCTGACCATGTGTGATCGCTACGTCTTTTTCCGCTACCTGGCCAAACACTATGCCGCGGAGGAGAATCTGGTCGCCACCTTTATGCCCAAGCCGTTCGCCGATAAGACGGGCAGCGGCGCTCATTTTAATATGTCGCTCTACGATCTAGAGACCGACCGAAACGTTTTTGCCTGTCCACCGGAAGAGGATTCGAGAGGCCTTGGCATTACGGAACTCGGTTATCACTTTATTGGGGGAATTCTGAAGCACGGTCCCGCGCTCTGTGCTGCCTGGGCTCCGACCGTGAACAGCTACAAACGCCTGGTTCGTCGAGGACTCATGTCCTACTATTCCTGGGCTCCAGTTTTCAATTCTTATGGAAGAAATAACCGGACTAACTCGCTTCGCGTTCCGATGGGTGGAGGCCGAGTTGAGTCCCGGAATGCCGACAGCTCGTGCAATCCTTACCTCGCTGCGACACTTGCTTTGGCGGCGGGGTTGGAGGGTATTCGTGAGAAGATCGATCCGGGTGAGCCGCAGGAGGAGAATCTCTACGAGCTGAGTGTCATGGAGCTCGCTGCTCGCGGAATTTGCGAATTGCCGCGAACGCTGAACGAGGCGGTTGAAGCATTTGCGGCTGACCCATTCATCGAACAGGTGCTCGGGCCCGAATTGCGCCAAGAGTTTGTTACCTATAAGGCCGAAGAATGGCGAGATTACCATCAACAGATCAGTCAATGGGAAGTGGACAAGTATGCGCGCTTGTTCTGACCGTAGAGCGATTTATCGATCGCGGTGGGGGAGGGCGTTAGGATGAAATCATACTCTCTCTATCAACCTCCACCGCGGTTTCGGTGGCCAGATGACAGCAAGTGTTGTGTGATGCTCTGCTTTGATGTTGATGGCGAGACGACCGCATTGTCCGAAGATCCAACGCTCAAGAATCGACTAACAACCTATTCACAGACAACTTATGGCCCTTCCATCGGAGTGCCTCGCTATCGTGCGCCATGGTTTGAGCTGAATCCCTGGACGCCGGATCTGTTACAAAAATATCAGATCCAATATTGCGCGAGCATGATGGGAGACGACGTTCCGTATACCCATCCCAACGGACTAATCGAGATACCCGGCCAATGGATGCTCGAGGATTGGGAACAGTTCGCGTTCAACGCAGACCCTCGTTGGGGGTTTATTCCGGAGAACTGCGAAAAGGTGTTCGATCTTTGGTGGCAGGAATTTGCGGCGATGTACGACTACGGCTGTTGTTTTGTACTGACGCTCCATCCGTGGCTGTCCGGCCGGCCGTCTCGAGTTCGCCTTCTGGAGCGTTTAGTTCGGTCAATCCAGCAAAAAGAGCGGACGTGGTTCGCCGCTGGACAGCAAATTGCCACCTACTTCCGGAAAAATCCGGATGCCCGACACGAAATCGATTTTGATCGTAAGGAAGTAGTAGGAAACAACGTCAGATTTTCTCTCATCCCATGAGCGTTGGCCCACCTGACGGTCGCTTCGAGCGAATTTGCACTGAGGCCGGCGCCGAGCCTATTCGGTTGGAAAATTTGCCCTGGCCTGAAGTTGCTGCACTCCGTGGAGTGAACGGCGGAATGCTGCTTCTGCCACTCGGTGCTACCGAACAGCACGGACCGCACCTACCAATAAACACGGACACACTGATCGCTGAATCAGTCTGTTGGTATGCCTCTGCGAAAACCAATGTTCCGGTTTTGCCCGCACTTACATACACGGTTTCGGTAGGTCACACCACCAAGTGGCCCGGAACATTTTCGCTGGCGCATGAGACTTTCATTGCTTCCCTGAGACAGATCGCCGCCTGGTCCGCTGCGACCGGCTGGAAACGGTTGCTGCTGATTAACTCTCACTTCGGCAACGATGCGTCTATGCGCGTGGCAGTTGACCAGATTCGGTTGGCCCACCTCGGTTCACTTCAGATCGCAGGTAAGAATACTTTTAACCTGAGTACATCTATTTGGAATTACTTCATCGGCGATGCTGAGGACCTGCACGCAAACCAGGCTGAAACCGATCTTTTGCTGTTCCTCGCGCCTGAACTGGTTCGGGTGGAGAAGATGCAGGATGATCCCGACCGCACCGCTGAGAGGGTATTCTCTTACCCGGTGGCCCAGACCAGTCTCAATGGAGTTACCGGGAGTCCTTCTCAAGCAACTGTGAAACAGGGCGAACGCCTATTCCGTGAGATCGGTGACACTCTAACGCTGCTAATTGAACGAGCAAAGGAAGAGACACCGCCCTTGGGATCCGACTACTGGCGAGAGTTGCCACGACTGAATCCGAACTTCTTTCAAAATCTATGTTAACCGAAGAACCACCTGTTTTTGCAATTCCTGAAGGATTTTATCCGATTAGCGAAGCTCACCTCCAAAAACACTTAACCTTCATCTAAGACTACCAAATGAGCGTTCAAACTGAATCGATGGCTGATGTAACCAGGAGCGTTCCTAGTGGCGCCGGCACCTACCAGTTAGGCAGAAGGCGGAAGTCACTGGTAGAGATCCTCAACGAACTTCAGCGATGTGCGGATCGGCCTCTGCAACAGGCCGGCACGCTACCAGCAGAAGTGTATACGAACGAAGACTTTTACCAGTGGGAGCTTGAAAACATTTTCCAGCCAGAATGGATCTGTTTGGCTCATGTCTCGCAGATTCCTGAGCCGGGCGATTTTCTAAACATCGATCTGTTAGGCGAACCTCTGATCGTCGTGCGGGGCAAGGATAACCAGGTCCGAGTTCTCTCGCGAGTCTGTCCTCATCGCGCAATGGATATCATGCCTCCAGGCTTTGGCTACGATGGTCACGGTCCGGCTGAACCAAAGCCGGGCGAGCCCGGGTGCGGTCAGACCCGATTGTTTCTCTGTCCGTATCATGCGTGGACATTCGAACTCGACGGGACGCTGAAGGCCTGCCCGGAAATGCATCTGGCCGAAGGTTTCGACCGCGATGATTTCAGGTTGCAGCCATTTCGAAGTGCGGTGTGGAACGGTTTCATCTTTATCAACATGGATGGCCAGGCTGGGCCGTTACCGGAGCGGTTGTGCGAGATGAACCAGGATTTCAGCGAATGGAATGCGGGCGATATGAAGTTAGTATTTCAGCGCGAATGGGATTGCCCATTCAACTGGAAAGTCCTGGCCGAGAATTTCATGGAGTCTTACCATCATCTGGGAGCTCATTCCAAGACGCTGCAGCCGACCATGCCGGCGCGTGATACCTGGAACGAACAGGAGCGCGAAGCCTACATTCGTTGTCATCTTCCGGTCAAAGAGTCGATCCTGGAGGAATGGCAAGAATTGGAAGCTGGCGGCGGTTATCCGTACGGGTTTCCTGCGATCTCCCAACTTTCCGAGAGCAAGAAGAAGGAAGCAGGCCTCTTCTCGGCCTATCCTTGTTTTTTATTGTTTGTGCTGGCCGATCGAGTGATCTGGTATCGGGTCGAACCGCTCGGTCCGCATCGGATGAAATTGCTAACTACCATTTTGGTGCCGGCGGAAACGACTAACCATCCGGACTTTGCGCGGATGCTCGAAAGCGAAGTGAAAATGTTGGTGGATTTTCATCTGGAAGATATCGAGGTGTGTACGGCGGTTCAGCGAGGTTTGTATGCAGCCGGTTGCCAACGCGGGCGCCTTAGTCATCTCGAGATGTCCGTTTGGCTTTTTCAACGATATCTAGCCGCCAGAGCCAGAGGAACGTGGCCAACCCTGGATCGTCCGACGGCGCCCAGTCAGCGGTGAGCTGAGAGGTGAGAGGTGAGAGGTGAGAGGTGAGAGGTGAGAGGTTGCGACGGCAGCCTGCGCGTCTGCCACGCCAAAAGCGTAAGAGAACTTAGCCCAGGGTGGAGGCTTTGCGGAACCCTGGGTACTTTTATTAAAGAACGTGCTGCTCTGAAGGAGCAGAAGAAGTGCAGTTAGTAGGATCTGCAGATTCGATTTAATGGATACAAATCAGCTAAGTAGCGAGCAAACAATCCAGATTAACAAAACTGCACGGATCACGGCACCCTTCCTTCAACCGGTCTAAAAAAATCTGCGCAATCTGTGAAATCTGCGAATTATAGCTCAGTGAAATCCATGTTTTCCCTGGAAGGCAAATCGGCGGTCGTGACCGGCGGTGCGTCCGGGATCGGACTAGCCATCGTTGAACGATTCGTCGCTGCCGGAGCGGATGTACTGTTAGTTGACCGGAAAGACGCCGGTGCGATAGCTGTAAAGCTGGGCGCACTATATCACCAAGCAGATGTCTCAGAGGAATCGGAGATCGCGAAGATGCTGGAGACCGCTTGCGAGCGTTTTGGGAAACTGGACATTTTGATCAGCAACGCCGGCATTCAGCCTCTTGGTGTCGATTTTTCGGAGCTGACCCCTGATCTTCTTGATCGGACATTCGCGGTGAATGTGAACAGTGTTGCCTTTGGGATTAAGCACGCTGCGCGACTAATGAAACATGGCGGTAGAATTGTGAATACAGGCTCTTTTGTTGGAATGATCGGTACTCCGCACTCCACCGGGTATTCTGCCTCAAAAGCAGCGGTGATTCATCTTACTCGCCTCGGTGCGATCGAACTAGCGCCGAAAAAGATCACGGTGAACGCGGTTAGTCCCGGAACCGTGCTAACTCCAGCGGTAACCTCAATTCCCAACAATCCGGAGATCGAGTTCGTTAAAAGAATGACACCGTTGGGCCGATTGGCGAACCCACAAGAAATCGCAGGGATCTATCACTTTCTAGCCTCCGACGAAGCTTCGTATATCACCGGTCAAAATATCGCAGTCGACGGAGGGATCACATCAGGTTGGAACGAGTATCCGCTCGTTCCGCCCGCAAATGTTCAAAACGGAAGATGGATCGACGACTAACATCCGGGAACAACCGCAGAGTAATGATCCGCAGATTTCACAGATTACGCAGATTCTTTTTAGGCCCGCCGGAGAAGACGGGCCGTGTTAGCTTGTTAGGCAGGTTTGTTGTTCCCGGATCGACCGACTCGCATCCACTAATTAGAAATCTGCTTAATCTGTGAAATCTGTGGATCACAAATTAATCGGCGGTACGTGGCGCGATTTTGATTGGGCTCCGCAAATGGTCGTGTTGCCCAGCGGGCAATTCGCGATGGGAGAGAACGAGAATGATAAGTTTGCTAATGATACCGAGCGTCCCAGACATCCGGTAACGATCTCAAGCAAGGTGGCGATTAGCCGGTTCCAGATAACCGAGGCGGAATTTCGCCGGTTTGCCGGCACGATAGGAAAATCCAGCGATCTTCCAGTAGTTAACGTCAGCTGGAATCAAGCGAGTGACTATTGTGCCTGGCTCACGGCTGAAACCGGGCGCGCATATCGACTGCCAACCGAGGCGGAATGGGAATATGGGTGTCGCAGCGGCAACAATTCGCCGTTCTATCACGGAAATGAGCTAACCATTGCCGAAGCTAATTATCTCTATAACGAACATGGGCAAAAGATCGGGAGAGGAACATTAACAGCGTATGGCTGCTATCTCCCGAACGGATTCGGCATTGCTGATATGCTGGGGAATGTTTGCGAATGGGTGACAGATTCCTGGCACCCGAACTACATCGGTGCGCCGTCGGATGGTTCGTCCTGGTGTTATGGGGCCGAGCCGACCAAGCGGGTCATTCGAGGTGGGGCCTGGGACTATCTCCCGCGGCTTTTGCGATGCTCTTGGCGCGACTGGCTCTGGTCAACGACTGGTCGCGATAACGTCGGTTTCCGCGTGGCGGCAACTCTATGACTAGAACCGTCCATCCCGGTCCATTTGGTGTCCATTTCCGTCCATCCGACTCCATTCGTGCTCAGAAAATCACCGCTGATCAAAAATGGATCTGAAAATCTTTAAGACTCTATGGGGTCATGTCGGCTCATTTGAAGCGGCGTGCGCGGATGCGGTCAATGTCGGATTTGACGGAATTGAAGGTCCGAGTCACTCATCGAGGGCAGTTCGCAACGCTTACCAGAGAACGCTGAATGATCATGGCCTCGAGTACATCGCTGAAATCACGACGGGTGGTTCTTACGTTCCGGATGCAGGGTCGGATCCCGCTGCGCATTTTGCTTCTTTTCAACGAAAACTGGAACATAGTCTTGAACTCAATCCGCGATTCATAAACTGCCTGGCCGGAAGCGATCTGTGGCCATTCAGCGACACCGTCAGTCTTTTCCAGAAGGTTCTCGAGTTGGCTAACGAAAACGACGTAACCGTTGCATTCGAAACGCATCGGAGCCGCTCCACCTTTCATCCTCTAGTCACCACAAAACTGCTCAGCGAGATACCGGAATTGCAGCTGACCGTCGACTTCAGCCATTGGTGCTGTGTTTGTGAAAGACTTGTTCTCGACGAACTGCCGCAGGTGCTCGAAATCTGTGCCAAGCATGCGAGACATGTCCACACGCGGGTCGGCTATGATCAGGGCCCCCAAGTCCCGGATCCAAGGGCGGCGGAATATGCGCACGCTTTGGCTGCTCATGAAAGGTGGTGGGACTATGTTTTGGCAGAGATGCGGCGCCGAGGCTTTGCCAGCGCGACCATGACCCCAGAGTTTGGACCGGACGGTTACTTGCATCTCGAACCGTTCACTCAAGAGCCGGTAGCAGACCTGTGGGAGCTTAACCGCTGGATCGGTGGCAGAGAGAAAACCCGCTTCAAAGAGGGTCAACATTCGGGAATTCTTTCCGCTTGACCAGTATTACGATTTCTCATTTTGTTAATACTCAAATCACCCAATGAAGCTATCGTCCAGAAGCAAGAATGGTCAGAACGACGGAAAGGTTCAGCGCATCAGTGTTTCACTCCCGGACTCGGTCTTCCGTGAACTCGATCAATTGGTGGAGGAGCGTGGATTCGAAAGCCGTTCGAAAGCCATCGCTGACATGGTCACCTGTTTCGCGTTGGAACACCAAGAGGATAAGGGAGACAGCATTATGGCGGGCACCATCACCATCGTTTATGACGAATCGAAAGGTTCTCTGCTACAGCGATTGGCCGAGCTCGAACGCAATTTTATCGATGAAGTGATCAGTTCGTTACATGTTCAACTGCAGGATAACCATCGGATCGAAGTGCTGCTGGTTCAGGGACCAGCCAATCAGCTCAAAAAGATCGCGGACAAACTGATGGCCATTAAAGGAGTGAAGACCGGGAAGCTGACGTTAACCAGCATGATCATCCCCCCGCTGCATCCGCTTCCATCGAGGGGCTCCGCACAAAACAAGTGACATCTGACCAGATACTACCAGGATCATGACAGCCACGAAGCCAATTTCGCCCGACCGCATTGTTTTAGAGGAGACAATTCCAGGTGGCGCCATGTGGTCGCACGTTCTCAATCGTCATCAAACGCTGCGTCTGACCGACGTTGAGGGCGGGGCCAATGTTGGAGCGTTATTCTACAATCGGGATCAATTACTGGATCGTCTAAATCTTCCGGATACTTTGAAGGCCCAGCACACCGCGAAGCTCACCGCCGGCCATGTCTTGTACAGCGACATGGGTCACGTGCTTTGCTCCGTCGCCGCGGACAGTTGCGGATGGCATGAGCCATTGGCCGGCCACTCCACGGCCGCCTTGGTACAAAGAAAGTATGGGACTTCCAGCTTCCAAGAGCAGCGAAACGAATTCCACCGAAACGCGCGAGATCAGTTTCTGATTGAACTGGGCAAATGGGGGTTAGGTAAAGCTGACCTGGTCGCCAATGTGAACTTCTTTAGCAAGGTTACGGTCGACCAGGATGGGGCGATGCATTTTGAAAGGGATAACTCGGTGGCTGGTTCTAGTGTCGATCTGCGCGCGGAGATGAATGTCCTCGTTATTCTTAATACGTGTCAGCATCCGATGGATCCTCAATCAGAGTACAATCCAAAGCCGATCACCTTGACGGTTTGGAACTCTGATCCGCCAACGGTTGATGACGTTTGCCGGAACTCGTGTCCGGAAAACCGACGCGGATTCATCCTGACGGAAGCTCTGTTCCGCTGAAGAGCGTCACAACAACAATGATCAAAGAGAATTTATGAGTACGCTGATCTATACAGAGAGCCAACTCCGGCCTGAGCATGCGGTATATGATTGCACCGTGCCATCGGGCGAAGGCTGGATGCATGAGATCAAATCCGGCCAAACGCTCAGGATCGTCGATTTGGAAGGCAATCAGGCGGTTGATACACTTTTTTACAGTGCCCGTGATCGGTCGGACCGCTATAGCACCCAAGATACCATCCGGGAACAGGGCAGCATCTACCTCACGACAGGAACCAAGCTGATATCCTCCGAAGGGAATGTCCTTCTGACGATCGTAGCGGATACCTGCGGTCGACACGACACTTTAGGCGGAGCATGCGCTGCCGAAAGCAATCAAGTGCGGTACGCAATTGAGAAGAAACACATGCACAATTGCCGGAATACATTTCTTTTGACCGTAGCGAAATGGGGCAACGGCTACACGAAACGCGATCTTACGCATAACATCAATTTTTTCATGAACGTCCCGGTCACGCCCGATGGCGGGCTCACCTTTGCAGACGGCGTCTCCGATCGAGGTCGCTATGTTGAGATGAAGGCGGAAATGGACGTGATTTGCCTGATCTCAAACTGCCCGCAGCTCAATAACCCTTGCAACGCGTACAACCCTACTCCGGTAAGGTTGTTGATTTGGGATTAAGACACTGCCGGCCACGTTCGTCTCGCCGCCAATACAGCCTCTGGACTACGGAGTCTTCCAGTTTTTCAGATATGCATACTCAACCCACGGCGACGACGACAAAGGTGCATTCATGCTCGAAATAACGCCCAGATCTGCTGAAGCCCACCGGTCTTCCCTTGATTGCCAGTTGGTAATAGCTAACAGGCGCGGAACCGGTACTTGTGAGGTTTGGCCTATCGCGTTGATCCGTTCAACACGCTCTTTCTAAGTTAATCTGATCTCAACCCAACTTCCATGTTCACAAAAGTCCTGATTGCCAATCGCGGTGAAATCGCGTGTCGAGTTATTCGGACTTTGCAAAAACTGGGTATTCGTTCGGTCGCGGTTTATTCGGATGCTGATGTGCATGCAATGCACGTCGCAATGGCAGATGAAGCGCACCGAATCGGTCCAGCGCCGGCTGCGCAAAGCTACTTGGATGGTGAACACATTCTTCGGGTAGCAAAGCAATCAGGCGCTCAAGCCGTACATCCCGGCTACGGATTCCTCAGCGAGAATGCCGACTTCGCCGAACGCTGCGAAGACTCCGGAATTCGGTTCGTCGGACCGACGCCTGAACAAATTAGATCGTTCGGATTGAAACATGTGGCTCGCGATCTGGCCGCGAAGGCCAATGTGCCGTTCCTGCCTGGGAGCCGTCTCTTGGCCGATGCGCAGGATGCGCTGAAGGCCGGGGAAGAGATCGGATACCCGGTGATGGTCAAGAGCACAGCCGGCGGTGGGGGAATTGGGCTTCAACTTTGCCGTGCAGCGGATGATCTCGTCGAACGATTTGAGACCGTCAAACGACTGGGAAAAGCCAATTTCAAGCATGCCGGAATCTATCTGGAGAAATTTGTCGAAATCGCTCGCCACATTGAGGTTCAGATCTTCGGCGACGGTAAAGGCGAAGTTTTGGCGCTGGGGGAACGCGACTGTTCAGTGCAGCGCAGAAATCAGAAAGTCATCGAAGAGACCCCAGCTCCCGAACTGAGTCATAAGATTCGCGCTGAACTTTGCGATGCCGCGACGCGCCTAGGCGAAAGTGTGAATTATGCTTCTGCAGGCACGGTCGAGTTTATTTACGATACTATCGCCCGGAAGTTTTATTTTCTCGAGGTCAATACTCGACTTCAGGTTGAGCATGGTGTGACCGAGGAAGTCAGCGGAATTGATTTGGTGGAATGGATGATCCGACTTGCGGCTGATCAGCTAGCTCCACTGGAAACACTGGTTCCTTCAATGAGTGGGCATTCTGTCCAAGTCCGAATCTATGCCGAAGACCCGAACAAGAATTTTCAGCCGAGTTCCGGACTTCTGACCGAAGTTGCTTTTGCCGCTGAGGCCAGAGTCGACACCTGGATTGAGACCGGCACCGAAATTTCTCCCTATTACGATCCGCTGATCGCAAAGATTATTGTCAAAGGAAACAACCGCGGCGAAGCCTTGGCCAAGCTGGCAAGGGCGATTCAGCAGACCCGGATCTACGGCATCGAAACCAACCAATCTTATCTTCAGGCCGTATTGAGGAATGATCTTTTTCAGCGTGGCGAGGTGAGCACGAAGCTTCTCGCGCAGTTGGAATATCGCCCCGTCACCATCGATGTTCTCGAAGCAGGCACCCAAACGAGTGTGCAAGATTATCCTGGTCGTTTGGGCTATTGGGCCGTCGGTGTTCCGCCCTCCGGCCCCATGGATATGTTCGCGTTTCGCATGGGCAATCGATTGTTGGGCAACTCGAGCGACGCCGCGGGATTAGAAATCACAATGTCTGGACCAACATTGCGATTCAATGCCGATTGCGACATCTGTCTTACTGGCGCAACCATGCGCGTCGAGCTTGACGATGAAGAGATCGCTTTCTGGAAGGCAATCCCAATCCAGTCCGGACAACTATTGAAGATCGGTCAGCTTAAGAATTTTGGTGCGCGCGCTTACCTGAGCGTTCGCGGTGGTCTCGATGTTCCCAATTATCTTGAAAGCAAATCAACATTTGCTCTTGGTGGCTTCGGCGGCCATGGCGGGCGTGTCCTCCGGGCCGGAGATGTTCTACGACTCAACTCCGACTTGTCCGGCATAGGCTTGGCGACGTCGGAACGCCAAACGCCAAGCGCCCAACACCAAACGCCAAACGCTGAAATCGAATCCTTCATTCCCAAGTATTCGAGCCAATGGGAATTAGGAGTGTTGTACGGTCCGCATGGAGCCCCGGATTTTTTCACGGCGGAGGATATCGAAGCGTTTTTTGCTGCCGAGTGGAAGGTGCATTACAACTCGAATCGGACCGGCGTCAGACTCATTGGGCCAAAACCAAAATGGGCGAGAAAGGATGGCGGCGAAGCCGGCCTGCATCCCTCCAACATTCACGATGTCGCCTATGCTGTCGGGGCAGTCGATTTTACTGGGGACATGCCGATTCTGCTTGGCCCGGATGGTCCAAGCTTGGGTGGGTTTGTTTGTCCGGCGGTGGTCGTCGATGCGGAGCTTTGGAAGCTTGGACAGCTGAAAGCAGGCGACACTGTTCGTTTTCGCAGGCTGAGTCTGGCGGAAGCCGAATGGCTTAAAGAAAAGCAAGAGCAGGAAATCGAAACACTTCGATCGGCTCCGGCAATCCCAGCTGCAAGAACAGATTTTGCGACTGCGGCAGGCGATGAGGCAATTCTGGCCGAACTTGAACCGACCGAAGATCGGCCTCGGGTTGTCTATCGAGGAGCTGGCGATTCTTATCTGCTGGTCGAGTACGGTCCGCTCGTACTGGATCTGAATTTGCGGTTTCGGGTGCACGTCTTAATGGAATGGCTGCAAACGAAGAGGCTGCCGGGCGTAATCGACCTAACGCCAGGTATTCGGTCGCTCCAGGTCCACTTCGACAGCACGCAGCTTCGTCTCAAGCAGCTTCTCGATGCGCTGTTAGAGGCTGAGTCCGAACTGCCGCAGCTTGATGATATAGAGGTTCCCACTCGGATCGTCCATCTTCCTTTGTCATGGGAGGACGAGTCGACATTACTAGCAATTCAGAAGTATATGCAATCGGTGCGGGCCGATGCGCCTTGGTGTCCGAGCAACCTGGAGTTCATTCGGCGAGTCAACGGCCTCGATAGCATTGATGTTGTAAAGAAAATTGTGTTCGATGCGAGTTATCTGGTGCTCGGTCTGGGGGACGTTTATTTGGGTGCTCCGGTTGCTACGCCGCTCGATCCTCGCCACCGATTAGTCACGACCAAATATAATCCTGCACGGACCTGGACACCAGAGAATGCGGTAGGAATTGGTGGTGCTTATCTCTGCATCTATGGAATGGAAGGGCCTGGCGGCTACCAGTTTGTTGGGCGGACAGTACAAGTCTGGAACCGGTTTCGGCGCACGAAAGATTTCAGCCAACCTTGGTTGCTCCGATTCTTCGATCAGATTCGGTTTTATCCGGTTTCGGCGCCCGAGCTTCTCCGAAATCGGGAAAGTTTTCTTGAAGGTAAGTTCGATATAAAGATCGAAGAGGAGACATTCCGGCTCCGGGACTACAATGCTTTCCTCCGGCAGATCGCGGCGGAAACTGCCGTATTCAAATCAAAGCAACAACGGGCGTTTGAAGCCGAGCGAGAGCGATGGGCAGCGACGGAATTTGTGCCGATAACGGAATTAGCAGAACCGGCGGTGCAGGAGGAAGTGGCTCTTCCCGAGAATTGCTCATTTGTGGATGCTCCGATCGCCGGCAATCTCTGGAAGGTGCTAGTGGAACCTGGCGAAACCGTGAATGCTAATCAACCGGTCGCCATTGTGGAGTCGATGAAGATGGAGATGCAAGTCTGCGCGATTCGAGCTGGAAAGATTCGTTCCGTGCTTTGCAAGGAGTTTACTCCAGTTTCTCCCGGGCAACACTTGTTCATTCTTGAGGCGATATCATGAAAGACCTTTCCGGAATTACATTTACCATCCCGGCGCTAAAGAAAGGCTATCGGGAAAAGGAATTCTCGCCGGTAGATGTCGTCCAAGAGGTCTATCGGCGGATCAAACGAGCGAACGATAATCCGATCTGGATCCATCTGATTCC
>DATNNZ010000210.1:0-5717 GCA_035601575.1 Chthoniobacterales bacterium
AATAGCGAGCCGCCGACACCCCCAACCCTCAGTTCAGCATCCACAGACAACATCGCGGAGCGGAGTTCTGGCACGTTCAAGCCATAGAGCGGTGGCAGCACTGTCCGACTTGAATCGAAGCCGAAGACTCGGCCGCAACCCGCGCGACCAGGCTCGGCTCTAGATAGATGAGAAGGTCTTCCTTGCTCCCCTGCCAACGCACCAGCTGGGAACTCCCGGCCGGCACCACCGCGATCGAACCGGCGGCAGGCAGCATGTCCCGCTTCACCCCCTCATACCGCACGTCCAGCTTTTCCGGAGGCCGGCTAAGCAAGACCAGGCAATGATAAGATACCGGGGGCAAAGTAATTTCGAAACTGGCAGAATCGGTACGATACGAACCGCTTCCGGCCCCTTCCATCCCATCCTGTAGCTCGTCGTGCACGGCGCAAACGGGACGAACTTTTGCAGCGCCTCGAGTTCTTTGACACTCTTTTCCATTTGTCGTATAACCGTCACAAGCCTTGCCGACGCAAAGCCTGTTACCATCTGCATCATCTGTTCAGAGTCTATTTCCCAAACGGGTAGTCTTTTCCTATCCGATCGGACAATGTCCCGATCGCTCGAAAACGGTAGTTCCTCGATACACCGACCTCGCCAAGAGGTGTGGACCACTGTAGCAGCAGAAACCCGAAAAATCTGGCGTCAAAACTGGCGTCAGAAGCTCAATCTCTCTCGTAAAACGCTCGCCCTCTCAAGGCCGGTGCACGGGTTCGAGTCCCGTGCGCGCTGCTCTAGAGCCAAAACGGTGGAACCACTAAGGACCCATGCCGCGCAAGAACCGGGAAGATTCCCGCTTCTCCGAAGTAAGGACAAGATCACGGTTCGGGTAAAGCGAGAAACGGATCTGAAAGACGGCGGTTCGAGTCCATCCTCAGTTGCTCACGAGTCCACCATGTGGTGGAACTAAATGAAGAATTATAAGATAAACGGCGCGTTATCTTTAAATCATAACATTCTAAAAGATAGTTAACAATAGTATTGCAAAGCCCCCGACTCCATAACAATGTCCACGCTCCCCAGCCTGAGAAGAGAAGCAGCGCAGGTTGGGAACACAAGTATGAACGATGCTATACACGATGTGCCAGACGTTGACAGAGGGCTTGCTACGGAGTCCGCGGGTATATTGGTATTGCACTCATGGGCCGAAACTACACTTGGACCAGAGCGAACTATGATCCGCCACAGCTTCTCGATCCACTCTTGTCGGTAGTCATACTCGTAAGCAACCATAAAACTTCGAGAAGGGTATGGGAGAAGCTCAGCGATCAGGTCGAGAGTCATAATGCCAGATAGTGGATTCTCCGATTACGGCGAATCTGAACTAGACGGGGATGAAAGAAACGCTCAGTGACTAGAGGCAAGACGATCGCACGAAAGCGAATGTCCATGAAGCTTTTGGCTGCTAATTCCGCTGACACGTGGATAGGAAAATCACCGCACCGCGTTTTATACCACTGCACCACGTCCCAAACGCGAATCAGTCAGGTCGTAATTCTAAAAAAAGACTACCAACATGAGCACTTTTTTATTCTGGATAACGGACTAAATCAGCCTGCTCATGGTCACATACTTTTTAAATAAGGAAGTGCAAATGAACGAGTCTACAGATGAAAATGAGCAAGCCTTCGTTAGCGCCTGCGGAATATCAGACGTTCAGCCTCTCTCGGAAGCGGAGGAAATTGCCGACGGAATCGATCGATTGATCGGGGAAGGCGGAAAAGATTCTTCCGCGCAACTATCTTTGAAGGACTAAAGAGGCACCAGTATGACATCGATTCACGCAAAGGTCCTATCGAACCGAGAAATACGACGACCAATATCGGCTCATTATCGAACTGGTGCCTTCCGAGTTTCTCGGCCCGTTCGAAAGACTGAGGTTCAAGAAAAATCCCTACTGCGGCTCCTTTGGCACTTCTTTGACCGAAAGCTGGCTTACGCTTGATTACCGCAAAGATCCTGGGTTCAAGGCAGGCGAAGCGTTTCCGCTTCGGAGGACCGGTTGGAACATGGAAGCTTGGCTGCAGAAGAGATTCGGCAAAACCACACTATTATGAAAACCAAATCCGCCATCGGCCAGGTTGAAGAACTTGCGCCAAGAACGCTTAAAGAAATCGTGCACGGCGAGGCAAAAACTTTGCGCCCCGAGGCTTCGGTGCAGGAAGCTTGCGATGAGCTGCGATCTGAAGGGATGACCTGGTCTCCTGTGACCGATAAGAACGGCCATTTACTCGGTACGGTGTGTGAGAGTGAGTTGAACCGCAAAGTCGGGGGTTTCGGCCACGATCCAAAGATCGAACTCGCCCGAACGGGACTGAATCGCAAAACCGTCTATTGCTTTGAAGACCAAAGCATTGCTGAAGCTGAAAAACTGATGCGGGCAGGAAATCTCCTCCAACTACCGGTGGTGACTCATGAAAAGCGAATGGTCGGCATTGTCACGCTCGAAGATATCGTCCGAGAACTAAGAGCGACAAACAGCTAGTGATGCTCTCGGCGGGATTTAAAGTTTCAAGCAGCCGTAACCGTAACGAACGTGCTTCAGTCAAACAGCCGCGGTGGCGAGTCACCCGACCGGGCAGACGCTCTCATAGGTGCAATCATGATGCGCCTAGCCGCAGACCCTTGGCATTCGATCAAGCGGGCGGCCAAGCTGCGTCCGAGTTGATGCAGTGGTCGCTCCGACAAATGGAACGCAGCCGCTCTCCGTTCGCTGCGGAGCACATCGATTGGAATCGGGTTTGGTAGCAGAGGGAGCTTACCAGTCTCGCCCACCTGCACCGCAATACGTCAAAGTGCGTACAGGCAAAGATGGACCTTTCGAGTTAGATTCGAATAAGATCAAGCCATGAGCGCAAGTAACCTCTCCGATGATCAAATCACCGCAATCTTAAGCGACGAGTATCGACGCCTTCATGATATTTCTCCTCATGACGACGACGAGGCAAGGGACCTGGAGCAAGTAAAAAATGCCGTCAAAATAATGAAGGTTTTGCACGCCCAAAATCTGGCTAAGGCGCAAGGCGACCAAGAGATTTTGCGCGCACTACAAACCGAAATTGCGTCGGCGGACCTTCAGTTGGCAAAAGCGGAAGGGAATCCTTATCTTACCACTGATAGTCCGTTTGTATTCTGCCAGCGTATTCTCGATGCTCAAAAGCCACCGGAATCGGTCCCCCAGATCTCCGTCGAAGAGGCTCTAGAGCGACTCAGCAAAGGAAAACAATAGGTGGATTTCTGTTATGACTCACTTCATGAAGGTAGCGCAAAAATTGGTCATTGCATTTCTAGTCGGGATCGCATTAGCCGCCACTGGTTTTCAGGGGACGACTTTAGCCACCGATAACCCACCAGCATCGCCCAGTTTGCACGCTCGGGTTACGCGAGCACAGGCTGAAAGGGCTGCGCTGACGAAAGTTCCCGGTGGAAAGGTCAAGAGCGCAAAGCTTGCGGCCAACTGATCTGGTCAATTGATATCGTCACACCTTTGACAAAGAAGATCGCGGCTGTCCAGGTTGACGCTCGAAGCGGCAAGGTGCTCTCAAAACTGGCGCAGACTCCAGGTGATCGGGCAGAGGAATCCGTGGGCGCACAGAAAAAGAAATAGTTTGGCAGCCGGAAAGACTGCGCAGCGCGAACTGGTTCGGGTATCTGCGCTCTAACCACCACAAGCTTGGAATCACGTTCCGCGGCGCGTGTTTCCGAACGTTCGCGATGTGATACTCACGCAGAAAATCTTCGCGCGCTCCTTCGGCTGTCTGTGACCGCATTTGGAAGTCAGTTTATGAAAAAAATGAGAAAAGTCACTCATACTCCTGTAGTTCTGAGGATTGCTGTGACTTGGTCGCGAGGACCGGCCACCAGAATGATGCAATCGCCTATGCGCTTGATGACAGCTCGGTCTACTCCTAGGACCATTTCGATATCGTAATTTTGGTTGTGCTTGATCTCGCTCGCGATCTTATCGACCAGGATCGTGCTGAACTTCTGGGGTTTGGTTCCAACGGGCAATTTGGGATTCATCTGGTTTGCCTCGCAAAGGGTGTTCTGAAGTTTGGCTTTGCTGGTTGCCCATAAACTTACGTTATTTTTCTTACTTTATTGGTTTCTTTATCCGGCCTCCACTGCGGTTGGTTCCAGTTCCACCACTGCGGGACGACTAGTTCATCCACCTATTTACTCGGGGTTAAATTGCGTGATGCTCTGGTGCGATCAACGATTTGGATCGAGCGGATTTAGGGCCTAGATTAACTTCCGAAACTCGAGCGGATCGAATTTTTGACAGGCAGGGGCACAAACCTGGATGGTTTTGGCTTTTGATCATCCGTTGAAAGCAATTCGGATCTTGGCGGAAAGGCGAGTGACGAGACCTGTAGTATGAGTAAGCCCGTTGTCGAAGTGCAGATCCGCGGCTTAGCTGCGACGAGCGGCGTCTGCGCGGTTTTTCTTGGCAACGAGGAAAAAGTTTTCGTGATTTACGTTGAGCAGAGCGTTGGGTCTGGCGATCGCGCTGTTCAAGCAAGGCACGCAAAAGGAGCGACCGCTCACTTCCGAACACGGAAAAGTCGCGACCATTGGAAACGTCAACTAGGGAAAACGGTCGAATTGGGAGATCGGAGCCAGGAAGGGTGAGGAATGCGCTCGGTGAATTGAGCCAACCATTAACCGATCAAGAAATTAAGGAGTTGCTCGAACACGCGGATTTAACGGGGGAACAGCGGCAGCGTATCGCCGAAGAGTTGCGCAGTCGGGCTGAACGCGAAGAGAAGGACGAAAAGACGTAAGGTCGTTCCGCCGATAAATCGCTTTTGACACGGCGTGTCAAAAATCTGACACTGTGCAAGCTCTCCGGCTAAAGCATGACAAAAATTTGGGCGGTAGGAGACTCAGGAATCCGATCGCTAACCGTCCACGAGCGAGATTTTGAAAGCGTGTGCCGACAATGAAAACAATCAAATGCAGAAAGTTAGAGCCGGGCATGTGGCTTGTGTGTGACCCAGCAACATACGTGATCCAGTCGGTCAACTCGTTGGGCTGGGGCAAATTTTCGATACGGGTCCGTGGCATCGGGACAGCGGTAAATACCGATATTACCGTATGGGGTGGTGACGCAGTAGCCATAGCCGAGCCAACCAAGGAGGAAATATATGAAGACGGCATCGCCTATCATAAGGAACTAGCCTCCTTGACCGGGGCCCCCCTTAAGGAGGCAGCAAAAGAGATCGTAGACGCACCGAAACGCGACCCTGATTCCCAGGATTCAGTCACCAGTTATGGTGGTTGACCCCAGTGCGCTTGTCCGCAATGCGATAAACCTGTACGAGGCGGTATGGGTACGGTTCCTTTTAAGCATCGGTTCGACTACTGCCAATGCCTGATAATGTTACGGCATCCCGAATCAGATTGAACGAAGCCTCAATTGAACCTGAAGCGTGGATGCTTTGCCTTGCTGCGGTTACTGGTGCTAGAACCGAGCACTGGGACACTTGGCAAGCTGCTAGGCGTGACATCGCATTACAAAAGAAGTATCCTTGCTCCTATGTCTGAAGCGAGATTTCTTAACGTTGAGCACAGAGTTGCCAATCTCGAAAACGAGTCTGTAAGAGATGGCAACGCAATCGAAAGACTCAAAAAGGAAGATGCAGTGCTAGAGAACGACATCAGCACTTTACTCTTGC
>DATNNZ010000211.1:0-18574 GCA_035601575.1 Chthoniobacterales bacterium
TCGCCGGATACCCAGCACACTCTAGAGACATTGTCGCGGGGAGGTGCGCTCTTTTTCGGCGAGCTGGTAAAACAGACCGGTTTATTGCGTTCGCGAGTTGAGCGGGCTTTAGCCGAGTTAGTTGCCCAAGGCCAGGTGACAGCCGACAGCTTTGAAGGTCTGCGCGCGTTGCTGATACCGGAAGAGAAACGGGCGCCGTTTTCGTCGACGGAACGACATAGGCATCATAAAGCAATTACCAGTGTAGAATTTGCCGGACGGTGGTCATTATTGCGCCCGATCAAACCACCTGAAGCAAGCAAACGCGACGAAGCGATTGAGGCTTTTGCCCGGGTACTCCTGCGGCGTTACGGCGTAGTGTTCCGGCGGATGATGGAAAGAGAGTCTCTCCGTGTTTCCTGGTTTGAACTATGCCGTGCCTATCGAAAGCTAGAAGCGCAGGGCGAGATTCGGGGTGGTTATTTTGTCAACGGTGTTAGCGGCGAACAGTTTGCTCTACCGGAGGCAGTCGGGTTACTGCGCTCGATCCGCAAAATGCCGGCCACTGGCGCTCTGATCAAGATCAGTGCTGCGGATCCGTTGAATCTTGCGGGGATTCTCACGCCCGGGCTGCGCATTGCGGCGATCAACGCACACCGAATCCTTCTCCGCGATGGTGTGCCGGTGGCCGCGCTGAAGGCAGGGCGACTGATCCCTATGGGAGCCGAAGTAGTTGAACCAGCCTTTACGATCGAGCGCGCGCTACGGGTCGGAAATCTTCCTCCCATTCTCAGGCCGTATTACGGTTAACGGTTGGCGGTTGGGCGGGGGGACGATCGAAATCGTGGGACGGGCGTGCATCTTGTTAGAAGCGCTAACCCCGACGTAATTGAGACACTTCTATGCCAATCAAAATCACTGACCTCACCGTTCACGATATTCGTTTTCCGACCTCGCGTGCCCTTGACGGTTCTGACGCGATGAATCCTGCCCCCGACTATTCGGCGACATATGTAGTCCTCGAAACGAATGCACCGGATGGACTTGCGGGCCATGGATTAACCTTCACGATCGGTCGTGGAAACGAGATCTCCTTGGCCGCGGTGAGGTCGCTCGCTCCACTCGTCATCGGTGCGACCTTGGAGGATATCGTTGCTGACATGGGTGGATTCTGGCGCTACCTCACCACCGGGGATAGCCAGTTACGTTGGTTAGGTCCGGAAAAAGGCGCCATTCATCTGGCTACCGCCGCAATCGTCAATGGTGTGTGGGATCTGTGGGCGAAGTTTCAGGGTAAACCGGTTTGGCAGCTACTGGTTGACATGAGCCCACCGGAGTTGGTGCGGTGCTTGGACTTTCGTTACGTAACCGATGCGCTGACGCCAGACGAAGCGATTGCGCTCCTAGAGGCCAACGTCCCGACCAAAGGGAAGCGGGAGCGTCAGATGCGAGAATCGGGTTATCCGGCCTATACCACCTCAGCGGGCTGGCTTGGGTATTCGGACGAAAAGGTGCGTCGTTTGGCGCGCGAAGGGGTCGCTGCCGGTTGGACCCATTTCAAACAAAAGGTCGGCGGCGATATCGGAGAAGATGTTCGCCGTGCTCGAATCCTGCGCGAGGAGATCGGTTGGGAACGCAAGCTCATGATGGATGCTAATCAGGTATGGGGCGTCGACCAATCTATTCGCAATATGCATCGTCTGGCTGAATTTCGACCGTGGTGGATCGAAGAACCGACCAGCCCGGACGACATTCTGGGGCACGCCACTATTCGAAAGCAGATCGCTCCGATCGGAGTGGCAACGGGCGAACACTGTCATAACCGCGTCATGTTTAAACAACTGCTGCAAGCAGAGGCTATCGATTTTTGTCAGATTGACAGTGCACGACTGGGCGGCCTTAACGAGGTAATGATTGTCTTGTTGATGGCGGCCAAGTTTGGGGTGCCGGTGTGCCCGCACGCAGGTGGCGTCGGCCTGTGCGAATACGTTCAGCACATTTCCTTATTCGACTACATTTGCGTCTCAGCTTCGCTGGAAGGCCGGGTGATCGAATATGTCGATCACTTGCATGAGCATTTTCTTGATCCGGTCGTGATCCGTAATGGACGCTACATGCCTCCGGAAAAGCCTGGGTACAGCATCACCCTCCGACCCGAAACTCTTGAACAATTCGATTTTCCCAATGGACCAGCCTGGAAGGGTCGCAGTAACGAGCAGTCAGCTTTCAAAGCCGAAACCCGAAGCTAGAATTTAGAAGCTAGGATTTTGGAATCTAGAATGTAGAGAGGGTCGAAGCACCGCCAGATTATAGCCCAGGAGCCGGTCGGATTTTGGATTCAATTTCGCTATAGAGCGATGAAGAGGCGCGAAGCGCAGAAAAGATTATAGCCTGGGCTATTAGGCCCAGGGAATGTGAAATAAAGGCGAGTAGCGCTGAAGGTGCGGCGGAAATGGTTGCTTTATTGTCTCGAGCAATATCGGCAAATTGACCTAACCCCCGAACCGTCTCGCACGCTATCTCTCGGGCTTGAGCGGTTCTCAAAATCCACCGCGCCTTCAGCGCTGGACCTCTAGGGGGGCGTTTACCTGGGCCTAACAGCCCAGGCTAAAATCTCATCAGCGCTTCGCGCCTTACCCGCCACCCAATATCCACTATCACGCTTAGTTAGACCGGCGTTCAATTCGACAGACTCCGAGCGTGGAGGCTTTGCGGAATTCTGGGCTGCCCCAAAAGCAGGGCAGGAACTCTGAAGGAGCGGTAAAATCCGAGTTGCTAGTAGCTCGGTGGTCGCCGGAATTCGCCGGTTACCGGCGAGAGAGCCTTTGCGATGGCCAAAAGGCCGGATTCATTCCAGCGCTTTCCAACTAACTGCACCCCGATCGGTAGACCATCACGATCGAGCTTGAACGGCAGCACGACTGCCGGATGACCAGTGTAATTGAATAAAGTGCCGTGGGCGCTTACCATCCAATAATCTACATCCTGACCATCGACGCGGAGCGGCGCGCCCGGTTCACAGTGAGGAAATGCTGTGATCATGGATGCTGGGCAAATCAGCGCGTCCCACGCCTGGAAAAATTGCTCCCAGGCGATAATGGACTGGTCGCGCCGGTGGAGTATCTCCAGGTACTGTGGAAGGGTGGCTGGTTGTTCTCGCTGTTCCTGCTGGAACGCTCCAATCATCATACCAATTAGTTGACCGGCGGCAGCCAGTTCTTGGTGGAAATCCAACTCCGGCAGTGTCGCTTCCTCAACCATGGCACCTGAACGATCAAGCTGTCGCGCCAGTTCATTGATCGAGTCGCGAACATCCGCGGCGACTGGAAATCCTGGGAACGTTTGGGTAAACGCGATCCGCAGCCGATTGAGAGAGGGTGTTGGCACAATGTCTACCGGCACAGGCTGCACTTCGGTATCGCGTACATCCGGTCCTGCGATTACCCCAAAAAGTAGGGCTAAGTCCTCGACCGTGCGGGTCATTGGCCCGATACAACTCATGGCGCGGACACTTCGGGGTGTGCCATGAGGATTGGGGATCAGTCCAGCCAGCGAGACCCGTCTTTCAGTCGGCTTAAGACCAAACAGGCCACAAAAATGTGCTGGCAGTCGAATCGAGCCGGCCAGATCAGTCCCAATCTCAAACGGGGTCATCCCGGAAGCGAGCGCTGCTGCCGCGCCACCACTGGAGCCGCCCGGAGTGCGTTCTAGATTCCACGGGTTATTAGTGCGGCCAAAGACCGGGTTGTCGGTTTGAAAATCGCCCAGCATCGTCGGTACGTTCGTTTTGCCGATCAGCACGCCTCCGGCCTGCTTGAGGCGAGCTGTCACGGTGCTGTCTTCCGCCGGTACGTGGCCAGCCAGCGGTGGAAATCCCACCGTCGTGGGCATACCCGCAGTCGAATGGGCGTCTTTCAGCGTAAAAGGGACGCCATGAAGCGGTCCCCAGATTTCATCGCGGGCCAATGCTGCATCCGCCGCACGCGCCCGTTCCTGTGCCTTGCCGGCATCGATAGTGGTGACAGCGTTGAGCGCAGGATTGTGTATAGCAATCTGCGCCAGATGCGCCTCCAGCACTTCGGCCGCTGAAATCTGTCCCGCCCGGATTGCGGCAGCTAATCTCGTCACGCTGGAGAAAATAGCGTCTGCCATGATTGGTGTCGTAGTCATCGTTTTTTCGTTCGGTTCAATGGTACGACGAACCGGTGAGCAAGTTCGGGACAACGAAGAGGAGCGTATTCACAACCCCTGCGTTACCCAGGGGGGCAGAGATTCCTCATCTCTGTCCTACCGTTAAGCTCAGTCTCAAGTTTGACCGGCGGCTAGCTAGTTCGCCAGTTCGCGGGCACATCTACGTAGGAGCGATCGAGCGCGGCAATGGACGAGCAACCGAGTAGTTTGAGGGTGCGTTCCACATCGGCCCGCAAGATTTCCAGGGCTCGTGTTACCCCCGGCCCTCCGGCCGCACCAAGCCCGTACGCGTACGCGCGACCGATCAGAACCGCGCGAGCTCCGAGACAGATGGCCTTGACGATGTCGCTGCCGCGGCGAACACCGCCGTCGACCAGTACCTCAATGCGGCCGTTCACAGCAGCTACCACTTCCGGCAGCGCTTGTAAGGCTGGCGATACGGAGTCAAGTTGGCGTCCACCATGATTCGAGACGACGATTGCGGTTGCACCTTCATCGATGCATCGCCGCGCATCATCCCCGGTAAGCACTCCTTTGATAACAATCGGGCCGGGCCAAACGTTTCGGATCCACTTCAGGTCTTGCCAAGTGAATGCTGACTGAGAAAGAGCCGCATTTACGTCAATGAGGGGCATCGGTCCCTGACCAGGGATGACAATATTAGGCAACTTTGGAATTCCTCCATCGCGGAAAAAGCTGGCCAGCCAGCCCGGACGCGCAAGCAGTTGCGCCAGGAACGGGATCTGGTCAAAAGGACCACCGCTCAGCAGTTCTTTCATCCCGTTGTGGAAATCTCGTTCGCGCATTCCGGATACGGCGGTGTCGACGGTAATGACCAGGGCTGAGAAACCTGCGGCGCGTGCACGTTCAATAGCCGGTTCAGCGGCCCCTCTGCCACCGATCAGGTAGAGCTGGTAACACACGGGCCCGGAAGAGCCCGCCTTGACGTCTTCCAACCGGTGACCGGAAATCGTCGAAAGGATGTATGCAGTACCGGCTGCTCCGGCGGCCCGTGCGGCTGCCACTTCTCCGCCAGGGTGCATGAGGCGGCTGTATCCTATGGGAGCGAGAAGGGCAGGGAAGGAAATATCCCAACCCAATACCCGGGTGCCCAAATCGCATTTGGATACCGGTATTGCCTGACGCGGTCGGAAAGTGACCGCTCCAAATGCTCGGCAATTTTCCTGCAACGTGACTTCGCCGTCGGCGCCTCCATCTAGATAGTCGAATACGACCTTTGGCAGACGGCGCCGAGCTAAGGAACGTAAGTCGTCAATGTTAACGACGCGAGATTGTCGGAGCGCATAAGGGGTGGTGTTAGGCATCTAAATGTTCCAAAAATCTTGAGCTCAGTTGACTTACCTTGTGATTCAAGTGCAACGGGAACCCAGAATCAAAAGTTACGCGGGAAAAAAGATGACGCCACAACTCGATGTTCTGCCGAGTGATTGGTAGCGGTCCGGCCGTTGCTACGCCGTTGCTAGGCCGTGGCGAGATCCCTTTAGGTCTCAGTTGGCGATAGCGCGACTAGCAGTGCCGCGCACCGGCCCTTTCTTTATTCAGGAAAATTGCAAGATCTCGGTATCGGCACGAACGAGGCAGCCGACGCATTCGAGACTGCATATGGAATTAGTGACAATGGAATCGTGGTCGGGCGATTCGATTCCGGCAACGGCATTTTTCACACCTTTCAATGGAGCAACGGCCAACTCAAAGATCTTGGTACATTAGGGGGTAGCAACAGCGAAGCACTTGCTATCTCCAAGCGACCTCGAAATTCGAGCGGAGGTGTGCGCTTGGCGTGACGACAAACCGCAGCCGCCTTCGTTTCCATCCCACCGCACGCTCGGCTCGGAACCAACCTGAACAAATCTTCAAGAATTAATCTTCAACATCTAATCCTCACGTCATCGAAAGCCAAGCATGCTCCGGTTTTGATCGAGCAATCGGCGAGCACTCCCCATGGGTTCGTATGCCGGGCTTGAGCCGTCCAGGAAAGATGACGAGAAATGGCGACTGCGGTTTGTGGTAGTACCAAGCGCGCAGCTCCGCTTCGATTTCGAGGTCATGCCAAAACCAGAAGCCTAATTGGACAGTCGCCGCTACCGAAGATGCGATCGCAACCGAAGCTTCGACGAAGAATTGAAAATTCTCGCAAAAACGGATCCGAAATCTTGGTGCCGCAACCGATGCGCAATCGGTCGGAAAAATTTTTGAATGAGATTTTGTGGAGCTCCGTCTTCAGATGGTGATCTCGATGCTCCGAAATATCGAAGTCCAAGAAGTTGTTCCCTGACGATCATTGTTTAGAACCCGTGCCTGCCCTTTACGAGACGATGAACTAGCCCCGAAAGCTTTCGGGGCTTGTTTGGCTCTTTGGATCGTGGGATTACGACACGCTGCTTTACCCTATGAAAAACCGTTATGCGATTCGATTGACTCTTGCCGATGAAATGCGGCGCCAAGCCACCCGAGCGCTCCTCGTTTTGAAATCCCTTGGATTGGTGTGCGTGATTTGTTGCGCTTCCGCAGCGATCGCGCAAAACCGCTATCAAATCACTCGGATTGCTACGCCCCAAGGCGCCAACAGTGTAGCGCTCGGAATAAACAACAAAGGCGAAGTCGTTGGTTACAGTTTTCAGGGAGAAGATTATCAAGCATTCCTTTATTCCTCTTCCGATCAATCAATGACCGATGTGGGTTCGCTCGGTGGCAAACTCACTGCCGCGTGTGCCATTAGCGACGCCGGCCAGGTCACCGGCTACAGCCAGGACGGGAACGGGAATCTGCTCGCGTTCATATTTTCACGAAACCGGCCGATCGCATCCCTAGGTACGCTCGATGGCGCCTCTACCAGCGAAGCCTTTGGCATTAACAACAGTGGAGCCGTAGTGGGCGATAGCCAAAGCGGCAGCCAGAATCATCGGCCGGTATTGTTCTCCAACGGTTCGGTCCAAGATCTCGGCTTGGGTGGCTCAAACGAGCCGGATGCTCTCGAAACTGCTTACGCGATTAATGATGCCGGCCAAATCGTTGGACGACACAGCGCCGGCAACAATGCGTTCCACGGTTTCCTGACTGCGAACGGCAATACCACCGACTTGACGACATTAGGAGGCGCAAACAGTGAGGCGCTTGCCATTAACAAAAACGGTCAAGTGGTGGGGGATAGCGATACTGGCGAAGGGCCTGCCCATGCTTTTCTTTTCGATCATTCCCAACTGAAAGATTTGGGAACGTTGCCCGGCTACGACAATGCGAGTTTTGCCCGGGCAATCAATAACTCCGGCGAAATTGTTGGAGAGAGCGACAGCAACGATCAGAAACGCGCATTCCTTTACACGAAAGGACAGCTAGTCGAACTGGACAAGGTTGCTGGAAATCTCTCGGATGCTGGATTCAATTCGTTGGATGTCGCTTATGGCATTAACGATCAAGGAGTGATTGTTGGATACGGAACCACGTCCGATAATTCGATGGCGGCGTTCGTTGCCGTTCCAGCAGGTCGCGGCAATCAGCCGATGGCCGGCGGCGCGCTGCCGCCGCAGGGTCAACGACAAGCGTTTACTCAGCCCCAACCTCGCGGCCAAGGGCAGCAGGTTTCTGAAACGAATGAGGAAAATTATAACGTTTTTTATACGAAGTTGTCCTCCGATGAAGGCTCCTGGGTGGACGCTGGCAACTACGGTTATTGCTTCCGACCGCGGGTATCAGAGGGCTGGAGGCCCTACCGCGATGGTCACTGGGTTTGGACCGATCGGGGTTGGTATTGGAACTCGGACGAGCATTTTGGGTGGGCAACCTATCACTATGGACGGTGGGTCAATATAGGCGGAGCGGGATGGTGCTGGGTTCCGGGACATCAATGGGCTCCAGCTTGGGTCTCATGGCGAGAGAGTGACGAACACGTCGGCTGGGCTCCTCTTCCGCCCGAAGCGAACCTCTCCGTCCAGGTCGGGATTTCTTCCTGGTCCGATTCGTATTATGACGTTGGACCGTCTGCTTACAATTTTATCAGCTATTCGCATTGGTCCGCACCGAGCTATGCGCAGTTCATCGAGCCTCCTGAGCGAAACGTTCAGATTATTACTGAGACAAAAAACGTTACGAATATCGTCACTAACAACAACGTTATCAATAACTTCGGGCCACCGGTTCAAACCGTTGCGGCCAAGACCAACCAGAATATCCAACAGGTTAAACTTGCGCTTAACCCGGCGACCGATCCAAACGCGAAATACGGGCAGACCCTGCAGGGTAACCAGCTCCAAGTGGTGGCACCGGCTGCTACGCTTAAAGCAGCAGCAACGCAGACACCGGCCGTTCAAAACCGTATTGCCAATCCGGTTGTCGAAAGAGGTTGGCAAGGCGTGAAGCCGCAGGACGCAGAGAAGCTCAAGAAGACCATTGCCGCACAGGCTACTCCGCCCAAGGACCTGCCGAAACCGACACCTTTTGCGAAACCACAGATTGGCAGTCAGGCTCAGGTTGCCGGATCGCCTCACCCGACGGGCTCTCCGAACGCGGTCGCTGGGCAAAAGCAAACGCCGCCTAATTTGGTGAGACCAGGAACTGGCCCTGGGCAGAAAACGCCGGCTGCCAATGCCACTCCGGGTGGTTCGCCTGTGGTGGCCGGAAAGAAGTCCGTGCCGCCGAACCTGCTTGGCGTGAAACCCGCCGGGATACCTGGCGCATCGCCAACCGCGACCGGAGGTAAAGCCACCACACCTGGATCGAAACAGTCGCCAACCGGAGCCGTGCCGGGAGCATCGCCAAATATTCAAAAGGCGACTCCGCCGAATCTGAACGCTCCGAAGCCGTCGGCGACTCCGGGACAACCAAGGTCTGAAGAGAATAGGCCAGCCGGAAGTCCAACGCCGAAGGAGACGGGCAATTTGCCGCCTGGGCAGAGTACACCCCATGCTTCCGGGACGCCTCATATTATAGCAACGCCGCCTTCGGAAAAGAAATCGGAAACCACACCGCCTGCCGGACCGGCGAACCTGGCCACCCCAAAACCGGCATCGACTCCGCATCAACCGGCGAACATCGAAAAGCCGACTTCAACGCCACGTCGTGAATCGACAATCCAGGAAGCGCCGAAGCCGAGCGCGACTCAACGTCACGAGCCGACGAACCTGGCTACGCCGAAATCAACTCCAGAAGTGAAAGCGACACCGCGCGAGGTTTCGACGCCAAAGCCGACGCCTGAAGAGAAGAAGCAAACTAGAACGCCCCCTTCACAGCCGACGCAGGAAAAAAAGGCCGAAGAAACGCACCCAGCCGCGATGCCTCATAAGCCTGAAGGCGGAGGAAAAGAGGGAGCTGGACATCCAAAAGGAAGTGCGACTCCGGAAAAGAAGGAATAGGGGGAGCGGCGAATCCTCTCCGATCGGTAGGGCGATACAGTCCGGCATATTACGTGTCCACTAGCACGACAAACTCGATTGCCGGACTGTGAGCCTTTCGTGCTGGCCTGAGAAGCTTGCGACGCCTTTTGTTTTGGCTCACACACCTGATCTCGCTGTCGCTCGATGGTGTGTATCGCCCTACCCATCCTGGCGTGTTTCATACCCTTTCTTCGCACTGCCACCTCTGAAAATCGTTCGGTTTTTGGAAGGTTTTTCCTCTCACCAATCACTCTCCGGGAATAACGCTGACGGGAAAGGCCTTTTCAGATAGCGGGCCCGATTCTTCAGCGGCGACTGTCCTTCGAAGCACCACGTGTCATTGAACTTAGAGAGCCCAACGGAGCGACTCGTTCACCCAACCCGAAAACGCAGTCGCCTTGGCGTCGTTCGCCCGAACAGTGGTGCCATAGGGTGATGGCGAGCGATGGCGACTGCGCCTCTAGGTCCGCCACACCAATCGCTTCGTTCCACCGCTTTAGCCGGGAACACGAGGCTCCCTAAAGGGACAGTCGCCGCTGCTTGCGCAAAGCGCCGAACGCGATTCCTATCCCCTCCAGCCGCAGCGCTGTTTAATTTACTAATCACCTCTGATCAGCTTTGGTTGCGGCTCCGCCGCGCTATGCCTTTGCGTCTGCGCGTGAGCCTTAGATTTGATAGGCGTAGGCCGGGTCCGGGATGAAATCTTCTTGTTTGATGCTGTCTTGAATTTGGTATTGCTTCAAAATCCGTGAGGCCAGATCTCTTGCTTGAACACGAAGCTCGGGCACTGCCGTTGTCTCGAAAAGGAGACCCTTTTGCGGACTGCCCAGAGTATAAAGATTTTTAACCCGTTCTCCGAGCAGATTCAGAATCGCTCCGCCGGTGCCGACATCCAATCCCAGAAAAAGAGGATCTGGAACAATCAATCCTCGGGCGAAGAGTTGAACCACCAATGGATCTTTGAGCTTGTGGTAGTTACATTCCGGGCCGGTACAATTGATAACGTAGCTGACGCGCAAAATTCGGTTTTCTCCGGCCTGACAGAAAGTAATTTCTAATTGATTCTGTCGTTCCTCAATTGTGATCGCCCGACCGCGGTAACAACAAAGGCGCCCCCTGGTTTCGAGGCTCTCTTTGATCGCGAGAACTTCTGGCGCGACCCGATGCCGGTGCGGTTCCCAAAAAGCTTTGAGGTGGCGCAAGAATCGCCGCCGGTCATCTCGTGAAACAGCTTTCCAGATTGACTGAGAAAAGGGCCGAATCGAGTCGATGACCGCTCGCCAGTCTTTGCCTTCCTTGTTCGCATGCTCAATCTCCTGGCGAATCAAGCGACACAGCATCCGAACCGAAGAAGGCAAATGATGAGGATCAATAAATGGTGGGTAAGTTTCGACTGGAAGGTGTGGGCGCGGGAATAAGCCGCGTCGTGAAAGCACATGAATGGTCCCGGACGATTTGGAGTGCGACAGACTCGAGAGCAGATCCAATGCGGTCAGTCCCGATCCTAACACCAATACATCTCCGGGCTCCGACAGTTTGCAGCGAGTTTCGTCGGACCAAGGGTCAACCAGGTAGCGATCGCTCTGGTGAAACGCGCGGTTCTTGAGCGGTGGATCGCCTGGTGGAAAATTACCAAGCGCGAGAACCACCTGGTCGGCAATGAGCGGCGGAGCGGCGGAGAATTCGATGCGAAACGAGCCGTTAAGCAGCGGCACAAGGTCGACTGCTTCGTCAGCAATTTTTTGCAAGCTCGGTGTAACGGTTTCTGCCTCCGCCAGCAGGTCCTCGAGGTATTCTCCGAAGAGCAGCCGCGGCACAAAAGCATTCGGGTGAAGTGTGTGTATGCCGACCGCTCGCAGGCGTTCGGATCGACTCTGTAACCAGTGATAGAACCCCCCGATATCTTCGGAAAAAGCGCCCATTTTTGCCGCCGGCACATTCAGACGGTGGGTAGCGTCTCGAGTCCTGTAAGCTAAACCTCTGCCAAATTGCGCGGTTCGTTCGACCAAGCCGACCGTAATTCGGTCGTCCGTCTGCCTGAGGAGATGAATTGCCGCCATCGTCCCGCTGAATCCCGCGCCAATAATGGCGACATCGACAGAATTTTGGTGAAGAGGAGAATCCATTGGTACACCCTTGGGCTTAGAATAGAGCTAGACATGGGAAACCGACTGCTTTTTGTCCCAATTGCTGCAGTTCTTGCGCGGACTGAAATGGCGGGATGTTCTGGTTCCTTGTGTTTAACCCTACTAAAAAAGTATTGTAAATCGTCGATCTCGTTCGTCAATTCCTTATACATCCCAGTTGTAATCGCTCCACTCTTCGCGTTTATGCAGAGACCCGTTATGCCATCATTCTTAGTTTACGCACGCATTGCGCTCAGATTTCTGCCGCTCTGGATCATGGCCGCCGGCGCACTTCGCGCCCAGACGCCGCCACCGACTCCGACTCCGCCCCCTAAGCCGGCTAAGCCTGAAGAAAAACCAGAAGAATTTCAAACGCCGCCGCCGGTGATAACCGAGCACACGTTGACTTTACCGGGCGGAAAGACGCTTAAATACAAGGCGATTACCGGTTATCTGCTGCTTACCGATTCCAGCAAACTGGACGGCGTAACCGAACCTCCAGGGAAGGAGGAACCAAGTCCCGAAAAGGCGAAGGAAAAGCCAGTCGATCCGGTAAAAGGGAAGCCAAAGGCTCAAGTCTTCTATGTAGCGTATGTCGCGACGGAGGCGGGCGATCCGTCCACTCGGCCATTAACGTTTGTCTTCAACGGTGGACCAGGCTCAGCGGCGATTTGGCTGAATCTCGGCGGAATCGGTCCAAAGCGAGTCTTGCTATCCGACCGCGGCGAAGCGCTCCCGCCACCGTCAAAGTTGATCGATAACGAATCGACTTGGCTGGACAAAACGGATCTGGTCTTCATTGATCCGGTTCCTAGCGGTTACAGCCGGCCGGCGCCAGGCGAAAATTCCCGCCAATTTTGGGGATACAAAGAGGATATTCAGCACGTGGGCGATTTCATCCGGTTGTGGACGACGAAAAACAGCCGATGGGCTTCGCCACGATTTTTGGCTGGCGAGAGTTACGGCACGACACGGGCGGCTGGTCTTGGCGACTATCTGCAAGACCGGTATGCGATGTCTTTGAACGGAATCATTCTGATCGGTTCGGCCCTTAATTTTCAGACGATCGATATGAGCTATGGCAACGATGTACCGTATCCCCTATTCCTTCCGTCCTATGCAGCGGCCGCGTGGTACCACCGGAAGCTTGTGCCGGAGTTGCAGCAACTCTCGCTCCCCGATCTTTTGAAACGCGTGGAAGACTTCGCTACTAATATTTATCTAGTCGCTCTGGCTAAAGGCGACGCGCTCTCAACCGAAGAACAGCAAGCGATTGCCGCCCAGCTCGCCCGCTTTACCGGTCTCGATCCTGCGTACCTCGTCCAGGAACATTTGCGCGAGCCGGACGAGCGGTTTTTCGTCGATCTCTTAAAAAAAGAGAATCGATCAATCGGCCGGTACGACAGTCGCTTTACGGGTATCCGCTACTATCCGGGAACTGACCGAGAAGATTTTGATCCAAGTGAGCTCGCTGTGGATGGACCGTTCACGGCCGCGTTCTACGACTATGTGCGTCGGGACCTCAAATACGAGAACGATTTGCCATACGAAAGATTCGCTGAGGTCCACCCCTGGCTGTTCTCCAGAGATCGATACCTCGATGTTGCGGAGAATCTGCGCAAGATCATGAGCAGAAATCCGTACCTGAAAGTCATGGTGTGTTGTGGCTACTACGACTTGGCGACTCCTTATTTCGCCGCTCTTAACGTGACGCACTCGATGAATCTCGATCTGACCATCCGTCAGAATCTCCAACTTCAATACTACGAGAGCGGCCACATGCTTTATATCGATGCCTCAGCGCGCAGGAAACTGAATCAGGATTTTGACCAATTCGTGGATTCAGCGTTAAACACCGCGCCGATTCCGAACGCGTCGCGGGAATAGCAGTAGGAGTCAAGGAGCGGTAGCGGCGACTGTCCGGTTAGCTCGCTGGCTTGATGCGAGCTCAAGACGTCCCCGGAGTTGTGTGCGTTAAAGCGCCAGAACCGCAGTCGCCATCGCGACGTTCGCGACTGAACGAGGTCGGTAATCGGTAATCAGTAATCGGTGATCGGTGATCGGTGATCGGTGATCGGTGATAAGAAACACACGGGCGTGCCATCGCGCCATTGGTAAGGTGAAAACCTAGCCGCGACAAGAAACGTGGGCGATTCCATTTCGGTGTATCGCGCCGGGTTTAAGCCCCATCTGTGCGATCAATCTGTGTCCCCCGTTCACCGATTACTGATTACTGATTACTGATTACCGATTACCGACTTATCGTCTGCCATGCGCCGCTGCCATCGACTGAGCTGCTTCTCTTTTTCCCGGCGGCGTCCCTTGGTGCGATATCTCTTCGTCACTGTGCAACCGGCAGACCGCCGAGTAGAGCGCCTGGATGGCATCAATTAACGCCTCAAATTGAGTGACGAGCCACTCTCGCCGAGCTGCGTCAGCGGCAGAATCGGTCGAGGGATCAGCGTGACCATGATCCTGCTCTTGCTGCAGGCGATCCTTCCAGTTCGTGACATTCGGCGGCCTGGGTAATTTTTGGTCCGGAGGGATCCGACTGGCCAACTCGTCAAGAAAGTTTGCCAGATCCATTCCAAGTTCACGGAGGTGATTCGAAAGGCCCGGCGACAACACGTGGCTTTCCATGAGCGCCGAAAGAGTATGAAAGATCTCGCGGGCGTCGTTGACCGCGGCTAGCGACGCTTCTACCTCAGCACCCAAATGGGTCGGTTCGCTCAGTACGCGTTGACCGACCGTCACGGTATTCGCGAGAGCTAACCCCGCTTTTCGCTGAAGCTGTCGCCATATTCTTTCTCCTTTGTCTTCGCCTGGCGATTGGATGAGGATGGCCCGGAGAAGATCGGCATTCGCGTTAAGTACCGCCGCAAGTTCACCAGGTAATTTTTGCTTTTCCCAAATCGGGAAGAACAGATATCCGCCGACGACCGCTAAGATTCCGCCGATAAAAGTGTGGAGCACGCGCAAGAAGCTGGTCTCCCAGTTGGCAGTGTGGCCAACGTCCAACATGACCATGATCATCGGTGTGAGAGCCAGAGTATATAGCCCATAATTAATCGGTCGTACGGAGAGCGCTGCGAAAGCGAGGAGCGGCAGAATGGCCATCAGTATGACCTCTTCTTGAATTGTGAGAGAAAAAGCAGCCGCGATTAATCCACCTAAAACAGTTCCAGTGAGCCGAAGCACCGCGCGTTGTAGTGTTCCGCCGAAATTGGGTTTAAGAATAAATAGAATCGTCACAGGAATCCAATACCCACGGGGCAGTTGCAGAACAGTGGCGATGGCCTGGCCCAAGGTGGCGATGAACCCGAGTCGCAGAGCATGACGGAAACCGTCGGACTCGAACGACAGGTTGTCTCTGATTGTTCTCCAAAAACGAAAGGGCTTGGTTTCCGGCTCTGAGCTGACCTCCGCAGGGGTCTCTTTTTCGTCTCGATTCGATTCCAGATTTGCAATCAGCTTCTTTGCTTTTCGGATCTGGCTGATCAGGTTTAGCGCGGTGCTCTCCAGTTCCAGGTGCGAGTAGAGTTGAGCCCGGCCGCTGCTTTCGGTCGTGAACAATGCTTCGATTCTTTCCTCCGCTCTTTGCAGAGTGGCGTCTGCCTGTTTCGAATCCAAAGTCCGGCCCCGCTTCGGAATGGAACGGGCCAATTGATAGACCACCGTGCCGAGATCGGCCGTGAGTGAATGCAATTCCTGCATGATCTCGGCGCGCCGTGGGCTCTGGTCGAGTAGAGCAACGAGTTGGCGAAGCGCAACCACAACTCCACCAATATTGTCGAGTAATTCGATCAACCGAAGCAGTTGAATGCTTCGAACACTTGGGCCAGCTCGCCGGGCACGGATTGCTCCCCAAATCGTTCGGGTGTTTTCAAGCTGCGTGATGAATGAGTCGAACGCCAAAGCGAAGCCGATGTTATTGAGCGGCCGGCCTGCTAAGCTACCAGACCAGAATGTCCCCAGAAGTTGAGCCAGCTTCAAATAGCTAATTCCCAGGGAATTGAAGACCGGAGAAGAGCTTTGCAGCGGCCAGAGCGCCAATGAGAGCGACATTGCCCAAACCGCCCCGATGCAGCAGAGCCCGCTACGGATCCAAAATTCGCCAGGCACAAACAGAGCGATGGTCACGATAAACATCGTGGAACTCATCAAACCTGCTTGAGCTGCGGTGCTTCCCGTTATGCCAACAAGAGCCGCTATCGAAAGCCAAACAAAGATGCCTGCGAGATGCATGATGCTCGATTGGCAGGCCCAGGCTCCGACGACGAACGCGGCAATAATCGCAATCGAGGAGACGGCCATGGAGAAGGCTTTCTGACGATAAGAACCGCCCGTATCGCACAGCAGAACCCAAAAAGTCGTTAGTGCGACGAGTACGCCCCAGGAAATGTGATCGAGTTCCCGGCCGATCAGGATCGGAACAAATATTCCGACCGCCATGCGTAAGCCTTCGGCGATCTCTGGGCGCGGGGAATCGAGGGTCGTGTGCCAAGTGACGAACGCGTCCCAGATATGTCCTAGGCGGTTCGTATTCTGGGGAGATCCCATCGGAAAAGTCGTCATCGCGCGAATTTCTGGAGAAAACCAGGAAAATTAGAGATTGCTTCTACCGAAGATTCGGAGGGGGGTTGCCGCTTCCGACTTCGCCCGCTTGCAGATCATGGCCTCATTCGCGGCAAAGTTGGGTTTTGGGGGTCAAAGAATTTATTCGTTGACACAACGGGTTTTCGGATTTAGATCGATCTAATTAAAGGTTGCTTTTCCGGAGCTGTTCTGTGGAATTCTCCTAGGTAGTCTTCCTTTTAGATCGATATTTAAAATGCCCCCCAGCGCTCCAAGCCCAGCGGCCCAATCTCGTATCACACTGAACGATATCGCCGAGCATGCCGGCGTCTCTCGCGCCACTGTGTCGCTGGTTCTGCGCAATGTTCCGACCGTAGCCCCCGGCACTCGGCTCCGCGTTCAAAAAAGTATGCGTCTGCTCGGCTACATTTATAACCGCGCTGCCGCCAGCTTACGAACCCAGCGATCGCATGCCATCGGATTGATCGTTTCCGATATTGCCAATCCGTTCTTCGCCGAAGTGATTGTTGCGATCGAACGCCGGCTCGACCTTGCCGGATATGTCACTCTCCTGGGCAATACGTCCGAGGATCCGAAGAAAGAAGACCGGGTCTGGCGGACAATGCACGAGTTTCCAGCAGCCGGGTTGTTGATTTGCCCGACTTTGCGGCCGGATAACGAACCCAGTCCGGTGCCAGGAGTCCCAACCGTCGCCTTCGCCAGATTCCTTTCTGGCATCGACTTTGTGGGAACCGATAACGCTGCGGGCGCGGAAATGGCGGTAAAACATCTGCGGTCCGTTGGCCACAGTCGAATCGCATTTGTGGGGGGAGACCCTCGGCGATCCACCGGTCGAGAGCGTTTTCGCGGCTATGTATCCGCTCTGCAGTCGCTCGGACAGGCGGTCGATGATTCGCTGGTGGTCCCAACTTCTCCCAACCGAGCCGGCGGACGCGAAGGGTTAAGCCGACTGCTGAAACTTGCCGAAGCGCCGACCGCGGCCCTTTGCTTTAACGATGTCGTGGCGCTTGGTGCCATCGAGGCATTGTTCCAGCATCGGAAAACACCAGGCGTCAACTTCGGTATTGTCGGATTTAACAATGTCGCGGAAGCGGCCCAGAGCCATCCTGGGCTAACCACGATCGACACTTCTCCGGCGAATTTAGGGGAAGCGGCGGCCGATCTGCTCCTGCAACGGATCGCGGCGCCCGAAGCATCGATCCGGCGAATTATTCTGGAACCGCGTTTAATCGTACGAGCATCATGCGGCGCCCAGCTCTCTTCCCCCGTTGCCTCTAATCCGATCCCTCCCGAAAAATGAGCAAACAACAAAAACTACGATGGGGTTTGATTGGTGCCAGCGACATCGCTGAAACCCGGATGATCCCAGCTATTAATGCGCAGCCCGATAGCGGGGTGCACTCGGTTGTAAGCGGAAACGCTGACCACGCCAAATCGTACGCAAAGAAAAACTCGATTCCCCAGGCGCATGAGAGTCTCGAAACCTTCCTGGCGGATCCCGATCTCGACATTGTCTATATCAGCAGCACCAACGAGAAACACCGGGAACAAGCGCTGGCGTCCATTCATGCCGGCAAACCTGTGCTGTGTGAGAAACCTCTGGCTCTGAGTTTGTCCGATGCGCGGGAGATGGTGAGGGCTGCCGCGCAAGCCGGACTAGTTTTCGGAACAAATCATCATCTGCGCTGTGCTCCGACCCATCGAACTCTGCGGCGTCTCGTCCAAGAAGGAACGATTGGCCAGCCTCTGGCGGCGAGGGTTTTTCATGCCGTGTACCTTCCGCCTCGACTCCAAGGATGGCGTCTGGATAAGCCCGCCGCCGGTGCCGGAGTAACGCTCGATATCACGGTCCATGATGCCGACACGCTTCATTTCGCTCTTGGCGTGCGGGCAGAAGAGGTCGTTGCCCAATCAACGAGCCAAGGACTCGGTCAAGGCGGAGTGGAAGATACCATCATGGGGGTCATCCGTTTCGAAGGAAATATTCTGGCGCAATTTCATGATTCTTTCACCATTCGCCACACTTCGACCGGTTTCGAAATCCACGGCACGGAGGGATCCTTGCTGGCGACCGACGTGATGACTCAAGAGCCGGTCGGACGAATTATTCTCCGTCGCGGGACCGAAGAGACGGAGATTGATCCCGGCGCTCGCGAAGACCTTTACTCCTTCGCCGTCCGGCATTTCAATGCGGCCATCCGCGGAGAGGGCAAACCGGCGGCAACCGGAGAAGACGGAATCCGATCTCTGGCGGTCGCCTTAGCGGCCGTTGAATCAGTCAAGACCGGTAAA